>CAZRLX010000045.1:0-2181 GCA_964601115.1 uncultured Chthoniobacter sp. | reverse complement strand
TCGTTCCCGGGTGGGATGGCTCGCACATCTACACGGCAAACGGCCTCGCGCCGCTCGACATGGTGGGCTTTTCCACGGGTCTCGACGAGTCGCGAATTGTCACGGATTTGGCAAGTGCCGCGGAGGCCTGCTTGTGTGAATACGGGTGCTCCCACAGTGATTACGAGGCCTCCGAATACGCGCTCGGCGGCCTGCAGGATGGTTTGGCGGGCGTTTCCGCGAAGCCCGGCTGGATTTCCATGAACATGCTCCGCGACATCGCCGCCTTCTACCGGGGGCTCGATTTCCGGCATCTCTCCGAGCGCTACTGGAACTGGCAACTGACCACCAACGCGCAGGCGCCGGCCCTGTTTTTCGAAACCTTCGGCGGCAACAACCTCCACTTCTACCCGCGTGGTGTGGCTGTGTGGGGATTTTTCGACGCCGTCGCTGGCCGCGTTATCGACCGCGTCGCCGGTGTGGACGAATCCTCGCCGAATATTCACGGCGTCAAAGCCCCCCGCCTCATTGATGCGGACTGGATTTCCAACCAACCAACGACCCTATGAAACCACGCACACGCCTCGGGCTCTTTCTTGCCCTCATATTGCCAACGATTGCTTATGCTGCTCCGGGCGCATCGCGAATTTCCGATCACTTGGTTTTTGGAAACCCCTCCAGCGAGAAGTCACATGGCTTGAAGATCGCATCCGGCGAATCACGGGTCGTGCAGATCGATTCGAAGCTGGGCGTCCTCGAGCGCCGCTACACCGCCCGCGAACTCAAAGGGCGTGATGCCACTCTCGAGTTCGACTTGAAGATGCCGCCCGCTGAGTTGCGCGCATCGAAGGGGCCATTGACACTGGAATTCCGTGAGATTCACAACCGCCAAACGGGCGTGTTCGGCTACCGAATCTTTGTTTCGGGCAAGGAGGTCTACTTCCGCAACTACGAGGAGTCCGGATCGGGGCCGAATCATTTTTTCGTGGAGGTGGATCGTGCGCTGGTTCCGGCGGACGGGAAGATGCGCATTCGAATCCAGAGCGAATCCGGCGTTCCGTTTTGCCTCGCGGAGGTGTGGGCCTATTCGGACTTCAAGGCGCTGGCGGCTTCGCAAGACATCGAACCGGGCAAAATGGGATTCATTCTCGGCCTCTCGCCGCAACTCGCGGGGGTGGCTGTCGATCTCAAGAAGAACCCCGAGCAGAAAATGAAGGTCGTCGAGGCGCTCGAGCAAAAATACGGAGGAATGCAATCCTACGAGTTGGGCTTGATGGGCAGCGTCGCCTACACTCTGCGTTCCCGTCCAGAGGGGCAAAAATCGATCGACGACACGCTGGAAATCTCGGCGGCGACTGGGTTGCCCTATCATCTGATGTTCAGCTCCTGGTGGGGTGGCGCTGCCACGGGCATGGATGGACGCGGCGGGTATTTTTCCGATCTTCAATACGAAGGCATCAGCTACAACGCCGAAACCAAGACCTACAATCCCTCCTTCCCGAACCAATGGGGAAGCTCGCTCTGGCCGACACGAAACGATCCGCATCTCAATAAAATCAACAACCTCCGCATCGAACGCCTCACCCGCTATCTGGTGGATCGCCGCGCCACATTGGAACTCGGCGGAGCGAAGCTGCCCACTGGCGTGATTTATGCCGAGATGGGCCCTGGCTATGGGCTCGAGGCCAATCAACAAACCCGCGAACTCGCGAAGAAGGATGGCATCACACTCGATCCCGAGGATGGCATTTCGCGCGAAGAGGCCGAGTGGGCTCTGAAAAACTACGGCGCGTATTTTGCCCAGCAGGTGCGGGCCTACCGCGCCGGGCTCGGCCGCGGCACGATCAAGATCGACAACGGCAAGGTCGAATTTCCCTCCGATCCTGTGTTCGACAACATCTACACCCACGGATTCTGGGGAATCGGCGGACCACTGAGCGACCCGAAATTCGCCTTCTGGCAGGCGAATCTCAACGAGGGCATGTGGAACAGCGGGGAACTCACCGAGGCTTATCCTCAGGCCTGGTATGACTATGTCGTGGCCAACGGCCGCATCGCCTGCGTGAACATCGAACGGGTGATGATTCAGGACCTGCGCTACATGCCATTCGCCTATGGCAACGGACTGCAATTCGTCTGCCTCTTCAACGCGAAGCCCGGCGATGAGGAGCTGCTCAAAAAAGAGGATGGCATCGCCGACAA
>CAZRLX010000044.1:0-18152 GCA_964601115.1 uncultured Chthoniobacter sp. | reverse complement strand
CCCAAAACCCTGCCTACTGGAAGGCCCTCGGACGCCTCCTCTCCCGCCTCCTCATTCACGCGGGCCCGGAACAAGTCCTCAGCCCCGATCTCGCGGAGGAAATCTTCGACCAACTCGCGGACATCGATCCCGGCGAATCGATCAGACCCGAAGCCGCCGCCGCGTGGCTCCGCGCCGCCCGCCTCACTGGCCTCCGAGCCATCGACATTCCGAAACCGACCCGACACCTCATCGACGACCTGCTCCGGAAATGGGACATCACCGACGTCCGCCGACGCGTTCTCCACGAGGCGGTCCCCCTCGCTTCGGCGGACCGCACCGGCCTTCTCGGCGAGGCACCGCCGCCTGGACTCTCTCTGGATTCCGATAGCGGATCCACTTGATCCCCACCCCCGCCCATGCCCATCATCCGCCCGCTATGAAAACCGTCCACGCCTTTGCCGCCAAGAATCCAACATCCCCTCTCGAACCCTTTGAATACTCACTGCCGGACATCGGCCCGGAGCATGTCGATATCCGTGTCGAGTTCTGCGGCATCTGCCACTCCGACCTCAGCATGCTCCGCAACGAGTGGGGCATGTCGGCCTACCCGATCGTGCCGGGCCATGAGGTGGTCGGACGCGTGGAGGAAGTGGGGTCGATGGTCAAATCCCTGAAACCCGGCGACCGCGTGGGCCTCGGCTGGTTCTCGGGAAGCTGCATGACCTGCCCACAGTGCATCGGCGGCGATCAAAACCTCTGCTCCACCGGCGAGGGCACGATCGTCGGCCGCCATGGCGGCTTCGCGGATTTGGTCCGCACCCACTGGATTTGGGCCACCCCGCTTCCTGACGCTCTCCCGGGTGAATCCGCCGGTCCGCTGTTCTGCGGCGGCATCACCGTCTTCAACCCGATCCTCGAGTTCGATGTCCGCCCCACCGATCGCGTGGGCGTGATCGGCATCGGAGGCCTCGGACATCTGGCCCTGCAATTTTTGAACAAATGGGGCTGCGAGGTCACCGCCTTCTCGTCCAACCCTGACAAATCCGCCGAACTCGCCTCCCTCGGCGCCCACCGAGTGGTGAATTCCCGCGACGCCTCCGCACTCAAGGCCGAGGCGGGCCGTTTCGATTTCATCATGAGCACTGTCAACGTGCCCTTGGAGTGGAGCGACTATATCAATGCGCTCGCTCCCCGCGGCCGCCTCCACACCGTGGGAGCCGTCCTCGAACCCATCCCGGTCGGCGCATTTCCCCTCATCATGGCTCAACGCAGCATCTCGGGATCGCCTCTCGGCAGCCCCGCGACCACCGCGAAGATGCTCGAATTCTGTGCCCGCCACCAGATCGCCCCGATCGTGCAGGAGTTCAACATGTCCGACGCGAATGCCGCCCTCGACCTCCTCGAGCACGGCAGCCCGCGCTACCGGATCGTGCTCAAGGCCTGATCAACCAATCCGGAAGCCATGATGCTTCTCATCACCAAATACGCGGTCACCGCCTTCGTGATCGTGTTGGTATCTGAAATCGCCAAGCGAAGCGACCGCCTCGGCGCCCTCATCGCCTCGCTGCCGTTCGTCACCATCATGGTCATGGTCTGGATGCACATCGAAAAACAGGACACCGAGAAACTTTCCAACCATGCCTTCTACACCTTCTGGTATGTGATCCCGACGATGCCGATGTTCCTGCTCCTCCCCTGGCTTCTCCACAAGGGCACGGGATTTTGGTGGGCGTTGGCGTGGAGCGCCCTGCTTACCTTCGTCTGCTTCATTCTCACCGCGCTGGTGGCGAAGAAATTCGGCGTGGAGCTTTTTCCCTGAACCCTGTCGCCGCCAGCTACGGTGACGATTGTGGTTTGGTCACGGCATCCCTGGCCTGAAATGTCACCCACTCCCGGTCGAGTTCGCTCAATTGTTTTTCCAACAGTGGAAATCGGACGGTGTTGAACATCTTCGAAGCCTCGATGAACTTCGTGAGCCACTCGCTGTAGTCCTGCGGGACCTCCCCGCGACCGAGCAATTCCGAGGCGCTCCCGGCGGCCTTCTCCCACTTGGGTTCCTGCATCTTCACAAACCTCGAAACCGCGCTCTTGCTGGCACCTTTCAGGTTCTGAACTTCCTCGAGCACGTTCAAAAGTTTCACCATTCCGACAATCTGCGACAAGTCCTCCGCCGTCACGGGACCACTCGGCACTTCCTCCATGGAAGGCGTCTCTGTCGGCTTGGGAGCGGGCGAGGATTGCACAGTTTCCTTCTTCGATGGCGCGGGGGTCGGAGTTGGTGCGGGTGGGTTGGCGATCGCCTCGGCGAGCGCGGCAGAGAAATTCGTGTTGCTTTTGGGGATTTTCTTCGAGGCACCGCCGATCTCGACGATGACATCCCCGCCCTCCTCGCCGAGCACCATCAACTCGACTCCCTCGGAAAGGGTCAGACTGCCACTGGAAACTCCGCCCGTTGCGAGCGGAACTTGGGTCTTCTTGGTGACGATAACTTCCGGCGGATAGGCAATGCCACCGGCAACCGGAGTCGATGCGGATGCCGGGACTTGCTTCCCTGCAGGCACGGACCGCTCGGCGGCGTGACGCTCGGGAGGTCTTGGCGGCGCGTCCTTCTTCGGTGCCGGATTGACCGGGGATTCGGGTTGTTTTGTTTGAACGGACTGGGGCGGACGCACCTCGGGACGGGAGGGTTCCCTTCGGCTCAAGGTCGTCTCGAGCTTCCTCAACCGCTCTTGCGCGGACTTCAATTCCGCATTCCTCTCGGAAATCAGCGAGGACATCTCGGCTACCCGAAATCCGGTATTCTGCCGCTCGTTGAAAAATCCAATACCCGCCAAAATCGCAACACTGGTCGCCGCGGAGGCGACGATCCACGGGAAAACCGACCGGGGCTTCTTGACAAGCATCGCACCATCGAGCGATTGGCGGAGGCGTTTGCCAAGGGTGTTGGCCAAGCCGACAAGGAGCTGAATGCCGGCCCGCTGGTTGCTGCTGAGGAAGCCTTCCAGATTCGACCGCGAAATCGCCCAATACGTTGTGTCCTCAAGCGCGACAACCGAGCAACCGGCCCCGGCCGGGTCGAATACATTCAACTCCCCGATCCAATCACCGGACTCGATCCGTCCCAAGGCCCTGGTCGCACCCTCGAGACGTGCCTCCAGACTGCCGCTCAGGATCAGGATCAACTCGTTCATCTCGCTGCCCTGTTGCACGATTGTGCTGCCGGCATTCGCCTTCCTCATCGATCCCAAGCCGGCAAGAATCCGCCGCTCGTCGGCGCTCATCGTGGCGAGCAGTCCGGCGCAGGGAAGATCGACCACGGGCCTCGCGGCCAGCGGCTCCTTCGGGGAAACCGCGACACGCAATTGGCCGGATTTCTCGGCCCCTTTGATCTCCTTCAACTTGATGAGATTCGTGTAGGAATTGCCCGAGTGCTTGACCTCGGTCTGCTCCATGGAAGCAGGGGTTTCAGGCAACGGATTCCGAAGGTCTACGCGGAAATGATAAGGACCGAATTGGATCGTGTCTCCGTGCTCCAACCGGCGCTCGGAGACTTTATCCCCGTTGACGATCGTGCCGTTCGTGGAGCCATTGTCCTTGAGTAAATATCCACCCTCCGTTCCGAGGATCGATGCGTGGTTTTTGGAAATCTCGGAGGCCTCGAGATACAGATTCGACTCGTCATCCCTGCCAATAAGCAACACCGACCTGCCCAACGGTAAAATGACCGGATCCGCTCCCTCGTTTGCTTGAATTAAAAATGCCATGAAGCGCGAAGTTTGTGCCCTCGCCGCCGCACCATGGCAAAGCCTTTTTCCAGCGCCATGCAACCCGCTTTTGTTTTGGATTGATGACCAAGCAATCCCCCAGCAAGCTTTGGATTCGAATGACGCGCATTGTTTCGTTGCTGGTTTTGGCTCTTGCGGGGTGCGTCCATGCCCAAATCTCGCAACCAGACGAGGAAATGCGCTCGGAGAACGCCCTCGAGGCGATCCTCAAGGACTTTGAAAACGAGGACTACGACGAGGCTCTGGCAAAACTCGACGTGATCAACGCGCAGCGTCCGAACGACCCGCTGGTGCTCAATCTCATCGGCTCTGTTTACACAAAAAAGGGGGACTACGTGACGGCGCGTAGCGTGTTTGAGAAATCGCTCGAGGTGGAACCGGGCTTTTTTCCCTCCCAATACAATATCGGCGAACTCCACTTCCTCCAAAAAAACTACAGCGCGGCCCGCGAGCATTTCCAGGCCATGCGGTCGGACGACTCCCGCCACGAACTGCTCCAGTTCAAAGTGGCCCTCTGCGACATGCTGCTCGGCGAGGACGAACGCGCAAAAAAAATCATGCAGGCGATCAAATACCCGGGCGACTCTCCAGCGTGGTATTACGCCCACGCCGCTTGGGAAAACAAACGCGGGAACACCTCGAAGGCGCGCGAATACGTGCGCGGCGCGAAATACATCTTCGGCCCGAAATGCTCGCTCTTTGACGAAACCTTCAAAACCTTGGGGATTCATCTGGATTGATCCCCCCAACACCACGCCATGGCCTCATACAACACACCATTCAAAGTCCCCCCCCGATCCACCCGCTCCCGCCACTCGGGCGAGAAAAAGCTGAACCCGAACGACGCCCTCCTCCACGAAAAAGCCCGTGTGCTCGTCACCGGCGCGGGGGGCTTCATCGGCAGCGCCCTCGTCCACGCCCTCAACCAGCGCGGCATCGACCAAATCATCGTGACCGACCGCCTCGGAGAGGACGAAAAATGGCGCAACCTCCTGCCCCTCTCTTTCGAGGATTATGTCCCGGCGGATGAATTCATGGAGGGCATCGAGGAGGATCCGGACCATTTTGGCCGCTTCGCCGCGGTCTTCCATCTTGGTGCCTGCTCGTCGACCACCGTCACCGATGCCGATTTCGTCCTCGAAAACAACTACGCCTACACGAAGGACCTCTGCCGCTGGTCCCTCTTTTCCGGCTCCCGCTTCGTCTACGCCTCCTCTGCGGCGACCTACGGCGACGGCTCGGCGGGCATGGATGACAAGTCTGAGGACCTTTCAAAACTCCGTCCCTTGAATCTCTACGGCTACTCGAAGCACCTTTTCGACCTCTACGCCTGCCGCGAGGAGATTCTTCCCGAGATCGTTGGGATCAAATATTTCAATGTATTTGGCCCAAATGAATACCACAAGGGCGACATGCGCAGCCTCGTCTGCAAGGCGTTCGACCAGATTCAGGAAACAGGCCGCATCCGCCTCTTCAAAAGCCACAAGCCGGAATACCCGGACGGTGGCCAGATGCGCGATTTCGTCTACGTGAAGGATGCCGTGGAAATGACCCTCCACCTCGCGGAAAACGAGGACGCCGGCGGCCTCTACAATATCGGTTCCGGTGTTGCCCGCACTTGGAACGACCTCGCCGGAGCTCTCTTCTCCGCCCTCGGCAAGGAACCGAACATCGAATACATCGACATGCCGGAAAGCATCCGCCACCAGTATCAATACCACACCTGCGCGGACATCTCGAAGATTCGCGAAACGGGCTACGTGCGCCCCATGACCTCCCTCGAGGACGCCGTCCGCGATTATGCCGTCAACTACCTCCTGCCGGGAAAACGCCTCGGGGACTGACGTCCGCTACGCCTGCCAACGCTGCACGAATTGCTGCCGCTGGCCGGGGTTTGTGAAACTCACCGATGCCGACATCACCGCCATCGCCGGGTTTCTGGGCATGGACGAGCATGCCTTCATCCAGAACTTCACCCGCCTGCGCCCGCGCCGCGACGGCCTCGCCTTGATCGACAACCCGGACGAATCCTGCGTGTTCCTCGAGGGCCGCGACTGCCGCATCCAACCCGTCAAACCGCTCCAATGCCGCGGATTTCCGAACACCTGGAATTTTCCAGGTTGGCGCGACGTCTGCGAGGCGATCGAGGTGCCGGTGACAACCAGCCACCCGGTGTGATTTTCCCGCCGCCACTTGTCCGCCAAGCCTTCCGGACATAAGCTTGCCGCCGTCGTGCATTTCCTGACCGCAAAAAAACGGCCCATTGCCCTCGCCCGCCTTCTCGCAGCCTTCGGTGCAGCCTTGTGCTGTTTCACCCTCCCCGCCTCGGCCCAGCCCCAACCTCCCGCAGCGAAGTCGACGGTGTATTTCGCCATGGACTCGAACTCTGTCGCAGGCCCTGCGGTGAACCCCCGCATCGTCCAGCGCATGGTGGACGCCCTCGTCTGCCGCCTTACCGGCACCCCCACCCCGGCAGCCGCTTGGGGCACACTCGTGAAACCAACCGACCGCGTGGGCATCAAGGTCGCCGCTTCGGGCGGTGCTGTCGGCGGCACAAGGCCCGCAGTCGTCGAGGCTGTCGCCAGAGGACTCCGCGAGGCGGGCGTTCCGGCGTCGAACATCATCGTCTGGGACCGCAACAAGTCGGACCTGCTCGCGGCGGGATTCTCCACGGAATCCCCGCTCTACCGCCTCCGGTGGACGGACCACCATGATGGCTACGATCCCCAATCCCAGGTCACCGCTCCCGTGATCGGCCGCCTGATCTGGGGCGACAGCAAGTTCGGGGTCGATGACGGATCGCCAGTGGAACGTCTCCTCTCGGGTGGCGAGCAACTCAGCAGCACCAGCCACTACTCGAAAATCCTCAGCCAGCAGGTCGACAAGGTCATCAATATTCCCAGCCTCATGGACAGCTTCCTCACCGGCCTGAACGGCGCGATCGCCAACATGACGATCCCGAACATCGACAATTGGCGCCGCTTCACACGCGCACCGGACCACGGCGACCCCTACCTCGCCGAGATTTACGCCGATGCCATGATCCACGACAAGGTCGTGCTCACCATCCTCGACGCCCTTCGCCTCCAATACGCCGGCGGCCCGTTTCCAAATCCCGGATTCCTCCTCGACCACCACACCCTCTTCATGAGCCGCGACCCCGTGGCCATCGATGCCACAGCCGTCCGCCTCATCGACGAAAACCGCGCCATCTCGAAGCTCCCCTCCCTCGAGAAATCCACCCACTGGCTCGCAAGCGCCTCCCAAATCGGGCTGGGCAAACACCTCGAACAGGACATCTCCCTCGTCGCCGTCCCTGTTCGCCCGGCCACACCGACCATCCTCAAATCCAACACCACCCCCCCGGTGCAGGCTCCGAAAACGGATTTTTAAACAGGATGACAGGATGGAAAGGATTCACAGGATTCCTTGGGGTTTTCATGGAGATTGCACAAAAGGCTGAATGTTCATGAACGTGTAAACAGGTTATCTCTGTGTGCTCTGTGCGCTCTGTGGTCAATTCCGCTGGATTCGGGTTAAAACTGTGTCCCGACAGCGCGAATTTCGCTAAAACCGCGTCCATGCCGAACGTTCTCCGAATCGCCACCGCCGCCGCCGTCGCGCTCCTCCTCCCGGCCTGTTCCACGCTCACTGAACCCGCCGTCCGCCGCGCGGAACCCTACGTCCGCCCGCCTGTCGCCGCTGCGCCGATAGGCAATCCCGCCATCTGGCCAGCGAACGCACCGCAGGTCAAAGCCGAGTCGGCGATCCTCATCGACGCCCGCTCGGGCGAGGTCCTCTTCCAGAAAAACGCCGACGCGCGCCGCCAGGTCGCCAGCACGCAGAAACTCCTCACCGCCCTCCTCGTCGCCCGAAACGGAAACCTCGACCAAACCGTCACCATCGCCCGCCCGGAAACCCTGGCCGAGCCGATCAAATTGAACCTCAAGGTGGGCGAACGCTACACCCGCCGCCAACTCCTCGAGGCGATCATTGTCAAAAGCGCCAACGACGCCTGCGCCGCCCTTGCCCGCGATCACAGCGGATCGGAATCCGCCTTCGCCGCCCAAATGACCACCACCGCCGCCTCCCTCGGTGCGACCTCCTCTTACTTCGCAAACAGCAACGGACTCCCCGCCGCTCAATACTCGACGGCCCGCGACATCGCCCGCATCGCCTACCACGCCTACAGGGTGCCTGCGCTGCGCGAGATGATGCTCAAGCAGAACTCCCTCTTCCGCCACAACAACGGCCGCGTCACCCGCCTCGAGGCGACCAACAAGCTCCTGGCCGCATCCCCGGAATACACCGGCATGAAAACCGGATTCACCAACGCCGCCGGGCGTTGCCTCGTTTCCAGCGGAACCATGAACGGCCGCGAGGTCATCCTCGTCCAACTCGGCAGCAAGACGAAATACATCTTCGCCGACGCCTCCAAAACCATGCGCTGGGCGCCTCCCGGACCATTCCACTTCGCGGGTCGCTCCAGCACTGCTGTTGGGGACAGCCAATTGTGATCCCACTGGCTGCCCGCCCTACGCCTTCGCCACCGGCAACTCGTCCCAACTCGTGGTGAACCGCTTGGAGCGGTTTCCCTGACGCATCGCCCACTTCGCATCGAGCCCCATCGAGGCGTAGCGAATGGCATTCCGGCCGAGGCGGCGGTTCAACCCATCGACCAGCGCATCGACACTCCGTCGGCGCGCGATTTCCTCCGCGTCCTCGAACAGGTCGGGTTGACGATCCCCTTCGGCGACAAGCTCGGTCACAAAAATCCCGGTCTTCTTGTAGTGGTGCGCCGGACGATAGAGCCCGCGCAGGAGCCCCAGCGCGGCGTCGATCAAGTGCGGCGTGTGGTTGCTCGGCACCCCGAGGGAGATCTGCGCCCCGGCATGGTATTGCGGCCGCTGGCGTGAAAACGGATTCGTGGAGACAAACACATGGAGGCACCCTGCGAGAAGGCGGCCGCTCCGCAACTTCTCGGCCGCGCGCGCGGTGTAGGTGGCCAGCGCCTCCTCCAGCTCCACAAGCGTCTCGACCGGCCTGCCGAACGACTTCGCCGAGGCGATCCCCTTGCGCGGAGCCGGCAGTTCCTCGAGGGCAAGGCAGGACACCCCTTGCAACTCGCGCTGGATGCGCTCGCCGACCACTCCGAGGCTCTTGCGCACCCTCGCCGGTGCGGCCTGCTTGAGATCAAGCGCCGTGAGCACCCCCCAGCCCTCCAATCGCAACGCCAACCGCTTGCCGATGCCCCAGATGTCTCCACAGGGAATCCCGGAGAGCGTTTCATCAAGATCGCGCACCATTCCGAGGTCCAGCACGCCGCCAAGCTCGGGCGTTTTTTTTGCCAGCCGGTTGGCGATCTTGGCGAGCGTCTTGGTCGGCCCGATCCCGATCGACACAGGGATGCCGGTCCACTGCCGCACACGCGCCCTCAACTCCCGCGCAAATTCCATCCCCTGCCACCCCTCGAGCGCCAGAAACGCCTCGTCGATCGAATACACCTCCATCGCCGGCACATTCGGTCGCAGCGTTTCCATGACCCTCGCCGACATGTCGCCGTAGAGCGCGTAGTTGGAACTCAACACCACCACCCCGTTCCTGCGAAAAACCTCCTTGTGCTCGTGCGCGGGAGCCCCCATCGGAATCCCAAGACGCTTCACCTCCTCGCTCCGCGCGATCACACACCCGTCGTTGTTGCTCAACACCGCCACCGGCCTGCCAACAAGGCGCGGATTGAACACGCGCTCGCACGAGGCGTAGAAATTGTTGCAATCAACCAGCGCGAACCGGGCACTCATCGTGGTTGGTGGATCACGAAAGTCACCGCTCCCCAGATCACAAGCTCCTGGTTCTCCCCCACCGCAATCGGCGGATACGCGTTGTTCTCGGCCTCGAGAAACACCCCGCCGCCCCGCTTGCGCAACCGCTTCACCGTGAATTCGCCGTCGAGCATCGCCACCACGATCTGCCGGTCCGCCGCCTCGACCGATCGGTCGACCACCAGGATATCCCCGGCGGAGATTCCCGCATCGCGCATCGAGTCCCCCTGCACACGCACAAAGAAGGTCGATGCCGGGTTTTTCACCAGATGCTCGTTCAAATCCAGCGAGCGCTCCATGTGGTCGTCCGCCGGAGACGGAAACCCGGCCTGCACATTCGCCGACACCAGAGGAATCCGCAGGCTCGTGCGTGCTTCAAACGGAATGGGCTTGGAAAGGATCATCGTGTTGCAGACCAGCCTACGCTCCGCAGACCGTTCTGAAAATGCCCCCAGAGCCATTTTTTGAAAAACATTCACTCCCCCAGCAAATGTCCCACCGCCCTCTTCCCCGGCGCGGCGGATTTGCTCGACGGGCGACACCCAAAAAGCTCACGTTCACTCCCATGCGCTTGAAAGCCCTCCTGCTTCTTGTCCTCCTCCCGCTCGCCGCTCGCGCGAGCATCACCTTCGATTTCCAATACGGCACAGGGGCCGGCTTCTGGTCGGACAGCAGCAAGGCCGCTCTCAACTCGGCCGCCAACACGCTGGCCAGCTACCTGCTCGCCACCTCGCCCGTGACCCTCACCTTCGATGTCACCGGCTATAGCGCCAACGACGGCACCCTCGCCTCGGCGGGCAGCGGGTTTTTCGCCTTTTCCGGATTCAACATGACCACCGTGCAACGCAAAATCCAATCCGGCATCGATCAAAACGGATCGGCTGCGGACGGCGTGATCAACTGGAATTTCTTTCACAGCTGGGGCACCGGCGATTCGATTGCCGCCGGACAATTCGATTTCAAGGCCGTCGCCATGCATGAACTCCTCCACGCCTTCGGGTTTTTGTCGCTCATCAACTCGGCGGGCAACAACACGAACACCTATTGGGCGACCTTTGACGACTTCGTCGTGGACTCGAACGGCAACGCTCCAATCAGCAACGGCACCTACATGTGGGATACCTCCTACGATGCAAATCTCACCGGCGGAAACGGCGGCCTCTACTTCGGCGGACCCCATGCCGTCGCCGCCTTCGGTGGTCTCGTCCCGCTTTACACTCCCTCACCCTGGGCACCCGGCAGCTCGGTCGCCCACCTCGACACGACCTACTTCACAGGCGAGAACAAAAAACTCATGAACCACGCCGTTTCGAGCGGCCCAGGCATCCGCACCCTCAGCGACATCGAACTCGGAATCCTCCAGGACCTTGGCTACATGCTCACTGAATCCTCACTCGCCTCCGCTTCCGTTCCGGAGCCTTCCACCTGGCTCATGTCGCTTGTCACCGCCGGTGGCGTCGTCGTTGTCCTCCTCCGCCGTCGGAAGCTTGCCAAAAAATAACGCCCCGGGCCGGCAACCCCACTACCCGACCCAATCGAAGCGCACGTCCTGCGCGACATCCGGGTGCAAACTCAGGTGCACCGGACATCCGCACGCAGCCTTCTCGAGGAGTGCACGCTTGGGATGGTCGGCCGCCAGCGGAATCGTGAAGACAATCGTCAACCGCCCGATCCGTCGCGGTGGCTCCGCAGACATTTCCTTCACGACCTTCACCGTGGTCTCGCCGAGATCGATCCCGTGGCGGCGTGCGACAATGCCCATGATCGTGAGCATGCACGTGCCGAGCGAGGTCGCGGCAAGGTCGGTGGGAGAGAACGCCTCGCCCTTCCCTTCGTTGTCCACCGGTGCATCGGTGATCAGCACATTGCCGGAGGGTTCGTGGCGGGCCTCGCAACGGAGGTCGCCCAGATAGCGAATCGAGATTTCAACCATCCACACACACTACCCGGAACCACCGCCCTCGGGAAAGTCCGCTTCGCACCGACCTTGCCCGCCGCCGCTCCGGCGGATAGACAAACCGGGTGGCCGATGTGGATTTTTTGCGAAGCCTGGGATTCATGGTGCTCGCCGGGGCGGTTTTTTCCGTGGCGGCGGGGTGGATTCGCATGCCGACCATCGTCGCCTACCTCTTGGCGGGACTGTTTATCGGACCGCTGACCGGACTCGTCGAACTCTCCCACGCCCTGGAACTCATCGCCGAGACCGGCATCGTCCTTCTCCTCTTCATCGTGGGACTGGAACTGAGCCTGGATAAAATACGCGATGTCGGCAAAGTCGCGCTCGTTGCCGGAATCGGACAGGTTGTTTTCACCGCCGTCATCGGTTGGATTCTCTGCCTGCTTCTTGGCTTTACCTGGATGGAGTCGGCATTTCTCGCAACAGCCCTCACCTTCAGCAGCACGGTGGTTGTCGTGAAACTCTTGGATGAGAAACACGAGATGGACACCCTCTATGGCAGGATCGCGGTCGGCATTTTTCTCGTCCAGGACCTCGTTGCCATCGTCATGCTCACCTTTCTGGCCGGGCTCGGCAGCGAGTCGATGAGCGGCCCGACGATTGTCGTGAATATCGCAAAAGCCTTTGGCGGAGTCACCGCATTGCTGGCCGTTGTCCTCGTTGCCGCCCGCTGGATTCTGCCCGGCCCATTTGCCTGGGCCGCACGCTCTCCGGAGACGAATGTCATCTGGAGCCTGTCGTGGTGCTTTTTCATTGTCCTTCTTGCGGAACTTTTCGGCCTTTCGCTGGAAATCGGGGCTTTCCTCGCCGGCTTGAGCCTCGCCCAACTCCCCTACAACCAGGACCTGCGGCGGCGCGTGCACCCGCTGATGAATTTTTTCATCGCGATCTTCTTTGTCTCCCTTGGCGTCAAAATGGAACTCGCCTCGGCCTTGGCCAACTCGGGCACCGTCGCCCTCCTCTCGCTTTTTGTCATTATCGGCAACCCGGTCATTTTCATCTTTCTGATTCTGCGAATGGGTTACGGCCAGCGGACATCCTTTTTCACCGCTGTGACCGTGGCTCAAATCAGCGAATTCTCGTTCATCCTCGTCGCCATGGGAGTCCGGGCGGGCCTGATCGATCAATCCATCCTTTCCATCACCGCATTGGTCGGCCTCGTGACCATCACGGTCTCGGCCTACATGATCATTTACAATGCCCAGCTTTACCGCCTGATCAAATCCACCGGCATCCTGTCCCTCTTTGGCCGGCCGGCCGTCGATGACGCTCCCCACGAGTCACGCCACCCCACCGGACACTTCATTGTCGTGGGGGGCAACTCGCTTGGACGCGCCATCGTGCAACTCCTGCGCGACCGCGGACACCGCGTCCTCGCCGTGGATATCGACCCGAACAAACTCGCGGGCATCGGCTGCGAAACCCTCCTTGGCGACGCCGGAGATCCCGCAACCCTTGAGGAGGCCGGCCTCAAGGATGCACACATGCTGATCACCGCGCTACAGATCGAGGAAACCAACGACCTGCTGGCCTACCGCTGCCGCATGGCCGGTGTGCCCTGCGTGGCCAATGTCATGGACCTCTCGGCCACAGAGAACCTCATCGCCATGGACACGCGCTTCCTGCTCGTGCCGAAAGTGGATGGTGTCGCCCTGCAATCAGTCGAACTCAAGAAACTGGGATTGATCGGCCAATGACAGCCATCGGCATTATCCTTTTTGTCGCAGCCCTTGGTTGCGCCGTGTCGCGTCTGACCGGCATGCCGCTGATCCCGCTCTACTTGATCGGTGGCTGGGTCCTCGGATTTGCCCAACTCGACACCGACACCGAAATCACCGCGGGCGCGCTTCAACTCGGAGTCGCGATGCTCATGTTCCTCGCCGGGGCGGAACTCAACCCTCAACGCCTCCGGAGCGGCACCCTTCCTGTTCTCTATCTCACTCTCCTGCCCATGGCCGCGACTGCGGGTGCCGTGTTTCTTTGGTCCAATTACAACGGCATGGACGCCACCGCATCGACAATCATCGCCTGCGCGCTGGCGGGATCCTCCACAATTGTCGCCCTGCGCCAACTCCGCCGCCTCAGCCAGACACTCGAACCCTTCGGACGCCTCGTGACCGCCGTCCAGATCGTCCAGGACTTCCTGCTCGTCGGTCTTCTTGTGGTTCTCCACGCCGTTCCGGGTGGCTGGCAGGGCGCTCCCGCGGCGATCGGCGGCGCGCTGCTTCTCCTCGGCGCATCGCGCCTCCTGCAATCATTCATCATCCCCTGGGTCGTCTCCACCCTGAGACCGGGCGAGGAAACCCTCCTCATCCTCATGCTCGCCATGCTCTTCGCCCTTGTCGGCACGGCGTCCTTTTTCGGACTGCCTCTGGTTGTGGGTGCTTTTGCCGCCGGCATCGCGATTTCGAGGTTCCCGACAAGCGGGCTCTTGCGTGTTCAAATCGCCGGCCTGAGCGACTTTTTCACCGCGCTCTTCTTTGTCGTGCTGGGCTACTTTTCCAGCGTCCCCGATTTCTCCAAATGGCCGCTGGCGGCGGGACTCGTCGCCATCATTGTCATCGGCCGACCTCTCCTGGCCTCCCTGATCGCCCGGAAATGCGGACTCACCGCGCGCCCTGCCATAGAATGCGGTCTCCTCCTCGGCCAAGCGGGAGAAATCGGACTCGTCATCGCCCTGACTTCCCTTGCCTCCGGCCACATCGACCCGCAGACATTCAGCCTCGTGGCGATGGTTGCGGCCATCAGCATGATGCCCACCCCCTTCATCGCCACCGGCCGCGTGACATCCTGGATTCTCCACGCCCTCCCGATCCACCGCCGCACCAATGCGAAACTCAGAATCCGCGGACATGTCGTCATGCTGGGATTCGGCGCGGCCGGACGCTGGGTGCTCAAGGAACTCACCGAGGCGGGCCACAAGGTGGTCGTGGTGGATGACGACCCGGCGGTCGTTTCCCAACTCGAAAAAATGGACATCCGCTGCGTGCTCGGCTGCGGCTCGGAAAAACACATCCTCGATGCGGCCTGCGCGCCCCATGCCAAGGCGATCCTTTGTTCGATGCGCCGGGTGGCCGACGCCGAGAATGTCCTGCGCCTTGTCCAAGGCGTCCCGATTCTTGCCCGGGTCTTCGAGACGTCGGATGCCGAGCGCGTGCGCAAACTGGGTGGCATCCCGGTCATGAACTCGATCGCCTCGGCACGCCGATTCATCGAGTGGCTCGATGCCGAGGAGAAGCCCTCGAAGCCTCCTGCTACAACCGCGACATGAGCAGCTCGCGCTGGAAGATGATTTCCTTCGGCAGGTCGCTGTAGAGCTTGATGAACAGCTCGTCCTGAAGAAGCAACTCGCGGTGCCACTCGGCGGTGTCGATGGTTTGCGCCTGCGCGAACAGTTGCGGCGTCACGGACTCCTCGATGCCGTGCATGTCGAGATCGTCGTAGTCCGGCAGCCACCCGATCGAGGTCTCCAGCGCGTGGGCGCCGAACCGGCACCGCTTCACCATCCACGCAAGGATACGGGCATTGTCACCAAACCCGGGCCACAGATACTCGCCTTTGGCATTTTTGCGGAACCAGTTCACATGGAAAATACGCGGCACGTATTTGACGAGCTTCCGCATCTCAAGCCAGTGGGTAAAATAGTCGCCCATGTTGTATCCGCAGAACGGCAGCATCGCCATCGGGTCGCGGCGCACCTGGCCGACCGATCCCGCGGCGGCGGCCGTGGTCTCGGATCCCATCATGGCCCCGAGATACACGCCATGCGACCAGTTGAAGGCCTGGCAGATCAAGGGCATCGTGGTCGAGCGGCGGCCACCGAACACAATCGCGCTCACGGGCACGCCCTCGGGATTTTCAAATTCAGGATCGATCACCGGGCAATTCCTGATCGGCGCGGTGAAGCGGCTGTTCGGGTGGCTGCTGAGAACCACCTTGCCGCCCGCATCCACCATGCCTGGCGACCAGTCCCTGCCAAGCCAGTCGATCAGATGCGCAGGTGCCTCCTTGCTCATGCCCTCCCACCACACATCCCCCTCGTCGGTCAGCGCGACATTCGTGAAAATCGTGTCACGCTTGATCGACTCCATCGCGATCGGGTTGCTCCCATACGATGTGCCGGGCGCGACACCGAAAAAGCCGGACTCGGGATTGATCGCACGGAGATGCCCGTCGCCCCCCGGCTTGATCCATGCGATGTCATCCCCAACACACGTGATCTCCCATCCCTCCTCGCGCATGTGCGCCGGAGGAACCATCATGGCGAAATTCGTTTTCCCGCAGGCACTGGGGAACGCGGCGGTCACATAGCTCTTGTCACCGTCGGGCGACTTCACCCCCATCACAAGCATGTGCTCGGCCATCCACCCCTCGTCCCGCGCCATGGCGGATGCGATCCGCAGGGCGAAACATTTTTTTCCGAGCAACGCGTTGCCGCCGTATCCCGAACCGAAACTCATAATCAACCGGTCCTCGGGAAAGTGGGTGATATAGGTCTGCGCGGGATTGCACGGCCAAGCCACATCGGGTTGCCCGTCCTCCAAGGGACACCCCACCGAGTGGAGGCATTTCACAAATCCTCCGCTCCGCTCGATCCAGTCGTAAACGCGCAAATCGACACGCGTCATGATCCGCATGTTGGCGACCACATACGGACTGTCGGAAATCTCGATGCCGTATTTCGAAATTGGCGAACCGACCGGCCCCATGCTGAAGGGAATCACATACATCGTGCGGCCCTTCATGCACCCGGAGAAGAGGGACTTCAGACGCGATTTCATGATTTCCGGCGCCTCCCAATTGTTCGTCGGCCCGGCGTCCTTCTTTGATCTGGAGCAAATAAATGTCCGCTCCTCGACACGGGCGACATCCCTCGGATCGCTCCGCACCAGCAGCGAGTTCGGGCGAAGCTCGGGATTCAGCCACACACCCGCTCCGGACGCCACAATCGCCTCGCGCATGGCCTTGTCCTCGGCGGGCGATCCATCGCACCAGTGAATCGCGGCGGGGGATACAAGCGCGGCTACTTCAGCGACCCAGGAAAGAATGGACGGATTGTTCGCAACGGGGCTGCCTGTCTCTGGAATGGCTTTTAGGGCGGTCTTCATAACACCGGCATTTTCCGCCCGGCACCCGCCTTCAACAAGGAAAACCCTGAAACAACGCCTAAGGATTCCTCCCCGCCCTCTCCGCGAGGATGCCGTCGGCAATCGCTCTGGCGAGCCGCTCGCGCGTCGCCGCGCTCTGCACGATCTTGTTGTCGGCGGCATTCGAAAGAAATCCGAGCTCGCACAGCACGGACGGCCGCTTGTTGTTTCTCAACACATAGAAGCCCCGGTATTTGATGCCCCTGTTCTCCGTGCGGTAGGCCTTCAGCGTTTCCTTTTGAATGTGAGCCGCCAACCGTGAGGACTTGCCTCCATAATAGAACGTCTCGATCCCCCTCGCCTTCGAGCGCTTCGCCCAATTGTAGTGGATGCTCACAAAGATGGCGTTGCGCTGCCGGTTCGAGATCGCGACCCGCTTGTCGAGAGTTACAAAATAGTCGCTCGTGCGTGTTTCGATCACCCGCAGTCCGGCGGCGCGCAGCATCGAAGCGACCCTCCGGGCAGTGTCCAGCGCCAGTTCCTTCTCCCGCTTTCCCTTCACCGACTTCGCCCCGCTGTCATGTCCGCCGTGCCCCGCATCGATCACCACCGTGTCGAAATACCCGGCAGGCTGCAACCGCCCGCCCGGAACATAGGGCTTCGGAGCGACCGACTCGCAACCGGCCAGAAACAACGCCGCGCACAATGCCGCCAGCACGGACATGCGGTTCGCAAGGCATCGGATTTTTTTGCGGAGTTCCATGAATTCGTCGCATTGCGGGAACCACCCTCCATCCCGGCAATGGAAACATGGAACATAGAAACTTCGCCCCCACACCCGCAATTTATTTTAGTCTCGATTTCGCCACCCTCCACGCCGATTGATATCCCCCATGCTGGCCAAACGAGTCATTCCCTGCCTGGACGTCACCAATGGACGCGTCGTGAAGGGAACAAAATTCCTCGACCTCCGCGACGCCGGGGACCCCGTCGAATGCGCGAAAGTCTACGACAGGCAGGGCGCGGACGAACTCGTCTTCCTCGACATCACCGCCTCGAGCGACGGACGCGCGACCATGATCTCCGTCGTCGAACGCACCGCCGAGGAATGCTTCATGCCCCTCACCGTCGGCGGCGGCATTCGCACTGTGGACGACTTCCGCACCATGCTCCGCGCTGGCGCGGACAAGGTCAGCGTGAACACCTCCGCCCTCCAACGTCCGGAACTCCTCACCGAGGCCGCCCTCGCCTTTGGTTCCCAGTGCGTCGTCCTCGCGGTGGATGCCAAACGCGACGGCCCGGGAAAATGGCGCGTCTACACCCACGGCGGACGCAAGCCAACCGAACGCGACGCTATCGAATGGGTCATCGACGCCGAACAACGCGGCGCGGGAGAAATCCTGCTCACCAGCATGGATGCCGACGGCACGCACGGCGGCTACGATCTCGAACTCACCCGGGCGGTCTCCGAGGCCGTCTCGATCCCCGTCATCGCCAGCGGCGGCGCGGGCGAACTCGA
>CAZRLX010000043.1:0-18231 GCA_964601115.1 uncultured Chthoniobacter sp. | reverse complement strand
CGGATGGCGGCATCACAAAATCCGGCGATGTCGTCAAAGCCCTCACGCTCGCCCAGGGCGTCATTTGCGGCAGCCTCCTCGCGGGCTGTCCCGAGGCCCCGGGGCAGATCATGGAAATCAACGGTAAGTTCTACAAACAATACCGCGGCATGGGCAGCCATGCGGCGATGAAGGCGGGAAGCGCCGCGCGCTACGGCCACGCGAAGGACACCGCGCAAAAGTCCGCAGCAGAGGGTGTCGAGGCCCTAAAGGAGGTCTCGGCCCCCGTCGACACCGTTCTCGCCCAACTTGCCGGTGGGCTCCAAAGCGGCATGGGATACCTCGGCGCGAAGGACCTCGCCGCCCTCCGCGAAAACGCCCGCTACGCCCGCATCACCAGTGCGGGACTCCGCGAAAGCGCCCCGCATGACATCATCGAAGTCAAAACCGGCGGCTGAGGATTTCTCCCGCAGCCACGACTACCCCTGGCTCGTCAGGCGTTGGAAGTCCCTCGCCCGATCCGCCGGGCTTGTCATGCGGTGCTGCGGCACGAGCGGCGGCCTGGATGTGTTCCATCTGCACACCAAGTCGCCCGCCCCCGGCGCGTTCCGTCTCTATCTCTCGGCGGGTATCCACGGCGACGAAAGCGCGTCGACCGAGGCACTCCTTGCCTGGGTTTCCAGAACCACCCGCGCGCCCCTCGATCTCACCATCTTTCCATGCCTGAACCCATGGGGCCTTGTGCACAACAAGCGCACCGACGCCGACGGCATCGATCTCAACCGCTGCTACCACGATCCCGAGCCCATCCCCCACCTCGCCGCGCAAGCCTGCATCATCCGCGCCTCCCGCTTCGATCTCGCGATCAGCCTCCACGAGGACTACGACGCCCACGGGATTTATCTCTACGAACCACTGACTGCCCGCCCGCACCTTGGGGAGCCTGTGATTGAAGCCATGTCAAAATTCCTCCCGGCGGACCCCAGATCGCGCATCGACGGGCACCGCAGCCACCGCGGAGTCATCCGCCGCCGCGCGACTCGAACCACCATGCCGGAATGGCCCGAGGCGTTTCTTCTCCATTTCGGCCCCGCCGACCGGACGCTCACCCTCGAAACACCCTCCGAGGCGGCGATCGAACAACGCGTGGAGGCCCACTGCGCTGGCATCGATGCGGCTCTTGCCGAATGCAAACGCCACTTGTGCAATCGCCCCCGGCGGGCATAGTGGACGCGCTTTTCCGCCATGCGTATCGCCCGTTGGTTCATCTATGGTTTCCCGGTTTTTCTCCTGCTCTTGATCGGAGTCTCCTTCTGGAATTCCACCCGCCTCGCCACAGACAAGAAAAACGAAATGTCCCTCGGCGTGCTGGGCGAACCCTCGACGCTCAACCCGATCCAACAAGCCGACAGCGCGTCCTCGCAGGTCACCGCCTCGATCTTCAACGGCCTCCTCAAATACAATCCCGATCTGGAAATCATCGGCGACCTCGCAACCTCATGGACGCTCAGCCAGACGACCACATTCGCCTTCCGCGACCCCGCCGCCGCGCAGGCCGCCGCCGCGATCCTGGAGTCACGCAAAGCGGATTGGGCCGCTTGGACGCTTTCCCGCATCCAGCTGGATGAAAACCGCCTTCTCCTTTTCCTCAACGAACCGGGCCTCGACACCTCGCGCCACATCGCCTCATTGCTTCCGGCGGATTCCTTCGCGCCGCTTGCCACCCTGCGTGTCGAACCAAAGGAAAACGCCCGCGACATCCTTCCGAAATTGACCGCCGCACTCCCGCGGGGCGCGATCCTCCGTGAGTGGATCGAGTCCGGCGCCGCGCTGGAACTCACCGCCGACCCCGCCCTCAAACCCGCCATCGAGGCCGCGCTGGAACCTCTCGGCGGCGGATCGGTGGCCGTTGGCGAATCCATTCCCTTCCTTGCCGAGCCGGAGGTCGTCTTCTCCCTGCGGAAGGACGTGCGCTGGCACGATGGCGCGCCATTCACCTCGCGCGACCCGGCATTCACCTACGCGGCGATCATGGACGACGCCACCGCCTCGCCGCGCAAGCCGGACTTCGATCTCATCCTCCGAGTCGAGACACCGGACCTCCACACCTTCCGCGTCGTCTACCGCAAACCCTACTCGCCGGCACTGGAAAGTTGGATGATGTCCGTCCTGCCCTCACACCTCCTCGAGGGGAAACCCCAAAGCTGGTGGGTCGAGCACTTCAACCGCCACCCCATCGGCACAGGCGCGTTCAAATTCGACGCTTGGAAAACCAACGAATTCATTCGCGTGGTCCGGAATCCCGATTTCTTCGACGCTCCAGGGCCCTGGCTGGATGCCATCGTCTACCGCTTCATGCCGGACCAACTCACCCTGCGCCTTGCCTTCGAGACACGCCAAGTCGACTTCTGGAGTGCGGAACCGTGGACTGTCACCACGTTTTCAAAGGACGACCGCTTTGATGTCTTCACCAGCCCGGGCAACAGCTACTCCTACATCGGTTGGAATCTCAAGCGCCCCCTCTTCCAAGATCCAAAAGTCCGTCGCGCCCTCGCCCACGCCGTTGATGTGCCATCCATGGTCCGCTACATCCTCTACGGACACGGCCTCCAAAGCACCGGCATCTTCACGCCGCGCATGTGGTTTTTCGACCCGTCGATCAAGCCCTACGCCCACGATCCCGAAAAGGCCCGCGCGCTCCTCGCCGAAGCGGGCTGGACCCCCGGCCCGGATGGCATTCTTCAAAAAGACGGCAAGCGGTTTTCCTTCACCCTCATCACGAACAACGGAAACGAAATCCGCCGCGACATCGCGACCCTCGCCCAGGACGGCCTCAAGCAACTCGGCATCGAAGTGAAGGTGGAACTCTACGAGTGGGCCGTGTTTCTCAAAAACCACATCAACAAGGGCGACTTCGATGCCATGGTGCTGGGTTGGTCGCTGGGCAACAGCTACGACCAGTTCCAAATCTGGCACTCGTCCCAAACCAACCCGGAGCAGCTCAATGTCGTGGGCTACAAAAACGAGAACGCCGACCGCCTGCTCGACGAAATCCGCCAGGAATACAACCGCGAGAAAATCATCTCCATGGCCGGAGAACTGCAACGCACCATTTTCGAGGACCAACCCTACCTTTTTCTCTACGTGCCGGAGGGAACCAGCGTCATGTGGAAAGACGCCTACCGCATCCGCCGTCCCGATGGACGCGGTGGCTGGATCGACTCGCCCGTGGAAATGACCAAAGCCGGCTGGGCATATTGGTCGGACTGGTTCTACCGTCCCGAATTCGCCGACCGACTCCCCTCGATGCCCTGAAGCCTCTCGCAGCCACGCCCATCGCAGTTCCACGCTTGGCAAAGCACCCTTCACTGCTACCCTGCGCGCATGAAAAACAAGGCTTTGTCCGAGGCGACATGGATCCTGGGAGCGCTTGCCGCCGGGTGGCTCATCACCCTCGCGCTGTTTCCGGTGCTCTCGATTCTCTTCGCGGCGGCGATCCTCTTCACCCTCTACTTCTTTCGCGACCCGGAGCGCGTGCCGCCGGTCGGTGAGCATCTCGCCGTCTCGCCGGCGGATGGCGTGGTAACCACGATCGACGAGATCGACGAGGATGAATTCCTCAATCAACGCGTCCGCCGCATCGGCATCTTCCTCTCCGTCCTCGATGTCCACGTGAACCGCTCGCCCATCGCTGGCGAGGTCACCCACTCGGAACCCAAACCCGGCCTCTTCCTCGATGCCCGCGATCCCCGCTGCTCGATCCTCAACCAAAGCCGCACCTGGGTGATCAAAGGCACCGTCGGCACTGTCATGGTCAAACAAATCACCGGTGCCATCGCCCGCCGCATCTGCCCGTGGGCGGTTGTCGGCGACCCGCTTGAGCGCGGAGCGCGCTTCGGCATGATCCGATTCGGATCCCGCACCGAACTCTATGTCCCTCTCGACGCCAAAATCCTCGTGAAAAAAGGCGACCGTGTGCGGGGCGGGGAAACCGTCCTGGCGGAACTTCCTCAACTCCCCTCATGATGCCCCCCCGCGAACCCAGAATCTACCTCCTGCCGAATCTGATGACGGCAGGAAACCTCTTCTGCGGATTCGCCGCCACCCTCCGCATCATCGAGGCCTCGATCCTCATGGCCACCGGAGAACCCGTTGGCTCGCTCTACCACGAGGCGATCGCCTTCATCCTCGGCGCCTGCGTGTTCGATCTGCTGGACGGCCGCCTCGCCCGACTCGGCGGCCACGAGAGCCCGTTCGGACGCGAATTCGACTCTCTTGCGGATACCGTCTCCTTCGGCATCGCCCCGGCGCTCCTCGTTTACCAGATCGTCCTCCGCGACTTCCAACGCACCGGGTGGCTCATCGCGTTTTTCTTCCTCCTCTGCGGCACACTCCGCCTCGCCCGTTTCAATTGCATCGCGGCATCCAGCGGCGATAAGCCGGAGAAGGATTTCCAAGGCTTCCCGATCCCAGCCGCCGCGGGCCTCATCGCCTCCCTCACCCTCTTCATGCTCTGGATCCAGGAGGATCAGCGCGTCATCGGTTCGTGGAAATACGCGCTCCCGGTGCTCCTCATTTTTCTCTCCTTCATGATGTTCAGCCACGTGAAATACCCGAGCTTCAAGAGCGTGAACTGGCGCACCCAGCGCTCGATCCCGGCGTTTCTTGGCCTCATCCTCCTCCTGGCGTTCACCGCCATGAACTACCACTGGATGCCCGCCCTGCTCTTCGTCAGTTTCCTCCTCTACGGATTTGTCCGCCCCTTCATCTCCAAGGCCCTTCGCCGCGAGATCGAGGAGGACTCCGAGGAACACGAGGCCCCGCAGGGCTGATCAGCCAAGAATCCGCGCCAACTCGTCGCGCCGGGCGGCGTGTTCGTCATCGCTCAGCACAGACACCAGCGTGGCATCGTCGAGCGACGGCAACTCGACCCACGAGCGGCATCCACCAAACGCGGGCCGCATCTCGAGACGGCGGGGCGGGTTCAACTTGAAGACCCGCACAAACCCCACATGCAGGCCCTTCGGCTCGTCATAGTGGAAACGCTCCTCGAGCACACTGTCGGCGAGGATGTGAAACGGCCTCAGTGCCCCCAGCACCGCGGCGTCCGAGACCAGGCGACTCCACTCCAACACCGCCGCGTAACGAATCTCGATCTCCCCCTCAAGCTGTTCCGGAAGCGCCGTGTCCGCTGGCAGCACGGTTTTGCCAACCTGCTCGTGAAACCATGTCGGGAAGAGAAAAAACTCGCCGTGCTTGAAGGCGAACCCGTCGCGACCCTCGGCGATCCCGCCCTTGCGCAGGATCACACTCTGCCGCCCGCTTCCCAGCGCCTCGCAAACAACCGCCCATTCCTTGAATGCCACATTCATGGTTCCCAATCTAAAGCGGTTTCGCCTACAAAGGAAACACCGCAATGACCCGCCGCTTCGACCTTCACGTCCACTCCTACCACTCGAAGGACGCCTGCAACCCGCCGGAGGAACTCGTCGCCGCAGCCGTGGAAAAAGGCCTCTCGGGCATCGCCATCACCGACCACGACAGCTGCGAGGCCCACCGCCATCTGATCAAGGCCCCGGAGGGATTCCTCGTCGTGCCGGGCGTGGAAGTCAGCACCGCCGAGGGCCACCTCCTATGTATCGGTGCCACCCTCCCCCGCATGAAAGGCCTCCCGGCCAAGGACGTCGTTCAAGCCATCCACGCCGCCGGCGGCATCGCGATTCCCGCCCATCCCTTCGACACCTGGCGCGCGGGCATCCGCCCCGCCGTGCTCGATACCCTCGACATTGCCACCCTCGAGGTCTTCAACGCCGCTGTCACCTCGCCGAAACACAACGACCTCGCCCTCGACTACGCCAAGAGCCGCGGCCTCTCGATGACCGCCTCGAGCGATGCCCACCACGCCTCGGCCGTGGGCACCGCCACCACCTCGTTCGACCTTGAGGAACTCTCCCTCCCGGCCCTCCTTGCCGCCATCCGAACCGGTGGCACACCTGAAGGCCGCTACCTCACCTTCCGCGAAAGCATGAAAAAACATTTCGGCAACTGGTTCCGCGTCTTCAATAAACGCCCAAAAACTCCCCTCTCCGACACATCGAATGTCACATTTGTTACAAAATCGTAACATTTCCGTTGCTTCACGAAATCCAAACCTTCCGTTTCCTTCACCGCTCACTCATGAAACCACTCGTCACACTCCTCGCATCCGTTGCAGTCACTGGCTCCGCTTTCGCGGCCACCCTGACCGTCGATCCTGCGATTCAATCCTACAAACCGGTCAGCGGCGTTTCCGGAAACGTGAACTCCATCGGATCCGACACGCTCAACAACCTCATGACCCTTTGGGCAGAGGGCTTCAAAAAGGCCTACCCGAACGTTAATATTCAGATCGAGGGCAAGGGCTCTTCCACCGCCCCGCCTGCTCTGATCGAAGGCACCGCCCAACTCGGGCCAATGAGCCGCCCCATGAAAAGCTCGGAAATCGACGCCTTTGAGAAAAAATTCGGCTACAAGCCCACCGAGGTCCCCGTGGCGGTGGACGCCCTGGCGGTCTTCGTGAACAAGGACAACCCGATCAAAGGTCTGACCATGAAACAAGTGGACGGTATTTTCTCGAGCAGCCGCAAGTCGGGCGGCGAGGATATCACCACTTGGGGTCAAGTCGGTCTCACCGGCGATTGGGCCTCGAAGCCCTTCTCGCTTTTCGGCCGCAACAGCGCCTCGGGCACTTATGGCTTTTTCAAGGATGAAGCGCTCGCGAAGGGCGACTTCAAAGCCTCGGTGAAAGAACAACCCGGTTCCTCAGCCGTCGTTCAAGGCATCGCCACCGACCTCGGCGCGATCGGCTATTCGGGCATCGGCTACAAAACCTCCGACGTCCGCACCGTGCCCCTCGGCGAGACCGAGTCGAGCTTCGTCGATGCCACCTACGAGAACTGCGTAAGCGGCGACTACCCGCTTGCCCGCTTCCTCTACGTCTACGTAAACAAAAAACCAGGTGCTCCCATGGACAAGCTCACCCTCGAGTTCCTGAAATACGTCCTCTCCAAAGAAGGCCAGGAAATCGTGATCAAGGACGGGTATTTCCCGCTCCCGAAGGAAACCGAGCAGGAAGTGCTCTCTCAACTCGCCAACTGATCACTCGGTCGGTTAGTCTCGACATCGTAACAACCCCGCTGTTCACCCGGCGGGGTTGTTTCACTTAGTTTAGCCAATTCTGAACGTCACCCACATGCCCACGCACGAGAATTTGCCAGAGCACGCCACAGGACAGAACCGCTTCAAGACCGCCCCCGCGACATTGTTCATGGACCGCTTCATGACCGTGGCGATCAAAGCCGGTGGAGCACTGGTCATCACTTCGGTTCTCGGCATTTTCTTCTTCATCCTCTTTCAAATCTGGCCGCTCTTCGCCCCCGCCAGCGTCGTCGAGGCGAAAAACATCCAACTCCCGGACAATCACTACACGATCATCGGAATCGACGAGTGGGGCGCACTCCCCTTCCTCATGGAGCCGGACGGAAAAATGCTCACCGCCGACTTCGAGTCCGGTGAGATCCGCGAAATCCCCATCGATTTCGGCGAAAATCCACCACCCAAATTCACCGCCGCGACCCTGAACAAACGCGAGCAGGACATCATCCTCGGCACCAACGACGGCCGCTTTTTCCTGGTCTCCCCAAACTACAGCTCGAGCGAGTCCGACGGACGCCAACTCGTCACGATCAACCCCAAGGCCTCCCCCGCGGAACCCATCGGCATCCCCGGGCAACCCGTCCAGACAATCGCATACGGCGACTCGGGCTCGCAAAAACTCGTCGTGGCGATCCAACCCGACGGCGACACCAACCGTATTTCAGCCTCTCTCTACAAACGCAAACGCTCGCTCATGGGAGCGGGCAAAACAGCACTCGCGGCCTCCTTCGACCTCACCCCGCTGATTCCCGGCACCCCGTCGAGGATCATCGTTCCCGGCACAGCCGATTCCGTGATCGCCACCACAACCGATGGCAAGGTCCACTATCTGGTTCAGAACGGCGACAGCGGCTTCTCTCTCGCCCAAACCTTCTCGCCGTTTTCCGATCTCGAAAATCCGGAAATCGCCACCGCAGCGTTTCTTTTCGGCGATGTCTCGATCGTCTTCGGCAGCGAATCGGGCGCGAACCGCATATTCAGCCTCTATTACCCCGAAGGGGGCGACAAACGCCTCTTCGGTCTCACCCACGAATTTCCGAGCCTCGGAGCACGACCGAATTTCATCGCCTCGACCCTCCGCAACAAGGCGTTCCTCCTCGGCGGCGGCAATGCCCTCTCCCTCCGCTACTCCACAACAGATACGATCCGCTGGGAACAAGGCGTCCCCTACGATCCGGTGAACGCCGTCATCAGCGGCAAATACCAGCGCATGGCTGTCCTCGACTCGGCGAACAAGCTCCACTTTTTTGAAATCCACGACCCCCACGCCGACTCGGGCTGGAAGGCCCTCTTCGGCAAGGTTTGGTATGAAGGCTCCTCCGCCCCGAAGTGGGAATGGCAAAGCACCGGGGGCAGCGACGACTTCGAGCCGAAATACTCACTCATTCCACTGATCTTCGGCACCCTCAAAGGCACCCTCTACGCCATGGTCTTCGCCGTGCCGATCGCCCTCCTCGCCGCCCTCTACACCTCGCAATTCCTCGATCCAGGCTCCCGCGCCATGATCAAACCGGTCATGGAAATCATGGCCTCACTCCCCTCGGTCGTTCTTGGCTTCCTCGCGGCGATCTACATCGCGCCCCTCATCGAGGATGAAGTGCCATCACTCCTTCTCGTCGCCGCCGGACTCCCGATCATCGCGGCATCCATCGGATTTGTCTGGAGCCGCCTCCCGATTGAATTCCGCAAATTCATCCCCGCCGGCCGCGAGTGGATCGTCTTCCTCCCCGTTCTCTTGGGAAGCGGAGCCTTCCTCTGGAGCCTTGGCCCGGCTTTCGAGGCGATCGCCTTCGCCGTCACCGATCCCGCCACCGGGCAGCGCATCGGCGATTTCCGCGCCTGGTGGCCCGCCGCCACGGGCAGCACATTCGACCAGCGAAACTCGCTTGTCGTGGGGTTCATGATGGGATTCGCCGTCATCCCGATCATTTTCACCATCACCGAGGATGCCCTCTCGAATGTCCCGAAATCCCTCCTCACCGCCTCCATGGCCTGCGGAGCCAGTCGCTGGCAAACCGCCCTGCGCATCGTCCTCCCCACCGCCTCGGCGGGAATCTTCTCGGCCCTCATGATCGGACTCGGGCGCGCCGTCGGTGAAACGATGATCGTCGTCATGGCCACTGGAAACACCCCGATCATGGAGTGGAACATCTTCTCGGGCATGCGCACGCTTTCGGCGAACATCGCCGTTGAGCTTCCCGAGGCCCCCCACCACAGCACCCTCTACCGGACTCTCTTCCTCGGTGCCATGGTGCTCTTCCTGCTCACGTTTGCCGTCAACACCGTCGCTGAGATCCTCCGTCAGCGCCTCCGCGAGAAATTCAAGACCGTCTAACCCATGGCCTCAGATTCACACAACGACCTCACACGCACATCCGCGGCTCCGGGCGAACCATTCGTTTGGATCACCGCCATGGGCCTCTCCATCGGCCTCCTCATGGTTGTCGGCCTCCTCGGCATCATTGTCGCCAACGGACTGCCAGTCTTCTGGCCGAACCGCGTCGTCGAGGCGACCCTCAAGAAAGGCGTCGCCAATCCTGTCCCGAACGCGGGCGACACCATCACCGGCGAACTCGTCCAGACCCGCACCAAGCGCATCCCGATCCTCGGGCCCGACGGAACAAGTATCGAGGATCAAAAGGAGGTCCAATTCTACATCGGGAACAAGGATGCCTACGGACTCAACTTTGTCTTCGCCAACCGCGCGGACATCTCCGCCATGCAGGAACCGCCGGACATCTACCGCATCGAACGCCTCGAATACGGCATCGCCTTCGGCTACCCGCGCGAACTCGTCCTCGCCGACGGATCAACCATTGCTTCAGACTCTCCAGAATTCTCAAAATCCCTCGCCTCGCTGGTAAATGAGGCCGCCGCCAGACGCGAAGCCATAGAAAAAATCGAAAAACGCGACATCGGTGCCATCAACACCCGCCTCACCGACCTGCGCGTCAGTTCCGATAAGAATGCGGATGCCGAGATCGCCTCGCTGAACGCCCGCTACGAATCGCTCGCGGCGGAGGCTCGCGCCCTCCGCGCGGAACAATCCGCCAACACCCTCGTCTATGCCACCCCGACCGGCGTGGAACGCCGCCTCCCAATCGGCGACATCGTTTCCTACTCCCTCCCGAACCAACTCAGCCTCCTCCAACAGGCAGGCCTGTTCGTTCACAACATCTGGAATTTCCTCAGCGAGGAACCCCGCGAGGCGAACACCGAGGGCGGCATTTTCCCCGCGATTTTCGGCACGTTTGTCATGACCCTCCTCATGAGCGTCGCCGTGGTTCCCTTCGGCGTCATCGCCGCGATTTACCTCCGCGAATACGCCAAGCAAGGGCTCTTCGTCCGCTCGGTCCGCATCGCAGTGAACAACCTCGCGGGCGTCCCCTCGATCGTCTTCGGCGTCTTCGGCCTCGGCTTCTTCGTCTACTTTGTCGGCGGCACGATCGACAGCCTCCTCTTCTCGGACTACCTCCCCACTCCCACCTTCGGCACCGGCGGCATCCTCTGGGCGGCATTCACCCTCGCCCTCATGACCGTGCCCGTCGTTATTGTGGCCACTGAGGAGGCCATGGCTGCCGTGCCTCGCGGCATGCGCGAGGGCTCGCTCTCCTGCGGTGCCTCGAAATGGCAAACCATCCGCCACATCGTCCTTCCGGCATCGCTGCCCGGCATCCTCACCGGTCTCATCCTCGCCATGGCCCGCGGCGCGGGCGAGGTCGCTCCACTCATGCTCGTGGGCGTGGTGAAACTCGCCCCGAGCCTCCCGCTGGACACCGAGTTTCCGTTTTTCCACTTCGAGCGCAAATTCATGCACCTCGGCTTCCACATCTACGACCTCGGTTTCCAATCGCCGGACTCGGAGGCCGCCAAACCCATGGTCTTCGCCACCACACTCCTCCTCATCCTCCTCGTTGTCATTCTCAACCTCGCAGCCATCCTGATCCGTGAAAAACTCCGAAAGAAATTCTCAGCAGGTGCTTTCTAATCCAGTAGACCAACCCTACCAACCAGCCGTGACCACCAACGACTCGACCGAACCACGCCCGGACTTCATCAGCATCCGAAACTTCAGCTTCTTCTACGGAAAAAAACAGGCCCTCTTCGACATTTCCATGGACATCCCGGAACGTCAGGTCACCGCGTTCATCGGCCCCTCGGGCTGCGGCAAATCCACACTCCTGCGGAACCTCAACCGCATGAACGACCTCATCGACGACATCCGCCACGAGGGCGATATCGTCATTCACGACAAAAGCATTTACGACCCGCACATCGAGGTCATCTCCCTCCGCAAACGCGTGGGCATGGTCTTCCAAAAGTCCAACCCCTTCCCGAAATCGATCTACGAAAACGTCGTCTACCCCCTGCGCGTCGCCGGCCAGAACAAAAAGCCCGTCCTCGACGAAACAGTGGAACGCAGCCTCCGTGGCGCCGCCCTTTGGGACGAGGTCAAGGACCGCCTCCACGAAAGCGCCCTCAGCCTCTCGGGCGGCCAGATGCAACGACTCTGCATCGCCCGCGCCATCGCGAACCGCCCGGAGATTCTCCTCATGGACGAACCCTGCTCCGCACTCGACCCCATTGCCACCGTCAAGGTCGAGGAGTTGATTCGCGAACTCAAAGAGGAGTTCACCATCGTCATCGTTACCCATAACATGCAACAAGCGACCCGCTGCTCGGACCGCACTGCGTTTTTCTATCTCGGCAAACTCATCGAATTCGACGATACACAGAAAATCTTCTCGAACCCGTCCTCGAAACAGACAGAGGACTATATCACCGGCAGGTTCGGTTGATCCCTCCCATAAACATCATCACTGATTTTCCGTTATTTTTCACCAAATGGAGCCAGCCCGCCACATCCTCACCAACTTCGAATCCGCACTCGAAAACCTCCGCAAAGACGTCCTCATGATGTCCAGCCTCTTCCAACGCAGCCTCGAAAACGCCCGCAAGGGTCTCTTCGAGCGCGATGAGGACTGGTGCAACACGGTCATTGTGGATGACGAGGAGATCGACACCCTCGAGATCCAGGTCGACACAGAGGGCATGGACATCATGCTGCGCTACCACCCCGTCGCTTCCGATTTGCGCAATGTCATCTCGGCCATGAAAACCAGCGTCAATATCGAGCGCGCCGCCGACCAAGCCGTGGGCATTGCCCGACGCGCCCGCAAACTCTGTGCCCTCCAGTCCATCCCCGACACTGCTCGCATCCAACCCATGTATCAACATACCATGGCCATGTTCGCGGATGCCATGAAAGCCTACACCGACGGCGATCCAACTCTTTCGGAAACCCTCAAGCCTCGCGACAAGGAACTCGACGAGATGAACCGGGAGTTCGCCGAGTCGATTACCACCCTCATGCCCACAAATCCCGATTCCATCCGCGGCATGCTCGAGCTCATCTTCATCGCCCGTTGCCTGGAGCGCATCGGTGATCTCGCGAAAAATATCGCCGAGGACACCATTTACGCGGTCAGCGTCAAAGACATCCGCCACACGAATCCGCCGACAGCACGGTAGCCGCACCGCCCCCAGAGTTTTCTCCTACTTTCGCCCGTAATCCTTCTGGCGCAGGAATGCCGCCGCCAGATCAGCGGCGCTTCGGAGATTCGACTCATCAAACTCGGGTTCCTTGGCGGCGGTCTTAACCGGACGCTCGGACTGCTCGGCCAACTTCTGGGTGATCCCGCGAATACGGCGTCCGAGGGTCGAGGCAAGACCGATCATAAGCACGATCCCCGCCGCATGGTGCGTGTTCAAAAACTCCTCCAACCGCTCTCGGGTGATTTCCCAGTAGTGCGAGGGCTCCGCCGCGACCACCGAGCACATGGCACTTGAAGGATCGAAAATATCCACCTCGCCGATCCACTCACCACAGTTGATTGTTCCGAGCAACACCTCGTCGCTGTCGTTTCGCCGCCGCGCCTCGAACGTGCCGCTGATCACACAGAAGAGCCTGCCATGCGGCTTCCCTTGGGTGATCAAGACCGTGCCGGCGGGAGCGACATGAAATGTCCCGTGGGAGCCCAAAACCTCCCGGGAGTCGTTGTCCAAATTGGCGGTGATTCCTGCGCTGGGCAGTTGCGTGGCAAGTGGCGGCATAGACCCGCGATCATCCAACTGGGCCCTCATCGGTCAAGACGGCAAACCTCATAACCCGAAAAAACACCCGCACATCACCTCGGCGGCGAGGCAAGCAGCGAGTTGATGAGTTGCTTGTAACTGTGCCGCGCATTGATCGATCGCAGAACGCCCTTTTGATCGAGCAAAAACACCGTTGGCAGCGCATTGATGCCACACGCCCTGGCAAGCGGGGAGTCCCAGCCTTTTCCGTCAAAACCGATCGGCCAACTGCCGACGCCAAGCGTCTTCAGCGCTTCCACAACCGTGAGGCGATCACTGTCGAGCGCGATGCCCGCCACGGCCATCTTGTCGCCGGGCAACGTGGCGAGCGCCCGGCGAAAATCCCGCATCCACAAAATCGACGGAATCGAATCCGCCGACCAAAACACCAGCACCCCCACCCGCCCGCGCATGGAGGCCGTCCGGAACATACTCCCGTTGAGCAAATGGAATTCCCTGTCGAACGGCTTCCCAAGCAGCTCAAGTCGCCTCAAATCATCCGCAATGCGGGCCTTCAGCGCGGCATCGACCGGATACTTGGAGGCGCGTTCGAGCAGCTCCTTTTTCAACAGCGGATCCTCGTCACAGATCGTGGCCACCTCGACCAGAATCATCGGCACGCGCGGATCTCGCGGATACCTCCCCTCGAAATTCCTGGCGGCATTCACGAAATCCCCCCGCCTCCCAGCCTCCATACCGTCGAGGCTTTGCATCAGCAGGCATACCCTGCGGAACCCCGCCTCGGCACGCTGTTCGCGGGAAATCGATTCATCGCTCTCGATCGCGGAAAATCGGCGCATCGCGTCATCGATTCGCGACTGCTTCCCGTCGATCTTGCCGGACGTGGCTTGCAGCGACGCGAGGCGAATCCGCGCATCCACCACCCGATCATCACCGGGGAAGCTCTCCACGAACGACTCGAGCGCACGACGCTGCCTGGCCAGATGCGCCACCGCCTGGGATTTCGCCTCCTCCATGCTCGTCGGCTTTGCGGAGGGCCCCTTGTCGAGCGCCACAATCGCCTCCCAGTCGGAATCAGGCGATGCCATCGCGGCGGATGCCACCGCCAACATCACCGCCACAGCAACCCTCATTTTCCGAGCTTGAGCGTGGTGAAGAGCGGGCGATGGTCACTGGCCAACTCCCAATCCTTGCCATCCCCGATTCCGCTCTTGGATGGAACCACCGCCGGCCAGAGCGCCTCCGAGACCATGAAAAAATCAATCCGGGAATAAATGTCGGCAAAGGCCCAGTAGTGCGTCCATGTCTCGCCACGGCGATCCGCCAGCGGAATCTCCCGCAAACTCGTGCGCCCACCCTTCGGGCCCGCGATGTGCCTCACTGGAAACTCGTTCTTTGTGTCGTTCAGATCGCCGAAAAGCAGGACCTTCTCTGCGGGATTCTCCTTGAAAATCCCCTCCAAGTGCCCCCTCACAGCAACAGCCTCCTTGGCACGGAATTTCGCCTCGTCATACTCGGGAACCTGGCGCTTGGACTTGAGATGCAGCCCGATCAATCGGAGACGCTCCCCGGCAACCTCCACTGTGGCATCCAAAATTCCACGTCCCATCCGGTGAAGCTTGCCATCCAACTCCAGCGGCACATCGGATCGCGATCCGCGCGCCACAATCGGATGACGGCTCAACAATGCCACATGCCGCACCCCGTCATCCCCGGGAACCCACTCGGTGTGCGGAAAATCCATGCCAGCTTTTTTCAACCTCGCCTGCAGATCGGTGAGCATCGACTGGTCCCCCATCTCGGCCACCCCGAGCACATCGGGCTTGATCGCCTTCAGCATCGAGACAACCGCCACGACCTCCGCCTCGGGCTTCGGCAACTCGGCGGAGGATCCATCAAGACCACGCCGACCCATCACCAGATAATTTTTAAGGTTGTAATACGCAAAAACAACCTCGCCGCCCTGCGCCAATGGCAGAAAAAAAAGCAGGCACAACGCAACAAGACGAAACCGCCCCTGTGCCCCTCTCCGCCCCATCACGCGGTCTTGTGCGGTTGCTTCTCAGCGGGTTCCTTCACCTCGAACTGCGCAGGCTTGTCGCCCAACTCCGCAGCCGACTTGTGAATCTCACGCTCGAAATCATCCCGTGCCTTCTTGAACTCGCCCAGGCTCTGTCCGATCCCGCGTGCCAACTCCGGCAGCTTTTTGGCACCGAAAAGCAAAAGAACGATCACAAGGATAAACACAATCTCCGGCCAACCGGGCATCCCGAGTGCGAAAAGTGGAGTATTCATATTCTTAAAATTAGACCAACCACCACCCTGTGCCAACGAATAAAATCACCCATGCCCGCTTGCCAGGCCACGGGGCGGAACAAAAATGCCCCGCCCGATTGCACACGGGCGGAGCATCATTGCGATCGCACTACGAAACCATCAGAACCACACGCGGATCGCGCCGAAGACAGTCACTTGGTTGTAGCCGCCGCCTTCCACCAATTCCATGTGGGAATACTCCACACCGCCCATGACTTTCAGGCGGTCTTTGTAGATGTAGTAGTTCACGCCTCCATAAAGAGCGTTGTAGTTGTTGCCGTAAGTGGTCGGCAACTCGGGGGCGCGACGCTCATACCGGCTCTGCAGACGCACACCATTGTCCTCGTTGCTGACCAGATACTGGTAACGCGCCACAAGCTCGATCTGCTCGGTCAGCATGTAGGAAGGCAGCAGGATGAAACCATACAAGTCGGGTTGGTCCTCCTCCCCGATCGCCATCACCAAATCCGACTGAAGCCAGAATTTCTCGTTGAAAAACTTTCCCGAGTAACTCAGCGCCGTCGTGTAGGTATAGGGCTGCGTTGCATTGGTTGAAACATCCGTGTCTCCCACAAGGACGCCGTTGTCGAAGCGCAGATCGTGGTTCTTGTTGAATTTGTATCCCACCCCGCCGTATAGCATCGATCCGCCGTCGAAGGTCGGGTATTGCCAATCCTCGCTTCGCGTTGCGGTGTAAATGCCCGCACCATAAGTGAACTTGCCATCCTTGCTGAACCCGTCGGCAACCTCGCCGGTGGCGAGCACCCCGCCCAACTTGCCTGGAACCGCCATGTTGATGAAATCCGATCGCTCGATCGTGATAATTTTATTCGAGGACGTGCGCCACTCGTTCGTGAGCGGCACCTTGAATAGCCCGACCTCCAAATTGAACAAATTGCCAGGTTTCCATTTCAGCCCGAAGCCATCGTAATCCTCCACGAACCGCCCGGTGTTGGCCCCGTTGAAATTCAGGTTGAACTCCACAAACGCCTCGAACGTGTTCAGAAATTTGATTTTTCCGCCGAACCTCTGACGTCTGTTCTGCCATCCACCCGCAGGGCCGAAATCCGAATTCAGACTGAAGATCTGGCCTTGGTAGCGACCGGTGAAGGCCACTTCCTGGATGAACGGATTCTCCTTGTCTTTGTAAAGCACAGGGAGTGCCCAAAGCTTGTCGAAGGCGCCGTTCAAAGTGAACCCGGGGTTCTCGATGATCGGGTTGGCTGTTTGGGGTTGGCTTGCTTGGATGCCGGCATCGACAGGTAGCGCCCCGCCGAAAATCGCGGAGGCGCACAGCAGGCCGGTGAGTGTTTGTTTTTTCATGAAGTGTGAGTTGTTTTTTCGACTCCGCAACATGTCTGCCCTTGCGGAAAATCAACCGGAGAATTCGCCCCGAAAGCAGTTATTCAAACAATCTCAATGTTACAATACCGTAACATTTGTGATTTTATTGTAACATTTTTCCGCCCTGAAAGTAACGCTGGGCGTCAATTGCAGTCGCCGCCACAGCGACTCCGCGATCGCTGGTTACCATGCATTCCTTCCCCCAAAAAAAGAAACCGGATGGCAGCCTAAGCCGCACATCCGGTTTCCACCCTACCCAAACCAAACTCAAACCACCGATTCCGCCTTGGAGCGCTCCTTCTTGCCAAGGGCGCGGCGGAGTTTCCTCAACGCGATATTCTGCAACTGGCGGATGCGTTCGCGCGTGACACCGAACTTCTCGCCGACCTCCTCGAGCGTCTTGGTCTTGTGCCCGTCGAGCCCGAAGCGGCTGTTGATGATTTTCCGCTCCCTCTCATCGAGAACATCAAGCAAATCGCCGACCTCCTCGCGGAGATCCTTGTCGCGAAGCATCTCGTAGGGATCCATGGCCTCCTCGTCTCCGATGATATCCCCGAGGGCAGTTGAATCGTCGTCGCCGAGCGGTTGATCAAGCGATGTGGGACGGATCGCGGCGCTCTTCAGCGCGGACACCTTCGCCACCGCCATGCCCACCTCCTCGGCGAGTTCCTCGTCGCTCGGTTCGCGGCCGAGTTCCTCGGTCATCTGGGTCGACACGCGGCGCAGCTTTGCGATTTTATCGACCAAGTGCACCGGCAGGCGGATCGTCTTGCTCTGGTTCGCCAGCGCGCGCTTGATCGATTGCTTGATCCACCACGCGGCATAGGTGCTCAACTTGCCGCCCTTTTTCGGATCGAAACGCTCGACCGCTTTCATGAGGCCGATATTCCCCTCGGAAATAAGATCCAAAAGCGGCAAGCCGTAGTTGCTGTAATCCCGCGCGATTTTCACCACGAGACGCAGGTTCGAACGCACCATGATGGTGCGCGCCTCCTCGTCGCCCCGTTTGATTCTACGTGCGAGCTTGATCTCGTCCTTCACGGTCAGAAGCGGGTATTCCGCGATCTGGCGAAGGTAGAGCTGAAATCCAGTATCGTTGTCGTCGAGTGCCATGGGTTTTTTTGTTTTTACGGTATAAATCGAGTTTCGGACGCCCGCATAGGCGGGTTGAGACCTACTATGCGGCTTTGCGTTCGACACCCGTCGCCGACGCTTTGTTCAAAAAATATTTTGCCGACTTGCTGGTTTCAGACCCGGGTCCACGCCTCCCCGATCGACCCGTCGTCAAGTGGGCGAAAACCC
>CAZRLX010000042.1:0-18433 GCA_964601115.1 uncultured Chthoniobacter sp. | reverse complement strand
AGGTTCCCGTCATCACCGCCGATTTCGTCACGATGGAAAAAGGCACGGGGCAGGTCCACATCGCGCCGGGCCATGGCGCAGACGACTACCTCGCGGGCCAGGCCAACGGCCTCGATGTCCTCTCGCCCGTCGATGACTTCGGGAAATTCACCGCCGAATGCGGCATCCCCGAACTCGTCGGCCTCCATGTTCTCGATCAAGGCAACAAGGAAGTCCTCCGCATCCTCACCGAACGCGGCGCGCTGCTCGGCCACGCCGATTATCTCCACGACTATCCCCACTGCTGGCGTTCCAAAACCCCGATCCTCTTCCGCGCGGTGGAGCAATTTTTCATCCGCATCGACGGGCTCCGCGACACCGCCCTGCGCGAGATCGACGCCACGCAATGGATTCCCCACTGGGGCCGCAACCGCATCCGCGGCACCGTGGAATCACGCCCCGACTGGTGCATCTCGCGCCAACGCACCTGGGGCGTGCCGCTTCCGGTTTTCTACGATGCCCAAGGCGAACCGATCCTCGACCCCGCCGTCATCACCAAAGTCGCCGAGGTTTTCTCCGAAAAAGGCACCAACTCCTGGTTCGAACTCGACGATGCCGCCTGGGCCGCGCTCGTCGGCCTTCCCGCCGGCACCACGCGACGCAATGACACACTCGATGTCTGGATAGACTCCGGCCTCAGCCACGAAACCGTCCTGCGCCAGCGCCCCGAACTCGCCTTCCCCGCCGACCTCTATCTCGAAGCGACCGACCAGCACCGCGGCTGGTTCCAGAGTTCGCTCATGACATCCGTCGCCCTCAACAAAAAAGCCCCCTACCGCACCGTGCTGACCCATGGGTTCGTGATGGATGTCGACACGCGCAAAAAAATCTCCAAGTCCGCTGCAGGAGGTTACCAGAAGCCCACCGACGCCGACCACTATGTGAACAAATACGGCGCCGATCTCCTTCGCCTGTGGGTCAGTAGCGTGAACTTCACCGACGATGTGCCATTCTCCGAGGAAATCTTCACGCGCCTCTCGGATGCCTACCGCCGCGTCCGCAACACGCTCCGCATCCTTCTTGCGAACCTCCACGACTACGACGCCGCGAATCCCCCCGCGCCCGAATCGCTCACCTTCGTCGACCGCTGGATCCTCGCGCGCCTGCAGGAGGTCGTCGCCACCTGCCTCGACGCCTACGAGAAACTCGAGTTCCACCGCGTGCACCACACGATCAACCAATTCTGCGCCGTCGATCTCAGCAGCCTCTATGTGGACATCACCAAGGACCGGCTCTACTGCGACGCAAAAGCCTCCGCCCGCCGCCGCGCCACGCAGTTTGCGATGCACCGCGTGTTCGACACGCTCGTGCGCCTGCTTGCGCCGATCCTCGCCTACACCGCTGAAGAGGCCTGGGGACACTTCCAGAGCGGCAGCTCGGTGCACGCGCAGGATTTTCCGAAACCCGATCCGGCTTGGCAAAACCCCGACGCCATCGCGTCGATGGACGCCCTGCTGCAAATCCGCAGCCGCATTTCGCAGGCGGTCGAGAAACCTCAAAAAGCCGGCGAGATCGGCAGCGCGCTCGAGGCGAAAATAAAACTCGGCGCCACCGCCGCGGAGATGAAAACCCTCGCCCCGCTCGCGAGCGAAGTGGAGGAACTTTTCATCCTCAGCGACCTCGAAATCTCCGAATCCGCCACGCCGACCTGCGAAGTCTCGAAAACGCCGAACGCCCGCTGTGAGCGTTGCTGGCGCCACCGCCCCGAAGTCGGCACGAGCGTCGCGCACCCGACGCTCTGCGGTCGCTGCGAAGGGGCCTTGGGATGATTGACCACCGAGGACACAGAGAGCACGGAGTCGAAAATCGCTTATGAGGCTTCTGATCTTTCTCGCGCTTCCGTTGTATGTGCTCGACCAGATCACGAAATTTCTGGTCCTCGCCACCATCCCGACGCAGGTGTCCATCGAGGTCATTCCGGGCTTTTTCAATCTCGTGCAAGTCCACAACACCGGAGCGGCCTTTGGAATGTTCAAGGACAACAACCTGTTTTTCATCGGTCTGGCCAGCGTCGCGCTCGTCGTCCTTGCCGTCATGGCGCGGCGGGGGTGTTTCATGGACAAGCCCACCCGCATTGGTGCCGCCCTCCTCGCGTCCGGCGTCCTTGGCAATCTCACCGACCGGTTGATCCACGGCTACGTCGTCGATTTTCTCGATGTCATCCTCCCATGGTATGGCCACTGGCCGGCCTTCAACATCGCCGACGCCGCCATCTGCACCGCCGCCGGCCTCTTCCTGTTCTCCGGCTTTACCGAAACAAAGGCCCCTCCCCTCGAGCATCCGAAAGCGTAGGGCGGGCTCTGATTAGTCGGAGGTTGTGTCACACCCTTTGGTGGTGGCATGAGCAGATTGATACCGCTGTGGGGCACTCCGTAAATCAGAAGTCCAACCCCATGTCGAAGACGTCACCGGGAACGCCGAGGTCCTCCTTGGCAAGCCACCCAACCAGAGACTCCGCAATCGTTTCCAGCAGTCAAAAGTCAAGAATTTATGCCTGACCCTTCGTGCCCCAGAAGTCCAAAAGCGATCGCATTCTGGTATCAGGCCTTCTCTTGGTTCGTCGGGATACAGTGCAAAGCGGCCGGTCCCCCGGAGACCCGCAAGGCGGTGAGGCTTTTATCGAATGTGGCCAGTCGACCGCCATGCTTCACTGCCAAACCAATGAGGTAAACATCGGTCAAATGTTGGGAATCCGGGAGCGATGGAAAGAGGTCACTTGTAAAAAGCGAAACATCGTCGGGCCAGAACTGGTGACCGCGATAGCCTCGCCAGGCGGTAAGAAGTTCACGAACCAATTCCGGCGAACCGATCCCTCCCTTGGCTGTTGGGCGACCGAGGATTCGCAGGACACCATTTTCGGTCAGTGGGCATGTTGCCCAACCATCCGGAGCCTGATTTGCAAGAAAGTCCGTCGCCTTTACGTGGTGAAAATGGCTTTGATCCATCAAAGCAATCAGGACATTCACATCAAGAAGCGTTGTCATTTCCCCAAGGAACCACGCATCGCTTTTTGAAAATCCTCCTCATCCGCTTCCTCCATCAGTCTGCGAACATCATCAGAGTCGATGGTTCGACCGCGTTTTTTGAGAACCGGCAACCCCAAATCGCCGATAACGAAGGGCCCATCAGCAGGAAGGGAGGCGGGTTGTTGATCCCGGCCAATCTCATGCCGCAGGGCACGCGTGAAGATTTCCCTGAGCGTGGTTCGCCGTCTGGCCGCGACTATCTTGGCCTCAATCAGTAAGTCATCCGGCAAATCCAAGGTCGTTTTCATGATATGGGCAAAAGTATGGCAATATGGGTTTGCGTCAATGATCTCATTCTTGACCACAAAGTGCACCGCCCCTGGGGCTCTGGAAAGTAGCGAGAGCATTCCGACTGCGGGTTGAAGGTTGATCGCTGAATGCTGAAATCCGTGCGTGGAAAAGTCGGCGGTCGGTCAAGCGGGGCACCCTCTGCCTTTCGTGCCTTGAACGGTGGCGTTTCCTTTGACCGGCGGGGGGAAAGCTCCTAAAAACCGAACCCGCCATGTCCGCATCATCCACGATTCTTTATACCAAAACCGACGAGGCCCCTTTGTTGGCCACCTACTCCCTCCTTCCAATCATCCAGGCGTTTTCAAAGCCTGCCGGGATCGCTGTCGAACTCCGCGACATCTCGCTTGCGGGGCGCATCCTGGCGGTGTTCGCGGACCGTTTGCCCGAGGGCCAGAAGACGCCGGACGCCCTTGCGGAGCTTGGTGCTCTTACGCTCACGCCGGAGGCGAACATCATCAAGCTGCCGAACATCAGCGCGTCGATCCCGCAGTTGAAAGCGGCGATTGCGGAACTGCAGGCGCGCGGGTTTGCGGTGCCGGACTATCCCGAGTCGCCGGCCAATGACGACGAGAAGGACATCAAGGCCCGCTACGACAAGGTGAAGGGCAGCGCGGTGAATCCTGTGTTGCGCGAGGGAAATTCCGACCGCCGCGCGCCGAAGGCCGTCAAGGACTACGCCCGCAAGCACCCCCACAAGATGGCTCCGTGGACAAAGGATTCGAAAACACGCGTCGCCACGATGGGTGCCGACGATTTCCGCTCGAATGAAAAATCCGTCACGCTGCCCGCGGCAACAACAGCCCGGATCGAGTTCACGCCCGCCGCCGGAGGCGCTCCGGTTGTTTGGAAGGACGATTTGAAGCTCCTTGCCGGCGAGGTGCTCGACGCGACCTATATGTCCCGCAAGGCGCTCCAGTCCTTCCTCGCCGCGCAGATCGAGGCGGCCCAGAAGGACGGCGTGCTCTTTTCGCTGCACCTCAAGGCCACCATGATGAAGGTCTCGGATCCGATTCTGTTCGGCCATGCCGTGAAGGTCTTCCTCGGGGAATTTGTCACCCGCCACGCCGACGCGATCGGAAAGCTTGGCGTCGATTTCAACAACGGCCTCGGCGATCTCCTTGCCAAGATCGAAAAACTGCCCGCCGCCGAGAAGGCCGCGATCGAGAGCGACCTCAAGGCCACCCTCGCCGCCCGTCCGGCGCTCGCGATGGTGAATTCCGACAAGGGCATCACGAACCTCCATGTGCCGAGCGATGTGATCATCGACGCCTCGATGCCTCCGATGATCCGCGACGGCGGCAAGATGTGGAACGCCGAGGGCAAGCCGCAGGACACCCTCGCGGTGATTCCCGACAGCAGTTACGCGGCGGTCTACCAGGCCGTGATCGATTTTTGCCGCGAGCACGGCGCGCTCGATCCAAAAACCATGGGCTCCGTGCCCAACGTGGGCCTCATGGCCAAGGCCGCCGAGGAATACGGCTCGCACAACAAAACCTTCGAGGTTCCCGCCGACGGCACTGTGCGTGTCGTGGACGCCTCCGGCGCGACGCTTCTCGAGCACAAGGTCGGGGCCGGAGACATCTGGCGCGCCTGCCAGACGAAGGACGCCTCGATTCAAGACTGGGTGAAACTCGCCGTGCGCCGCGCCCGCGCCACAGGGGTTCCCGCCGTGTTCTGGCTCGATGCCGGGCGCGCCCACGACGCCCAAATGATTTCGAAGGTGGAAGCCAGCCTCAAAGCGCAAGACACCGCAGGCCTCGACATCCGCATCCTCCCGCCCGCGGAGGCTTGCCGCCTCAGTGTCGAGCGCCTCGCCAAGGGACTGGACACGATCTCCGTGACCGGCAATGTCCTCCGCGACTATCTCACCGATCTCTTTCCGATCCTCGAGGTCGGCACCAGCGCCAAAATGCTCTCGATCGTGCCGCTCATGAATGGCGGCGGGTTGTTTGAAACCGGAGCCGGGGGGTCCGCGCCGAAGCATGTCCAGCAATTCCAGGCCGAGAACTACCTCCGCTGGGATTCGCTCGGCGAGTTTTTCGCCCTTGCCGCCTCGTTCGAGCATCTGGCCGACACCCAGGGCGATCCCCGCGCCAAGGTGCTCGCCGACACGCTCGATGCCGCGACAGGCCAACTCCTCGAGCACGATCGCTCGCCCGCCCGCAAGGTCGGCGGCCTCGACAACCGCGGCAGCCATTTCTACATCGCCCTCTACTGGGCCCAGGCGCTCGCCGCCCAGGACGCCGACGCGGAATTGAAAAAAACCTTCGCTCCGGTCGCGAAGGAACTCGCTGAAAACGAGCGGACGATCGTCGCGGAACTCGCCGCAGTGCAGGGCAAGCCGGTGGATGTCGGCGGTTACTACCTGCCCGACGACGCCAAGGCATCCGCCGCCATGCGCCCGAGCGCGACGTTCAACCGCATCCTCGACTCTCTGAAAGCCTGATTCGTAGGTGGCTCCGTGATGCTCCTCAGTGTAACGGCGGAATCTCAGCGAGCGGGGCCGACATATTCCGCGACGCGCCTGGTTCCATCCTCCGCCTTGGCGGCATACATGGCCTCGTCGGCGGTGCGGAGGAGTTCCTCGATCGAGCCCGCTTGGTTCGGGAAAATGCTGATGCCCATCGATGCCCCGAGGTGGATGCTGCCGAACGATCCGCAGAGGGGCGACTGGAAGGCATGTTCCAAAATGCCGCGCATCCGCGCCACAGTCGAGGCGAGGTGTTCGGCAGGGGTGACAAACACCATCACGAACTCGTCGCCGCCATAGCGCGCAACGATATCCCCCTCGCGGCAGTGGGAATGAAGTCGCGCGCCCACCATGCGAAGCACCTCGTCTCCGCGGATGTGGCCGAGACGGTCGTTGATCTCCTTGAATTTGTTCAGGTCGATCATGCCGAGCACCACCGCGTCATGCCCGGCGGCTGCCTTGCGGGTGGCGGATTCGAGGTGGGATTGAAGAAACGACCGGTTGGCGATTTCCGTGAGCGGATCTTGGTTCGATCGGGTTTCCAGGATCCGCGAGCGCTTGCGTTCGCTTCGCCAGCCCCGCCAGCCCACCAGGACGAGAGAGGCGGCGAGCAGGACAAAGGCGACGCGCTGGATGCCGGCGATGCTTCGCGCCCGCGCAACGGCGCTTTCGCACCGCTGGTCGGCCATGCGCTGCGCCTCGCCGATCAAGTGGAGCATTTCCGCCTTGGATTTCAAAAACGGATCGCTGCTCAACATGTCGTGGGCGCGTAGGCGGTCCCTCGCGGAGCCAGCGTTGCCCGAGATGGCATCCATCGCCCGGAGTTCAATCTCCGCGAGGTCGTCGGAGATCGCCTTGGCCTTTTCGAGTTTCGCGAGTTCGCCCGGAGTGAAGCCGTTGCGTTTCATGAGGTCGACAAGGGGAGCCGTTTCGCCGGCGGCGCTCATGTGCGGGTTCAGGTCCAGCAGGTAGCCCCAGTAGGATGTTTGGTAGGACTCCGTGCGGGGAAGGCGACCGTCGCGAATCGCCAGAATCTCCTCGAAGTTTTTCCTGTAGGTGGGATCGCCGGTGGTCAGAAACGCCTTCGCCATCGTGTAGAGGTCCTCGGTCGAGCGCCTCAGTTCCTCCGAGAGAAAAAACGAGGTCAACCGGTTCTCCTCGGCCCGGCCGGTGTCGCGGATCGCCCGCACATACGACTCGAAGAGGAGCGCCAACGCGCCGAGCAGCACGAGAAATAAAAGCAAAAGCAGCCGTTGTCTGATCTGGTTCATGAGGGCGCAACGATACCCGTGCCGGCCCTGTTTTCCTGCATCCCCGCACCGGGTGATCACCCCATGGCGGCATGGCGTTCGCAGGGCCAATCTTCGGGCCTCACACCTATGAATATCTTGATCACAGGCGGCGCGGGCTTCATCGGCTCGCATCTTGCGGAACTCCACCTCAACAACGGCGACAGCGTTCTCGTGCTTGATGATCTCAGCACGGGCAGGCGGTCCAATATCGAGGAATTTCTCGACTCCGAGGACTTCCGTTTCGAAGCGGCGGACCTGCTTGATTGGGAAGGGCTGGAGGAGGCGGTTGCCGAGGCCGACCGCATCTACCACTTGGCGGCGGTGGTCGGCATGTTTCGCGTGTTGGACGAGCCGGTCGAGGTCATGCGGGTGAATGTCGGCGGCACCGAGGTCCTTCTCGAGGAGGTGGTGCGCTCGGGGGCGGCCCCTGAAATCCTCATCGCCTCCAGCTCCTCGGTCTATGGGCAGACCCATGGCGTGGATCTGGACGAGGAGGTGGAGCTTGTGTTCGCGCCCGAGGCCGGGGGACTTACTGCATACGCGCTCAGCAAGCTCGCCAACGAACTCCAGGCGATCGCCTACCACCGGGAGCACGGATTGGGCATCTCCATCGCAAGATTGTTCAATACGGTGGGGCCGAGGCAGGCGGGCACCTACGGGTATGTGCTTCCCAGATTTGTCCGTCAGGCCGTGAAGGGTGAGCCGTTGACAGTTTTCGGAGACGGCACGCAGACCCGTTCGTTTTGCGATGTGCGAGACACCGTCAAGGCCCTCGAGCTTCTGGCGGGGAACGGCAATGCCATCGGCAGGCCGATCAACGTGGGAAACACCCGTGAAATCCCGATCATCGACCTTGCAAGGCTTGTCATCGAGCGCTCCGGAAGTTCATCGGACATCGAGTTCATTCCCTACGGGGAGGCCTACGGCGAAAACTTTCGCACGATCGGACAGCGGAGGCCGGTGATCACCCGCTTGGTCGAGGCCACCGGGTTCCAGCCGCGTTGGTCGCTTGAGCAGACGATCGACGACCTTCTCGAGCGTGAAAGCGCGGGGGTTTCCTGCAGGGGGGAATGGGTATGACCCTCCGATACGCACTCTTTGCGGTGCTTTCCCTCTGGGCCCCGGCGGCGCTCTGTGCCATCGGGGAGGGTCCGCTGGACGACATGGAGCAGCAGGAAGTCGAACTTGTCAGGGAGGAGGACGGGAGAAGGCGGTGGACGTTGGTTCCGATGTTCAGCTACAGCGCGTTCAACAAGGGCCGCGAAAGCTGGCAGGAGGAATCGATGGACATCTACTACCAGCCTGTGAAGACATTTGTGGCTGGCGGCGGGATCGATGTGCTGAACCGTCCGCCTTCTGGGACGGATATTCTCTACAGTGCGATGGCCTCGTGGTATCCGTGGAGCTTTCTTGAACTCCATGGGGAAATCTCCCTGTGCCCGGATGCCGATTTTTCGCCGAACCAGATTTACAGGGGCGGCTTCCAATACCAAGCCATGCCGCGTCTCGGGCTGTTGTTTGACTACGACCAGTTGAACTTCACCGGAGGCGACATTTCGCAGGTCAGGCCGGGGATTTCCTATTGGTTCAATGACGCGACCTTTCTGACCCTTCGCTATGCACGAGGGTGGGCGTTCGGGGACCTTGATTACAACTACTACTCCGCCGCGTTGAACATCGGGGACATGCCCGGCGGCGGGCGGCTCACGCTCGGATTCGCCTATGGCACCGATCCCGACATCGAGTTCGGGACCAACATCACCAGCCTGTCGAACGCCTACATTTACACCCTCTTCTACAACCAACCGGTCACCCGCGATCTGAATGTCTTTGCGGGACTCCAATACGTCTATCGCCTCGACGAGGACGACACGGCCGAACTCTACCAACAACTCACCCCAACCATCGGACTCATATGGAAATTCTAAGCCCAACCATTCTGAAGATCGCCATTCAGGTCGCGGTGGCGCTCACGGTGCTCAGCTTGCTTTTGCTCGGAGCCATCGTGCTCATCCGTTGGAGCACGGACCGCCGCCATCGACACAGCGCGGAGTTCCGCAAGGAGGCCAAGCCACTTGTCAGCGGGTTCATTGCCGGCACCACGGCGAAGGACGATGCCCTTGAGATGCTCAGCGAGGATCCCAAGGAGGCGTTGGAGCTTCTTGTGGAGATGGGAAACGCCCAGTTGCCGGAGGGTAGAAACCGGGTCCGGATGTTGTGTGCGGCGCTGCCCTTCGAGGAGGAGCAACTCGACTTGCTCGAGAGCAGGCATTGGGAGACGCGCCGAAGGGCCGCCGAGCGTCTCGGCTATGTCGGAGGCACGGCATCGATCGGCGCGCTCAAGGCCGCCCTTGGCGACGGGATTCTGGCGGTGAGGGAGGCTGCCGCGCGTTCGCTCGTGGCGATGGGGCGCACCGATGCCGTCGAGTCGATCGTGATTGCGCTGGATGTGCCTGGAGAGATGGCGGAACGCCGCGCCGCCGAGGTGCTCGCTTTACTGGGTGACGGAGCCGTCGATCCGCTTGTGGCGATGCTTGGGCAACAGGGGATCAAATATTCGACAACCAGCGTGAAGATCGTCATCCGCGCCTTGGGATTGCTTCGCTCCCGCGAGGCGGTCCCCGTGCTTCTGGCGCTTCTCAAAAACAACGAGTTCACGATCCGCCTGAACAGCGTGCGGGCCTTGGGGCTCATTGGCGACTCGTCATCCATTCCCGAGATCGCCGCATTGGCGGAGGACCTGCCATGGGAGGTGCGCAATGTCGCGGTGCAGGCGCTCGGCCGGTTGCAGGCCGTGGAACGGATTCCGCTTCTTGTGCGGGCGTTGGGAGATCCCTCGTGGTGGGTGCGGTTTTCCTCCGCGCAGGCCCTCTATGCCTTGGGCGAGCCGGGGCTCCGCGCCTTGCAAAAAGCCATGACCGAGCACGCCGACAGGTATGCACGGGATATCAGCCGACAAATCCTGCAGGAGCACCGCCTCCTCGAAAGCAATCCCACCCCTTCCGCCCTATGAGCACCTTTATTCAACTTTGTGTCTGGTTCGTGCTGCTCTATTTCATCGCCCTGCATGCGCTGTATTTTCTCCTGATCCTCATCGGGGCCCTCCAAACGCGCCGATACCAGAAGGGAATCACGTTTGCGGAATTCGAGCGGATCGCCTCGTCGGACCTGACAATGCCGGTATCGGTCGTTGTTCCGGTCTTCAACGAGGAAAGGATCATCGCAGGCACTGTCGAGAACGCGCTGGCCCTCCATTATCCGAAGCACGAGGTGATCGTGGTCGATGACGGATCGACGGACGACACCATGCCGCGATTGATCGAGGCCTTCCGCCTCTTCCGGGTCGAAAAGCAGGGGTCGAAACACATCCCCACCCGCGAGGTCCTCGCCACCTACGAGTCGGCGGAGCATCCGAATCTTGTGGTGCTGTCCAAGGAGAATGGACGCCGCGGGGATGCAATCAATGCCGCCGCCGCGGTCTCGCGGTATCCGCTGATCTGCGTGATCGACGCCGATTGCGTGCTTGAGCGTGACGGGTTGCTGCACATGGCGCGGCCGTTTTTGCGGGATTCCAACCTCGCTGCTTCCGCAGGTGTCGTGAGGCCGTCGAACGGCTTGCGGCTCAGGGGCGGGCAGATCGTGGACCAAGGCTTGCCCAAGAGCCTACTCGGGCTCAATCAGGAGATCGAATACGCCCGCAGTTTCCAGTGGGCCCGGATCGGACTGTGCCGTCTCCAAAGCATGCTGTGCATTTCCGGCGCGTTGCTTCTCATTAAGAAAAGCGTCTTCGAGGCTGTCGGGGGATCGTGGCCGAACGCCATCACCGACGACATCGAGTTCACGATCCGCCTGAACAAGCACATCCACGACCGCCACCGCGACCGCACCCAGCATCTCGCGTTCACGCCCGACGCCGTGTGCTACACCGAGGTTCCTGAGAAATTCCGCCAATACGCATCGCAGAGGAACCGGTGGCAACGGGGGACGCTGCAGGCGCTCCTGCGAAACTGGAAAATGATCCTCAATCCGCGCTACGGCCTGAGCGGCCTGTTCGGCATGCCCTTCTTTCTGGTGTTCGAGGCGTTTTCCGCAGTGGTCGAGCTGATGGCGTATCTGCTGATTCCAGCGACGTTGTTGCTCGGGCTGGCGGGGGCATGGGAGATCGTGCTCATGCTTTATGCCGCCTATATCACGGGCGTGTTCCTGACCTTGTCGGCGATCCTGATCTCCGAGACCGGGCGCCTCCGCGCGGCGAGCTGGAAGGATTTTTGGAAAATGATCGCCTCGGTGTTCCTCGACAACCTCGGGTTCCACCAGTGGCACTTCGTCAACCGCGTGCTCGGCACCTTCCAATATCTCGTCCTGCGGCGCACGGACATGGGCATGCAAATGGAGCGCCTCTCACCAAACACCGCCACACTATGATGCCAAAACCTGAAAATTCGAAATACGACGTGGCGGTTGTCGGGCTCGGGTATGTCGGAATCCCGCTCGCGCTGGGGTTCGCGGCGGCAGGTTGCCGCACACTCGGGATCGATACCGACGCCGCGCGTGTCGCTGTGCTTCAATCGGGCCGCTCCCCGCTCCCGCACATTGCTGACAGCGAGATTGCGGAAGCCATCGCCAGGCACCGGTTGCGGTTCAGCACAGACAAGGCTGAACTCGCCGACAGCGAGGCGATTTTGATCTGCGTGCCCACGCCGATCCGGAGCCACAACGAGCCTGATCTCGGCTTCGTCCTTGATGCTGCTGCCGAGATTGCGCCGTGGCTCAGGCCAGGTGTGCTTGTCAGCCTCGAGTCGAGCACGTATCCGGGAACCACCGGACAGGATTTGCGTGTTGTTCTGGAGGACCTCTCCGGCTTGAAGGCCGGCGAGGATTTCCATCTCGCCTTCTCCCCCGAGCGAGAAGATCCGGGGAACGACGGCAGCATCCTCGGCAAAATGCCCAAGGTGATCGGCGGTTACACCGAGGGGTGCCTCTCGCGCGCCTTGGAACTCTACGAGCGGGCCGTGGAGCATCCGGTTCCCGTGAGCAGTTGCGAGACGGCCGAGGCGGTGAAGCTCACGGAAAACATCTTCCGTTTCATCAATATCGCCCTCGTCAACGAACTGAAGCGCATCTACTCGGCCATGGGTATCGACATCTGGGAAGTGGTCGAGGCGGCGAAAACGAAGCCCTTCGGCTACATGCCGTTTTATCCCGGCGTGGGGGTCGGCGGGCATTGCATTCCGGTCGATCCGTTTTACCTCACATGGAAGGCGCGCGAATACAACCTCGACACGCGCTTTATCGAGCTGGCGGGCCAAATCAACCGATCGATGCCGTATTACGCCGTGAACCACCTGCTCGAGGCGTTGAACGCCAGAAAGCGTTCCATGCGCGGAAGCAGGATTCTTGTCCTCGGCGTCGCCTACAAGGCAGGCGTGTCCGACGACCGCGAGTCGCCCACGTATCGGGTCATGGATCTTCTGCGGCAAAAAGGAGCGGAGGTAGGCTACCACGATCCCCATGTGCCCATGATCGTGGCCCCGGGCACGCCGTGGGACGGCCTCCGCTCGCTCGAGTGGGAATCGGGAACCCTCTCATCATTCGATGCCGCCATCGTATGCACCGCCCACGCAGAGGTGGATTACAAGGGCCTCGCCGATGTGATCCCGCTGGTGGTCGACGCCTGCAACGCAGTGCCAAAAAACAGGGTGGCGTGTGTGGTTCCCGCATGATGACCGGCATGCGAACATTCCTGCTCGCCGCCGCTCCGATGCTTGCTGCCGCGCTCTTTGCCCGCGGGGTGTATGTCGAGGAGTTCGACTCCCCCGGCAAACCTCGAGCTCCCGCCGGCATGGAGTGGGGGAGGAAAACGCAATTGTCCCACCCTGTCTCTTGGGAAGACATGGTTCCTGGGGACGGGTTGGCACGCTTGACCGCAGACCGGGGGACTCTGGATCGATGCGCCCGACGCCGTGGAAAATCATTCCAGACGCTCTCGATCGGTCCGGTCGAGCCCGGAAGCCGCTTGTCGATGCGGGCGAAAAACACCGCCGTTCCAGGACTGGTGGGCCTTTTTTTCACTTACCTCGGGCAGGGTGGCACATTCGACGAGATCGATATCGAGATCGTCGCGGTGGACACCACGATGCGCCCGGCGGGGCACGGGGGCGATTGGACGGATGCGCGGTTCAACACCTGGGCCGAAGCCGATCATGAGACTCTCCAGCCGGCGACGTTGATCAAAGCCCCGCTGCGCGACGCCGACGGCAACAAGGTCTCGCACCGCGACGGGTTGTTCCATGTTTACACCATCGAGTGGGCGAGCGACTCGGTGCGCTTTCTGGTCGACGGGGTCGAGCAGGCGCGATTCATGGCCTTCGTGCCCCGGCGGGCGGCGACATTGATCTTTGGATTCCGCCGCATGCCATGGGCGGGCGAGCCGGATTGGGAAGGTTCGCAAACCATGCTGGTCGATTGGGTGAAAATCGAGCCGTTGTCGCCATGATCGAGCGCATCGAGATCGCCACTGAGGCATTGCCATTCAACGGCGTCGATGCGGGGTTCCGTAACCCGCACGACCTTGATTTCCAGAGCGCCTGCTTGAGCGCGATCGAGGACGTCCTGGGGCGGGTTTTCCAAATCCATTATTTTTCGATGGGGAGGCTGAGCGCCCGGATTGAATATTTGGCCAACGGGCTCGCCGGCCGGATTGTTGATGTGCCATGGAAGATGTGTGTTGCCGAAAAAAAGGCATGGGCCGCGATCGGGGAGAGGATGCTCGAGCAGGAGGCCTTCGACAGCATGAAGCGGGGTGGGAATGAATACGCGGTGGTGGTGGTTGTCTTTCAGGGGGTAGAAATCATGCGGATCGGGTTCATGCTCGCCGCCGCCGCCGCCCAATCCGCGCAGGAGGAGGAACGGTTCAGAAACCTTGTGTCCACCTTTGGGATCATGGCCTCGAATGCCGTGCGCTTGGAGGAGTTCCGCTACCTCGGCCGGCATGACGCCCTCACCGGTCTTGCGAACAGGCCGTTGTTTCTTCAAAAAATCGCCGAAGCAATCCGCGATATCCCCTGCAACGGGCCGGGCAATGTGCTGTTCGAAATCCGCCTCACTTCGCTTGGCGAGGTGAATGACAATTTTGGATTTCATGCAGGGGACGAGTTGATTTTGGAGGCTGCCCGGCGGCTGAGCGGCTTGAGTTGCGGGAAGGGATTTGTGGCCCGGGTGGGGGGAAGCAAGCTCATGGTGTTGCTTCAGCACAAAGGCCGGGGGAACATCAATATGCTCACCCGAGAGGTGGAGAACGCGTTGGAGGCCCGCATGAATGTCGGCGGGCAGGAAATGCGAATGAATGTCGATATCGGCTGTGTGGCGTTGGACGACCCGCGGATGCATCCGGTCGAGGCGATTCAGCGGGTGGAGGCCGCGGTGATCGATGCGCGGGGCCGTTCGGTGCTCGTGCGGCAAAAGGTGTATATTTACAACGATGCGTTTTTCGAGGGCAGGAAGGGGGAAAGCCACCTGAATCTGCTGGTGCGCCAAGCCTACGACGACAACAGGTTTTTCACATTGTTTCAGCCGATCATTGATTTGCAGGGAAACCGGATTTGTGGCTGCGAGGCGTTGCTGCGCATGCGCGACACGCACGGACAAACGATCGAGGCCGAACGGTTCATACCGGCAGTCGAGAGGATCCGCTACCAGTCCACATTGGACGACTGGGTTTTCCACGAGATTCTTCGCTTGCACGGGACCGACGACAGCCTGCGCAGACAGATCGAGCACTCGGAATTTTTTCTCACGATGAACTGCCATCCGGGAACCATTTCCAGGGATGCCTGCGCCCGAGATTGGCTCGCCGGGTTGAGAGATGCAGGGATGGATCCCCGGCACCTTGTGCTGGAAGTGGTGGAAACACCGATTCTTTTCGAGGATTCAAATCTGCAGAAGAACCTCGCGATCTTTCGCGAGGAGGGGGTAAGGATCGCGGTGGATGATTTCGGGTCCGGCTACAGCAACCTCGGGCATCTGGCGAATCTCCCGGTCGATCTTGTGAAAATCGACCGCGGGTTCCTAAAAATCCTCACCGGACATGTGTCGAGAGAGGCGGCGTTGATCACCGCCATGCTCAATCTCTCTTCCGAGCTTGGCTACGACAATGTCTGTGAGGGCGTCGAAACGGAGAGTCATGCCTCATTTTTGAAAACGACCGGCTGTCGCTATGCGCAGGGGTATTTCTACGGAAAGCCCATGCCATTGGAGGCGGTGTTTGATCTTGCGGGGGCGTTTAACTCGTCGGCGGCGGTCATGAAATAATCGACGCGGGGCCACGGCTCGTGGCGTGGGCGGGCAGTCTTTGCGGATCACGCTGGCATCGATTCTGCTTCAGCCCCCGGTATGAAGCGCAAACCCATCAAAAAAATCGGCGTGTTGACCAGCGGCGGAGATTGTCCCGGTTTGAATGCGGTGATTCGCGGGGTCGTGCGGGCGGCGGCGGAGAGGGAGTGGGAGGTGCTGGGATTCACCGACGGTTACGAGGGCATGATCACCCCGGTCCGCTACCGGCGCCTCGACGCTTCCGGCATTGACGACATCATGGCCATGGGGGGCACGATACTGGGGACGACAAACAAAGGGCGTTTTGTGGCCAAGGTCGGTGAGGGCAACAAGGCGGTGATCCCGCGGGCGATTCTCTCGGAGGCCCGCGAGACCTTCGAGGGACTGGGCCTCGACGCGCTTGTGTGCATCGGTGGCGACGGCTCGCTGAGCACCGCCCTCCAGCTTCAAGAGGCCGGCATCCCGGTGGTGGGAGTTCCCAAGACGATCGACAACGATCTGAACGCCACCGCGATGACCTTCGGATTCGATTCCGCCGTGGCGGTGGTGGTCGATGCGCTCGACCGTCTTCACACCACCGCGCGGAGCCACAAGCGCCTCATGGTCGTCGAGGTCATGGGGCGCCATGCCGGCTGGATCGCCCTGCACGGCGGATTGGGCGGCGGAGCCGATGCGATCCTCATTCCGGAAATCCCCTACCGCATGGATAAATTGGTGCAGTTTGTAAAAAATCGAACACAGGACGGCTTTGGAAGCACCATGGTTGTCGTGGCCGAGGGCGCGAAAGAGCAGGGGAAAAAACTCGCCACCAAGGAGGCGAAACTCCGGTCCGCCGGAGAAGTCCGCCTCGGAGGCATCGGAGAGCAACTCGCCGTCGCGCTGGAAGCCGCCACCGGCCAGGAGGCGCGCTCGGTCTCGCTCGGACATCTGCAACGCGGAGGCACCCCAAGCGCTCTCGACCGCATCCTCGCCACGAGGTTCGGCGTCGGCGCGGTGCGACTCATCGAGCAACGCCGCTTCGGGCAAATGGTGAGCTACCTGAAATACCATGTCGGCGGGGTGCCAATCGCCAAGGCCGTGGGAACTTTGAGAACGGTTGATCCGGACTGCGAGACCGTTGCCGCCGCCCGATCGGTGGGAATTTGCTTCGGTGACGGCTGAGGGAATCGCGCAGGGCCAGCGATCTCGGTTGTCAGTCCGCCGCCACGGGTGCATAGTTTCCGCACTTTTTAACTCATGTTGACGCTTGCCATTGCGGTTGCCTTCACCCTCGTTGTCTCGGCGGTTTGTTCGGTCCTGGAGGCGATGATCCTGAGCACGACCCCCACCGACATCGAAACCCTCAAAAAACGCAATCGCGTAAAAGGGGAGCAACTCGAGGAAATCCGGGAGGACATCGAGGAGACGATTTCGTCGATCCTGACGCTGAACACGCTCGCGAACACCCTCGGCGCTGTGGTGGTCGGCGGCATCGCCACGAAATTGTTCGGCGAGTCCACGATCGGCATCGTCTCCGGCGCGATGGCGTTCAGTATTTTGATTTTCTCCGAGATCATCCCGAAAAACATCGGCGTGAACTACCGCCGCGCGCTGCAACCACTCTCGGTCGCCCCCCTTCGCTTGATCCGCTCGAGCCTCCGGCCGGTGACATTTGTCGCGAACAAACTGGTGAAATTGCTCATGCGGAAAAAAGTCGAGGAGGCCGAGACCGGCTCCGAGATCATCCTTCTGGCCGAAAAGGGGGTGGTGGATGGCGAACTGGACCGCGAGGAAGTGACGTTGATTTCAAACGCCCTCTCGCTCGCAAGCGTTCGCGTGAGCGACATCATGACGCCCCGCACCGTGGTGATCGGCGCGCCGGAGGGCGAGCGGCTCATCGACCTGCTCCAGCGCCTCCGCACGATCAGCTTCGGCCGCATGCCGGTGTATCAAAAAACAATCGATGAGGTGACCGGCATTATCCGTCGCCGGGACATCCTGCACGCGATCGCCGTGGGCGAGGGTCACAAACTCGTCCGCGACCTCAAGCACGAGGCGGTCTTTTTCACCGAGTTCTCCACGGCCTCCCACGCGCTCGAAACCCTGCTGGAGGGTCAGCAACAACTCGGCATGGTCGTGGATGAGTTCGGCGCGTTCGCGGGCGTGATCTCCATGGAGGACATCATCGAGCACCTCATCGGCAAGGAAATCTACGAGAAGGACGACGTCGCGGTGGACATGAGGCAACTCGCCCGCCTGAAAAGCAAGTTGGTGGGATTGAGGAAGTGACAGGATCGCGCGCTGCGTGGCAGCGGAACGAGAACCGGGTTTCGCTCTCGGGTCGTCATGGAAATTGAAGCTCCGGGGAATATGTGCATGCAGTAATAACATGTCTTCGCTTTTGGAAATTCGACTCTCCCGGATTGGCAACTCCCGTGGAATCCGCCTTCCTGCCCGATTGATTGCAAAATTCGGTTTCGATGGCGGCATTCTGCTCGAGGATTGCGGGGATGGTGTGGTTCTCAAGCCCCGTCGGCGGAGGGTTACGCAAAAGCTCTCATGGAACGCGACCGCCAAGGAGATGTCGGATTCGGCCGAACAGTGGTCCGACTGGGATTCCGCATCGGCTGACGGATTGAGAGACATTCCCTGGAAGTAGGATTGGCACTGCTGAAGCGTTTTTCACTCCATGCAGAGGCATGAAATCCACTGGTTTCGTCTGGATCCCATCGAAGGCAGCGAAATGGCGAAGACGCGCCCGTGCGTGATTGTGAGCCGTGACGAGTTGAAGGGGCATCATTCCACCGTGGTGGTATGCCTGGTGACCTCGAGTTTGCATCCCCAATGGCACAAGCGGCTGCCGATCCGATGTGCCGGGAGAACCGCCGAAGTCTGCCCGGATCAAATCCGGACAGTTTCAAAATCGAGACTCGGTCCAAAAATCGGGAAGTTAGCGCCAAAAAAATCCGCAGAACTCACGCGCCTTCTGACCGAATTGTATGGCG
>CAZRLX010000041.1:0-18722 GCA_964601115.1 uncultured Chthoniobacter sp. | reverse complement strand
CTTTTTGCCGGGCTCGCGGCGTCGGCTTCGGCCCAGACGACCGAAATCACCATCACGGGCGCCACGGCGTTCCGCCAAGCCACCATGCAAGCGATCTATGACGCTTACACCAGCGTGGGAGCACTCGGAACCTCGTTCAACGTGTGCCACGACTTCACCGGAGACAACCTCTCGCAGTTGATCGCCTCCAACAAGGCGGTCTTCAGCGGCACGTTCCCCGGCATCACCGGCACCACCGTGATCCGCACCTCGTTCAACGGCTCCACCGAGGGTCTGAACGCCATCGCCGGCAACAACGATCCCTCGTTCTTGACTGTGGCAGCCCTCGGCACCCCGGGTGCAGTGATCAAAGGCAGCACCACAGGCCCGACGGAAACCTTGCGTCCGAAGTTCAGCTTCTCGGATGTGTATCAATCGTCCTCGCCGGTTGACAACGAGGTGCTCAACCCCGTGGGATCCTCTGCGGTTGGTATCGTGGCTTTCACGATGATCGCCAACGAAGGCGCACCTGAAAATCTGACCAACGTGACCATCCAACAAGCCCGTGCGCTTTGGGCGAATGGCATTCAGCCGCTTTCGCTCTTCACCGGGAACCCGGATGACACGGATTTTGTCTTCGCCACCGGCCGTAACGACGGATCCGGGACCCGCGCGGCCTACTTGACCGAGTGGACCTATGGTGTGGCCAACCTTGTCAACCAATACATCGCCACCAAGACCGGTGTGGACGCTGCTAATGGAACGATCTCCGCGATCACCTTGGTTCCTGCTGATGGCAAAGGAACAGGCAACCACGAAACATCAGGCACATCCAACGCGTCCACCCTCTGGGGCAACTCCAACGTGGGCAATGGTGGCTACAGCAGCTCCAGCGCGCTTCGCTCCCTCATGGGCTACACCTCGGCGGCAACCGATGTGTATGACGGTGAGACCAATGATCCGTTGATCGAGGACGCAAACATCCACTTGATCACCTGGCTTTCCACAGCCGATGCCAGAAACGCCGCTTCTGCAGGTGCCAAGCTCCTCAACTACAACGGTGTGGGAGTGACTCCGATCGTCGCCAGCGGAAGCTATCTTGGCAGCGGATTCAACGAAGCCGACTTCAAGAAAATCGCCACTGGCGCCTACTCGCCATGGAGCTATCAGCACCTCTACTACTCGGGATCCCTCACGGCCAACGAGCAGGCTTGGTATGACGCGATGAAAGCCACCTGGATTCCTGCTGGTCTCCAGACCACCTCGAATGGTGTAAGCCTCGGCGACGTGACTGTGAGCCGTCCGGACGACGGTTTCCCGATCGTGGCTCCGCTCTAATCGAACCCTTCAACCTGTTGGAAGCCGACATCGCAAGGTGTCGGCTTCCTTCATTTTAATGGTGCAGGGAATGTTGATAGGAGGACAGGATTGGCAGGAGGGACAGGAGGTTTTGACAGAATCGGAGCGCAGCGGAGAAAGACTGCCAAAGGCAGCCCGCAGGGCGAGCAAAGCGATTCAATTTACAGAATTAACAGAATGGGAGGAGATTGTGTTGGGTCGTGGAACAACTGTAGCGGCGGTCTATGACCGCCGAAGGGCGAAAAGATTTCGTCGGTCATAGACCGACGCTACAACGATCAATTTTCCTGCCGCAGTAGTGAGCCAACAAAGTATGAATTTTCCAGACACCCTATGAAGCTTATTATTCTCTTTAGTTTTATTGTTGCCGCAGGAGTTGGGGGGTGGGTTGTGCTGTCGATGCGCCCTGTGGAATCGGGGGCGGTGGTGGATCGACCTGTTCGTGGGATGACATTGGAGGCCACGCGGGCGGCAACGCCACGGCCCTCGGTTGCGGCGACCTCCAAGACCGAGGCAAAGGGTTCTCCCGCTGTGACGGGAACCGTCTCCGGCGCAGGGTCGATGGGTGCTCCACTCCAGCCGATGCCGACGCCGCGATTGGCGGCGACTCCTGGAGCGGCTGGTGGGGCTTCGGGCGGCGGTTCGAAGGGCGATGGGGCTGAGGAAAGCGCGGCGACAGAAATTCCCTCCGCCGTGTATGGGGTGGATGACGGGCCATTTGTCGGCGGGGGGGGTGGTGGGGGGATGGCGCGGGAGATTTCGATTCCTGTGCCCGAGGGAGCCAAGGTGCCGGCGGTGTTTTTTGATGGGGAGGAAAAGCCGGTGGCGCAGCAAAAGGCGCTCGACCGGATTGCCGAAGAATTCGAGCAATATGTCACGGAGGTTCCGGCGGGGATGAAAAAAGAGGAGGTGTGGGAGGCGGCGCGTGGGATAGCCGACCAGCGGTATATCACGCTGTTCGGGTATCAAGCGTTCAACCAATACCATCTCCAGGCCGCCAAGGAGGCGCTGAAAGAGAAGAAAGCGATTCAGGCGGCGCAGGAAGCGTCTGCGGATGTCGAGGCCGGAAGCGAATGAGGCAGCAAGGCAATGTGTCGCGGCGAGGCATGCGCTGGATCGGGATGTCGCTGCTGCTGTGTCTTGCGGCCACACTGGCGGCATGGGTGGTCGACGGAGCCGCGCGATTGAGGACTGTGGAGAAAATCTCCGCGGTGTCATTTTCTGAAATCCAGCCCGGTTCGGTGCCGGTATCACCCGGCACGCGCGAGGAATCGTTGATCCTTCCGCATTCGTCCATCGATGCGCGCTGGTGGGTGATTCATGCCCGGCAGATGTTGCGCGAGGGGGAGTGGAGAATTCGTTCGACGGCACTCGACAACGCCCCCGGGGGCCGTGAGGTGCATTGGAGTTCGCTGTTGCTGTGGGTTGTTTCGGGGCTGGCGTGGATTCGATCGATCGGCACAGGGGAGCCCGCAAGGCACTTCGCTGCCGACGCCGCGCTTGCTGTCGGCCCCCTGCTCATGGCGGTATTCTTTTTGGGGCTTGTTCTTGTCGCCCGGCGGGCGTTCGGACTTGTTCCGGCGTTGCTGTATTTGCTCGCCTTGCTGACCTCGAACGCCGTGTTGAGGACATTCCAATTGGGAGAGGCCGACCACCACGGGATCGTGCTCGCGCTGGCTTCCGGGAGTGTTCTTTGCCTTTTGGCAGGCGGTTCCGGCTTTGCCAAAAAGGGAGACTTGGTGGCGGAATGGTGGTTTGCCGCAGCCGGCCTGCTCGGAGCGGCGGCCTTGTGGGTGAGCGCCTCGACCGCGTTGCCGATCCTCGCCGCGACTGGTCTCGGGGGGCTAGTCGCGGGGAGCCTGCGCTCCAACGCGTCAGCCCAAGCCCCGCTCCGGCCGCGCCTTTGGCTTCACTGGGCCGGATGGGGTTGTGCCGGGAGCCTTGGCTTTTATCTGCTGGAGTATTTCCCCCGCCACATGGGCCTGCGGCTTGAGGTGAACCATCCGCTCTACGCCATGGCTTGGCTGGGTGGGGGGTGGATTCTCCAGCGGGTGCTTCAAGCGACGCTCGACGGGAGATTTCCTGTGCGGCGGCCCGGCGATTGGGTCAAGGCCGGTCTGTGTGTGGCAGCCGTGGCGACGCCTGTCGTCATGATCGTCCTGGATGGAGAGCGGTTCTTTTGGGTCTCCGATGACTTCCTGCTCGCGCTGCACAAGGAATACATCCTCGAGTTCCAGAGCCTCGCGGGATTGGCAGCGGCCAAGAATGCCGGGTGGATCGAGCCGGTCATTGCGCACTTCTGGGTTTGGATCGCGCTGGGAGCGGCCAGCGTGCTGTTGGTGTGGGGGCCGCATGACCCGTCATTCCGCTCGGCGATCTTTCTTCTTCTGCCGCCGACCGCGGTGATGCAGGCGCTGGCGCTGGTGCAGGTGCGCTGGGGATCGGCGTCCGCGAGCCTCTGGGCGTTATGGATTCCGGTCATTACCGCCGCGCTGCTCCGCCTTCCTGCTGGACAACCGCAGCGGCTCTGGCTGCTGGCGGGAATCGTTTTGGCTCCTTGGGGTGCGCTCCTGCTCGGCCCGTTGCCGATCGCCGCGGCATCCAACACATTCGAGAAGACCTGCCTGGATGCGCCGCTTGCGGAGGAGACCGGCGGCAACCTCCTCGTGCGTGATATCGCCCACCGCCTTATCCAATCGAGCCCGTCAACAATCCCCACAGTGCTCACCGGACCGAACACCTCCACCGAGTTGGTGTTCCACAGCGGCCTGCGCACGCTCGGCACCCTCTACTGGGAAAACATGCATGGCCTCAAGCGTGCCGCCGCCATCTTTGCGGCAACGACACGCGACGATGCCCGCCGGTTGCTCGAGGAGGCCGGGGTGACCCATATTGTCGTTCCCTCGTGGAGCAACTTCGGAGCGGCCTACGCCGATCTCCTCGCCAAAGCCGGGGGAAGGGAACAGGCCGAACCCTCCTACCTCGCGGGTGTGCTGGAATCCGAGGACTTTCCAGTCTGGCTCCGGCCATTTGCGTATCCGATTCCCACCGCCTCCGGCATCGATTCCCAATCCGTGCGCATTATCGCTTTCCTCCCCGGGCAGAACCTCTTCGAGTCATGGTTCCACCGGGGCATCTACCATATGGAATCCGGCCAACCGGACAAAGCCCGTGAGGCATTCGAGCAGGCGTTGGCCATTCGACCCGGGGAGCCGCGGGTGGAGATGCTTCTGCGACGGCTCCCGCCCAAATGAGCCGTCTGCCACGGGCGCGATTTTCTGGAGATGGTCGGGTTTATGGATTGTTACAAAAATGTAGCAATGCGTCGCTTTCGCAGTTGTCTCGAATCGCTGAGGTTTACTCTCCTTGTTCCTTGTCGAAAGCACCTAACATAAGATTCCGAGAGTTATGAATTTAGTCACAAAACATTGTGCAAAAGCATTTTTAATTATTTTTTTACAAAGCATTGGACTCAGCGTTGCCGCGACTGATGACGCCTATACAACAAACGACGTGCTGCTGTTTTTCCAAAACCCCGCCGGCACGACGGGCACAGATCAAGTGGTGTATTTCAGCTTGGGAAGCACGACCGCGGTCTTTCGGGAGGCAGCCACTCCGAATTCCAGCACGTTTGGAAAAACAATTTCCTTGGGGAATATCAATGGCATCCTCAACAGCACCTTTGGAGCGGATTGGACAAACACTGCCGCAACGATCTTTGCGGGCGCCACAGGGCAGAACGGGGCGACTTCGGCTCTCTCGTCAGCAATTGCCAATGGCGACTACGCCCGCACGGTGTATGTGACCAAGGCAAGGAACGGCGTGGGAACTGTCGGCGAAGCGAACTCCGGTTCGCCACTGTTCGACCCCGCCACGACGGCGGTGGCGGGCCAGATCGCCGGTGTCAACAACATCGCTGGCATGACGCAACCCGGAGCGGTTGTGGTCGGTGAAACGCTCCTCGACAACTCCAACCCCTTCAGCAACGGCAATCCCACCACCGCTTACGGCGCGCTTTCCGGCGGTATCCAGGGACCACTCGGCACAACCACGTCATACGCCAATGTCAGTGCCGTCGTGCTGCTGGACCTTTATCGTGTGACGAAAACGACCGGCACGAACGCCAATTCGCCCACGCTCTGGCACAATGCCAACACGATTTCTCCGACCTACAGCAACACCACATATCCCGGTTCGAATGGCGCACGGGCGGACTTTTTGGGAACGATCGCTGTCAGCGCGAATGGTGACGTGAATTTTGTGGCGAAGGGATGGGCGGAAGCGGCAGCCCCACCCCAGATCACAAGCGCGACAACCGCCAACGGCACCGTCGGCAGCTCCTTCTCCTACCAGATTGCCGCCAGCAACGGTCCGACAGAATTCGGAGCCACACTATCCCAAGCCGCCGGGGCGGCCACTGTTGGCCTCACGGTCAATGGAACCACAGGAATCATAAGCGGAACTCCTGTCAACACGGGGGTTGCGACAATTCCTATTTCCGCCACAAATTCCGGGGGAACCGGGACATCGTCATTGATCCTCACTATCGCGGCGAGCGCGGAACCAACGCCTGCGCCGACACCTACTCCTGCGCCGACACCTACTCCTACGCCAACCACCACAGGCCCTGCTGTGACGGTTTTGGATATCAGTAGCTGGACCCGGCCGAGTTGGAGCAGAAGTCTTTACTCCTCAAGCAGCGCAATGAGCGTGGAAAATGGGATGTCCTCATCATCCAAGACATCGAAAAAATCCAAGGCAAAGAAATCAAGGGACAAGGGGAAATCACCCGACAAGAAGGGGAATCGGAAGAAGAAAAAATCGCGCTGACGTCGGGGTGGACCAGTCGTCCCGACTGTGTGATAGCAATTTGCGATAGCTTTTGGACTCTGTATGGAGTTGTGCAGGCATCGCGGAAAGGTCTCGGGGAGCGTGCTCGCCCTCGGGCACTCCGCCACGCGCCCTCGCGGGGCGATTGGAAAAATCCGGCCAGCGGCCGCTCGAACAGGCCCATGTCGGGCGCGAGGCGCACCCGACGTCGCCCGAGGCGGGCGAGCTCCCCGGGACCGGGCGCTACCGCGCTGTTTTCAAAATGTCCAAAAGCAAGTGGACCAGTCTCCACACGCCCGGGACGGACGTGCCCCCCTCTTCGGCCTTGAAAGTCCAATTTCATAGAAACTTTGGTATTTGAGGGTGCATCTGGGGGTCAGGCGTCCCGCCTGACATCGAATGGTTTACGCTTGCAGGCGGGACGCCCGCACTACATTCCAGAAGTCCAAAAGCTACCGGCTTTCATATGACACTGTAATTTCGGTCAATTTTGAAAAAAACAATCCTGTGAATCCTGTTCTCCTGTCTTGAAAGCCGTTATTCACCGGGGCTGGGAGATGCGGTCGGCTTGGAAGATTTCGAGCGGGAGAGGAGGAGAAATTTGGCGGCTTCCTTTTGGGCGGCGGCGAGGAGGGCGGGAGGGAAGGTGGTCAGGAGTTCCTTGTGGGTTTTGATGGCGGTGATTTCGCCGTTCTCCTTGGCGATGAGAATCCACTTGAGGGCTTCCTTGCGGTCGGGGCTGGCCGGGGAATCGACGCCGAGGAGGTGGCCGAGGTTCGACTGGGCCTTGGGATCGTTTTGCAGGGCGGCTTTGCGGAACCACTCCTTGGCCTTGTCGTGGCCCTTGTCGGTGCCATCTCCGTCGCGGTAAGCGACGCCGACCATGTTTTGGGAGGCGGCGTTTCCAGCCACGGCGGATTCAAGGACGAAGGGGAAGGCCTTTTTGCGGTCGGGCATCATGAGTGCGTCGCCCAGAAAGAGGAGTTGGCCGTAGGTGCGGATGGCGTCCGGGTCGTCGGTGGAGGCCGCCATGTCAAGCCACTTGAGGCTTTCGGTGTTGTCGAGCGGGATGGATTTTCCCTGGCGGAGCATGAGGCCGAGGTTGAGTTGGGATTTCGCGGAACCGGCCTCGGCACCCTTGCGGAACCACTCGACGGCCATGGCCTCGTCTTTTTCCAGCACGACTCCTTGGGAGTAAAAGTAGCCCATCGAGTTGATGGCATCGGGATTGCCTTGGTTGGCGGATTTCAAAATCCAGTCGTGGGCCTTGGCCTTGTCGGGGGGAACGCCCTCTCCACGAAAGTAGGCGCGGCCGAGTTCGAACTGGGCGGTGGCATTGCCCGAGGCGGCGGCGGCTTCGAGGCCGGAGGGTGGCTCCGCGTGGAGCGTGGTGAGTGTGAGGGCGGCGACGAGGGTGAGGAGGCGTATGAGGATCACGGGAATGGGTTGTTGGACAGAATGAACAGAATTTTCAGAATTCGGGAAAAGGCGTTCGGTCGGTGAGTGAATTTCGAGGCTATCCTTCGGCGGTTTCTTCGTCTTCGGTCTCGGAATCGGTTGCGCCGGCATCTCCTCCGCCATAGCCGAGGACCTCGACCGTGATGAGAGAAGGTGTTTCGTCCGCCGGTTTTTCCTGCGGGGCGGCTTGTTGGGTGACTTGAGACGCGGCGGAGGATGTCGCTGCGGAGGATGTGGCACCCGAGGTGAGGCCGCCGATGTTCGGAGCGGCGACGGAGGCCGAGGTTGGGACTCCTGTGGAGCTGCCGCCGGCGGCGATATTGTCGGCGTTCACCACAGCGGCGGCGGCGATTTTGATATCGCCGGTGGCGCGGATGCCTGCGTCTCCGGCATCCACCGTGCCCTCGGGGGCGATGAGGTTCACGGCACCCGGTTCGACATTTTCGACGGCCGCGAGGACGCCGATGCCGCCGCCGGTGGCAAGGCCGCCGAGGTCGGTTTGGATATCGGCGCTTGTGGCATCGATCAGCACGCGGGTTGGCGGGGCGGTGACGACGGTTTTCGGGGCGTTGCCCGCGGCGATATCGCCGTTCGATGACCAGATGGTCAGGTCGCCTCCGCGGAGGGTGAAGATACGGGCCTGGCCGATGTTCACATTGCCGCTGGTGAGGATGGAAACCGCGCCGCCGTATTCGGTCACGATGCCCGGAGGGGTGAGGGGATTGCCAAAGATGTCGGAAGCCATGGTCACGCCGCCACCCGGAGTGGCGATGGTGATGGCTCCGCCGTTGGCGGTGCGGATGTCGCGGGCGCGGGTGAAGAGGTCGCCGGTGGAGGCGGTGGTTCCGAAGAGTTGATTGACCAGCGCATAGCCTTCCGAGTAGTCGCCGGTATCGAGGGCCGCCTCGCCCACGCGAGCGAGATTCACGAAGAGGTCCTTGAGGGCGGCAACGGCTTGGAGTTCGGTTCCGTTGCCGGCAAGGCCGGTGAAGTTCAGGCTGCTCTTGGAAAGACCGATCGCTGGGCCCTCGGTGGCGCCGCCGACTCCTGCGAGGATGACGAGCTCGGCTCCCTCGAAGGGCAGGAATGGATTTCTGGAGCGACCGATACTGGTGATGCCCTTGCCTCGACCATCCTCGAGGTTGGGGCCGGTGCCGAGATCCACATTGCGGCCGGCGAGAACCTCCAGCACGCCGCGTCCGCCGATTTGGATATCGCCAGGGAGGGCTTTGGTCTGAACCGGTTTGCCGCTGCCGTCTTTGACAACGGTGTTCATGCCCTCATCGACAATCACATTTCCGAGCGAGAGATCGGCCGCGGTCGAGCGGCGGGCGGAATTTTCGTTGAAGGGGATGATGTCCCGTCCGGCGGACACGATCGACACGTCCTTTTCGCCGGTGTGTTGGAGGTAGAAGGCGATGTCGGTGATGTCGCGTTCGGCAATGGCCTGGACTTTCGTGGCCGAATACAGGGTCACGCCCGAAAGGTCTCCGCCGGCCGCGTAGAGGAGAAGCGGGTTTTTGTTGCCGGTGTGCAGCGGAGAGGAGTTGTGCAGGGCGCTCTTCACATCGATGGCGGCAGCCTGTCCTGTGAAAGAGCCGGTTTCGTTGAATGAGGCGTTGAGGTTTGCAAACGGGTTGAGTGTGGTATCGCGGAGGGTGAGGCCATCACGCGCTCCGAGGGCGGCTTGGATGGAATACGGAGACGCGGGGCTGGCCATGGAGGCGGGGTTGGCGTCCGAGAGATTGATCGCGGTCGCGGTCCATGCGGTCACCTGTTGGCTTGAACCGCTGGAGGATGCGGTGGTGACACCCGAGGGATTGAGACCATTGAACGCGCCCGAGGAGAGGAGTTCCAGGCCGCCTTGGGGTGATGGGAAGAGGTTGAGCGGGCCGACCACATTGATGTCGCCGCCGAACGCTGTGGATTTGAGGGTCGGCAGGGCGACCGTGCCCGCCGTTCGGAACATCGCGGGGTTCAGTTCGGAAAGGCGGAGCCATGGGCGGAAGTATCCGGCGGCCTCCGGAGAGAGTGCCGAGGACTGGCGGTAGACAGCTTCGAGGAGCGGGAGCGCCAAAGAGTCGCCGGGAAGCGTGACAGCGAGGCGGTGGGTAATGGATCCGCCGAAGGAGTTCACCAAGACCGAGGCGGTGGGAGCGATCGTTTGGAATTGGGTCTTATACCAGAACTTGTTGTTCACTCCTTGGGGGAGGAGGAACGGATTCGTGGCTGGACCGAGCAGGACATCGCCACGGGCATTTACCGAGAACGACGAGTCAGAACCGTAGAGGGTGACCGGCTGCCAAACGAGAGCGTTCAGGATATTCGGGCTCTGGCCGCTCGCGCCCATCGTATTGCGCGAGGGGGATTGCGCGGAATTGGTCGTGATTTCGGCCCCCGCGTTCAGGAGGGCCGTGCCGCGATCCACATGGAACGATCCGCCGTCGATGTTGCGACCCGCCGAAAGGAGAAGGTCGCCACCGCCGAGTTGTTGGAACTTTTCCATCGATGGGGCGATGCGTTGGCCGTTGTCGAGGCCCGCCATGCGTGCGGTGGTCGGTGCGGCGGCATCGGCATTGACCAAATCCCTTCCGGCGGCAAGCGTGATTGAACCTCCGCCCAAGGCACCGAAGCCACCGAAGTAGTTGCTGAAATCGACCCACCATGTGGTGGAGGCCGAGGGATCGGTGAACAATCCGAGGTCTCCCGGTGATCCCACGCCGCCCTCGGTGAACAATCCCGTGGCGGGATCGACCTGACCTCGGCGGTAGAGCCAGTTTGTGGGGAGTTGACGGCTGGCATCGGCGACCACATCGCCATTGAGTCGGGTGAAGCGGCCAATGTCATTGCCGGCGGCCACAGAGATCATGCCCCCCGCCATGGTGTATGCCGGATTGTAGGCTTGTTGAACGGTGCCGAGGTTTCCTTGGTCGGGATGGCGGCTGGTTCTGACGACAACCGGGAGGGCGAAGTCGCCCGACTGGAAAATGCGTGTCGGGTCCGGCAAGGCGACACCCGAGGTGTAAACGGTGGCAAACGGGTTGCGAAGCTGGACATCCTTTGCGGCGGCGATGTCGATCTCGCCGGTGCCGGTGCGAACAACCTCGTGGCGTGTGCCGCGGTTTGCGGTTGTTGTGGAAATGCGAATCGAGTCCGCCGTTTGGCCGTCCTTGCCAATCGCGGCGGCGTCGCCGGATGTGGAGGAGTTGGGAACCGCGGAGTAAAATTCGCCCACGAGAACCGAACCCTTGCCGGCGAGGGAGGCCATCGGAGCAACGCGGCGGTGGCTGGCCGACGTGAAATCGGAGCCCGCAGCCAGTCGGTAGCTCCAGGACTGGAGGTTGACTGGAAGTGTGGTGTTGAGGGTTTGCGGTGTGGCAAGCCACAGTGCGGAGTGGCCGGTATCCGCCGTGATTGGCACCGGGTTGAAGCCATCGCTGAGGGAGTTGTTGAAGACAAGATCGCCCGCCGCACGCAGGGTGAGGATGCCCGGGGCCGATTTGGCGCCGTAGCGGAACGAGGAGAAATCCCAGTCAGCGGCTGTTTGGGCTTCGATATTGGTGGAACCGCCGGTCGCATTGTTGGCCAATCCCAAGGTGAGGTCGCCGGAGCGGTTGATGATTTCAACGCCCGGCGTGACCACCAAACGATCCGCCAGCGGCCCGCCACCCGGGAGGAGTCGTGCGAGGATGGAGGCTTCGTTGGCGTTCATGAACGCGGTGGTGTCGGCATCGATCGTGTCACGCAGGGCGATGTTCATGGTGCCGTCGGCGGGTTCGTAGATTGTGAATGGCTCAACCGAAATGGCAGAGGCTCCGGTGATCGAGGAGTCGATCTGGTCGATGCGGACATCGTTGCCGTTGCGCGGGGCGCGGAGGTGGAGGGTTCCTTCGAAGCGGCCATGGAAGGCGCTGGAACCGGCGGTCAGGTAATCTCCGGCCACGAATTCTTGAACTCCGAGAGAGATAGTGGAACCGGCCTGGAGGTCGAGAAGGGCTGCGGTGTTTGGCGATCCGTTTACTGCGGAGCCCGCTTCGAGATGGATGTGACCGCCTTTTCCGGCATTGCTGAAGCGCTGGGCCGCCACGGTGAGAGAAGCAGTCGGCGCGAGTGTCAGGGTGTTGCGGGCCAACAATTCGATCCGGCCGCCGGTCTGTCCAGAGGCGTCGATCGAGCTGTTGACAGCAATCGACCCGTCATCCGCCGCCAGCTTGAATGACTCGGCGGCGATGGCGTTGTTGAGGGAAACATCCCCCGAGCGCACCCGGAAGTCCATCGAGCGCGTGAACCCCGCCGTGCCCAGCGTGGCGGCGAGGGAATCGAAATCGGCGATGGAGGCCGTGTCGATGGAGACGGATCCCTTTCTGCCCGCCGGAGCGGAGGCGTCAAGCGAGCCGCTGGTCAGCAAGGCCCCGCCGGGGGATTTGATGGTCAGCGAGCCGGCGTCTCCGCCGCCGGAGGCCGCCGCCAGCGAGAGGCGGCTGCCCGCGAAGAGTTGAACCGAGCCGGTGGCGTCGAGCACGATGTCGCCGGCGTTGGTGAAGCGGGTTTGATCAAAGAAGGATTTGGCGGTTCCCGCCACCGAGAGGAGTCCCGTCACGGAAATCGAGCCACCGGAGGCGGTGGCGACCAGCGAGCCGCTTGGGAGGAGGATGTCCGAGCCCAGCGAGACCGAGGAGCCCGAGAGTGAGATCGTCGCGCCGAGTCCCGGCGTGCGGGTCGACGAGCCGGGAAGTGCCGCGAAATCCAGCGCACCGGTGGAGGAGATCGAGTGGCTGACCGCTTGGGCGGCGGTGAGGGACGGAGTGGCGATTCGGAGCGCGCCGGTAGTGGAGAACGATCCGTCGCCGGTTGCGGCGGCTCCGCCGGATGCGGAAAGAGCGACGGAGTTGACGCCCGTCACCGAGAACGTGTTCTCGCCGAAGGTGAGCGAGTTCGCCGCAATCTCGAGGGTGCCGGCGGAAGTCGCCGGTGCCGCGAGGGTGCTTGCGTTGTTGGGATTCGAGAAGACGATGTCCGAGGCGTTCAATGCGATCGTCGAGCCGGTGGTGGTGTAGGCCCGCAATCCCGAGGCGAGAAGGGTGAGGGCTTTCGCCGGAGCCGCGATCGAGCCGTTCGCGTAGAGGTCGATCGTGGTGTAGCTCTGGAGCGTGAGGGAGTTAGTGGCGAGGGCGCTGGAGAGGAATTGGCCCTCCATGACCAGATGCGTCGCGAACTGGGAACCCGTCAAGCCGCCGGGCAGCGGGTCGAACTCCAGGCTGATTTGACCGGCACCGAGGGCGAGGGCGTTGGCGGAGAGTTGCAGGGACGGATCGATGATCGCCGAGCGCGAGGAATCGAGAATCACAGTCGAGCCGGTCAGCTTGGTGTTTTGGCCGATGCGGAGGGTGGCGTCCACCCCCGTCGTCGAGGAGCGGGACACGCCGGAAAGAGAAGCGGAAACGGCCACCAGCGCGCCATCGCCCTCGATCTGGAGGGATTCCGTCGCCGATGAGGCGCCGCTTGTCGCGATCGAGGATCCATCGGCGAGTTCCACCGAGTCCTTTGCCGCCAGAATCACTTCACCAGCGGTAAGGAGAGGCGCGTTGAGGGTCAGGTTGTTTGTGCGGACATCGACGCTGGTTCCATCCCTGTTTCTGAAGCCGCCCACAAGCAGGCTTCCGGCATTCCACGAATTGAGGAGATCGGCATACAACACTGGAGCGCCAGCGGAACTTGTTTTGGTGGGATCATCCGTAATCAGGATTGGAACATCGCTTGAGATGTCGATGGATGCAGGGCGGCCGGAACCAACTGGTTTGGAGTAAACGAATCCGGAAAGAGCGAGATTTTGGTTTCCTTGGATTTTGAGAGGGGCGGAATCCTCCGGAAGGAGGCGATTCATCTCCAAGCCCACGCGTTCGGCGGCGGATTTGAAAAACTGATTGCCGGTGAGGACTTGATATTCGACGCGTTGCGCGAGCGTCTCAGGCGAGAGAATTTCAAATTTTGTCTGAACCGGATTCGGAGTGGCGTTGAACGCGCTGGTTGTGTAGCCGGAGATGAAATTGCCGCCCTCTTCGGAAGTGAAATTCCTCAAGACCCTGCTGGAACTTCCGGCGGTGCGGACGATGTTCGTGCCTTGGAACGCCGAGGTGCTTGGAACCACGAGAAGCGCGCCCGGGAGCAGCGCGTAGCGTCTGGGCAGGAGAGAGTAGAAGCCGGCGTTGATGTCCCCGTTGCCCGACAGAAAGATGGATTCGCCTGTTCTGAGGTTCGGAGCGACATACCCCGGATCACCCGCCAGCAACGAGGAGTTCGGGCCGGTGTTGAAGTGATTCAGTGGGGCGATGCCGAGATTGTTGCCGGGGAGGATCGCGTAGGAATCGGGAACCTGTGACCAGAACAGCCCCTCGCCTGGAACGGGCGAAGAGGTGTAGTCCGCCGGATTTATGTTCGATCGCGCAGACCATGTTTTGCCCGAGTGAAGAACCAGGTCGCCCGCGGAGTAGCTTTTTGAGCCCGCCCAAGTGTCCGTGGCGGTTCCCAAAAGGTCGCGGCTCCCGCCGGGGCCGGGAATCCAGCGGTAGGAGAACAAATCCCCTCCGCCGCGTGTATCCAAGACGGAGCCGGGGGATGCAAAGACCGCCTCCGCTTGCAATGCGATGCCGCGCTCGGGCAGGCCCGACGTCGTGATATCAACACCTCGGGGATCGACCCATTTCAACCCGTCCGGCGAAATGCCGAAGGGGAACAGGACGTCAGCACCGGTGCGGGGATCGACACCCGACACGGAAGTCACGCTGAAATCCTCCAGGCTGACGAGAAGGGATGTGGGAGTGGTCAGGAGATCGCCCACAACGGAGTTCACGGGTTTTGTGGAGTCCTTGCCATCCCACCCAAGTTCGATCGATCCGAGCGGCGCCCGCAACGTTCCTGCCTGACGGACCACCGAGGCGTAAAGGCCGAGTCGCCCGCCGACCGAGAGAGGCAGCGGCGTCAGGTCGTCGCCGAGGATTGTGATTGTGCCCAGACGGTCCGGGGTGTCGTAGGCGAACACCTCGAATTTGCCGAGGGTCTGAGGGTAGATTTGCGCCGCTTGGAGGATGACATCGCCCGCCACGTTGACAACGCCATTGCCGCGAATCTCCCCCTCCCATGCGAACATGGAAAGTCGGTTGGTGTCTTGGGTGACAAGGGTTCCGGCGTCGATGAGTTGGGCGGAGACATGAATCGACCCGGTGCCTGTGGTGGGAGCGACATTGTATGCGGTTGACCCATTGGTGGCCGCATCGAATGCCCTGAATGGCGAGAATGCATCCGCTGGGTGCAATGGCTCGGGGTTGTATTGACCGATGGCCACGTAGGGCGCCGAGATGGAAACCGGGAAGGTCGAGCGGATCACGCCACCGCCCGCCAAGCGGATTGCTCCCGGAGCTTCAAGCGAGACAGCATCCAAAAACTCCAAATTGCCACCGTAGGGAATCGGTGTCGCATCCTTGAAGTATTTGAAGCCGAGGTCGAGGTTGGCGAAGCCGCCCTTTTCGAACTGGTCGGCTGCGAAAAATCCAATTCCAGTTGATCCGGATGAAGGATTGGCCATCGCTTGTGAGATGAGGGATTCGGGCGACTTGTCCGCAAGGAGGTTCGTGGAAAGATCGGCCAACCGTGATGTGTCGGCCACACGGCTTGCAACGCCCGTGGAGGCCACAAGCAGGTTGATATCGGCGCCGGTGCGGGACACGCCGCTTGGGTAAAAGCGCCCCGAGGAGATCGCCAGAGTTCCACCAGCGGCGGTCTCGCCTCCGCGATGGGCTTTCATTTCCGAGTCCACGTAGAGCATTTGCGAGCCGTTGAGTTCGATGCGGCCGCCATCGCTGTCCAAGCGAACAGAAACGGCGCGGCGTTGCCATGGGGTGGAGGTCAGGCCGGTGTGTGCGGGGATGTTGGCTGCAATGTCGGGGTTGATCTGTGAAGGGTGGAAATCAAGCACGGCCGAGGTGCCCGAGGCATCGAGGGTTGAACCGGCTTCCGCGAGGATGTTGCCAGAGATTTTGATGGTGCCGCCGGGGTGGATGATGCCGGCGTTCCAGCCATAGGGGTCGTCGAGCGGAACGGTTTTTCCGGCCACGGAGAGCTTGGCGGCGGGGGTGAGGTGGACTGTTGGCAAGGCGAAGCTGGCGATGGTGGTTTCGGGCAGTCTGAACGACGAGCGTCCGGTGATCTCGATGGTGCCGCCCGGCGCGGTGATTTCGCCCGCGACCCGCACAAAATCACCCGAGAGGCGCACGGAGGCGCCGGCATCGGTGAGGATTTTGGCGCCGTCCTGGAAATTCACGATGCCGATGGCTTCGATGCGATCCTCGGTGAAGGAATCGTCGTAGCCCGAGGCGGAGAGGGAGAGGCTGGCGGGTTGGCGGAGGCCCTCGGGCAGAAGGACCGGGAAGAGCGCGTCCATGCCGAGGCGGCGAAATCCGAAGCCGCGGAGGTCGGTTGGATCGGCATCCATGATCGACGCGGTTTGGGCGCTTTCGTGGTCGCCAAGGCGGGACATGGCGGTGGTTAGTTTTCTTGCATCCGCCGCAGGCAGGTGACGCCAGCTTTCAGCCACCGGCTCGATCACGGTTCCGGCGACGACGTTCACCCCCGGCACATAGGACCCGTCGGCCGCCCGAGCGCCGATGCCTTTGAGCGAGTAGCTCGTGAAGCCACCCTTGCGGAAAAAGTCGGGCTGGAGAAGGAGGGTGCCCTCGGGAGCGCGGGTGCCGCCGAGTTGGATGGTGTTCGCTTGGAGCGAGAGGGAACCGCCTTTGGCGACCGAGTAGGCTTGGAGGGTGCCGTCGAGTTGGAGTTTGCCGCCCACTGTGGTGGAGAGGTTGGGATCCTTGCCCGCGAGGATCGAGATCGAGCCGCCGTTGCCGTATTGGAATTTGCCGTTTGGACGCGCACGAACGCCTCCCGAGGCATCGACGAGCGAGCCGGGTTCGAGGAGGACGGAATAGCCAGTGAGGGCGACCGAGCCGCCTTTCAGCACAACCTTTTCCTGGTAGGGCATGGTCGATGAGGGGCGTTCGTCGGCGAACTGGCCGGCGACATCGAGAAGGACCCCGCGGGCGATCTGGATTGTTCCCTGGCCGGCGATGGGGGCCGGGGCGGCGACATTTTGAAACAATCCCTCCTCCGTTGCCCGGGCATAGGCCATCGGCGTGTAATTGTAGGCCGTCATGGCGATCGAGCCGCCCGGTGCGGAGATGGACGATTGGACCGAGATGTTGCGTCCGGCGAGGGTCAGCGAGCCGCCAGCCGGGAGTGCGATCGGGTTGCCGTTGGGAACCGAGATGTCGCCCTCGGTGTTTTCGATCGAGATGTTGCCAAAGCCGCCGCCCTCCTCCTCCCACCACTCAGAAGGAACGGCGAAGGTGGACCCTGCTGTGAACGGGAGTTCGGCGGGGGTGCCGTCAACCACATCGAACGCGAGCGGGGATGCCGCTGCCGAGCCATTGGAAAACACGAGATTCGGCGCGGCTGGGGATTGGTTCAGGAACACAAAGGAGTCGCCTTTGGAAAACTTGGTTTCGCCTTGGAATTTGATGTTGAGGGTTCCTTGGGCGGCCGGCAGGAGTTGCTGGCGGGGGCCGGTGATGGATTGGCCGAGGAGTTCGGCGGCGAGGGCCATTTTCGGGGCGGTGATGGACAACGTGCCGGCGGCCGCGCCTTCCACATGCGTGCGCTCGTTGCCGCCGCCGAGGGGCGCCAGCGGGTGGGAATAGGTTCCAGCGGTGCCCCACTTGGCCGATAAAAACCTGGAAAGGCCGTCGTAAACGCCATCGTAGGTGACATCCGGCGTCGCGTTGTGCATGTCCACGAGGTTGGCGTCGCGCAGGAGGCGGGAGGTCCTGACGAGTCCGCCCTCGTGGGTGAAGTAGCCGCCCGAGACATCGATGGTGGCGCCGGAGGCGGCGACCACGGAATCTCCGGCGGCGATCGAGATCGAGCCGCCGCGGGTGGTGAGCTGGGCGATGTCGCGTTCGGTGATGTTGGCGAGACCGGTCAGGTCGCCCAGCGGGGTGCCGATCCAGCCGCGTCCGCCGTAGGTGCCCGAGCGGCGGAGATCGACAAGGAGAGGCCTGCCGCGAAGGCTGCTGGAGCGCTGGAGAGGAGAGTCGGCGAGTTCGGATCCGCGGAGTTGGATGGCGAGGAAGTTGTTTCCGAGGGGGACGAAGGCATCCATGGTGCCGCTGGCATCGAGAAGGGCACCGGAGGCGATATTGACCTGGCCGCCCGAGAGGAGAAAGCGCTGGGTGCCGTTTTGGATTTGCTGCGCGTATTCGTTCGAGTTGGAGACGATGCCGTCGTTGTTTGTGTCCACAAACGGCCAGGTGCCCGCGCGGATATCGACGATGCCGGAGGTGGCGATGAGAGAGGAGCCAGAGGCGAAGTGGATGCCGAGGCCCTTGATATTGACTTGAGAGGATTGGGAGAGTTTGGAACCGGGAATTTTTTTATCGGAGGAGAAATCCGGAAGGATACGGGTGGTGCTGCCCGGCGAGAATTCCACGATGCCGGTGGAGCGGTTGAGGAACGGGGGTTGGAAGGTCGGGTCGAATCCCGGAAATCCAACCGCGCCGTAGCTCGCGAGGAGGTCGATCCGGCCGTTGAGGTTCACGGAGGTCGAGCTTTCCATGACGCCCGATTGGGTGATGCGCTTGCCGACGGCGACGATGGATCCGCGTTGGGACTCGACGAGACCGGTATTGGTCACCGTGCCGCCGTAGCTGCCAACATCGCCGACCCAGACATCAAGGCCGCGGAGGCTCGGATCGGATTCGGCGTGGGCCGCGACGCCGACTTGGAGGCCGGCGGCGAGGATCGATTGGCCGGATGGAGTGGAAATTTCGCCCGCGTTGAGGACATTCGCGCCAACGAGCATGACGCGTCCGCCATTGCCGCCCTCGCCCTCGGGGCTGGTCAGCAGGGCGCCTGGCTCCACGACGACGTCGCCGAAGATGGCGGTGGGGTCTGCGGCGAAGTCCTTCGAGAAGAGAAACTGGCCGTCTTTGTTGTTCAGCAGGCCGTTTTCGACGAGGGCGTCGTTGATCGGGAGTGAGGAGGCAACG
>CAZRLX010000040.1:2889-18842 GCA_964601115.1 uncultured Chthoniobacter sp. | reverse complement strand
CACCCCGGGCGGCGCGGGTGGCGGTGGAGAAGCAGGCTTGGAGCAGGAAGCCGCCGGTCGGGGCTTCCCAGTCGATCATCTCGCCGGCCACAAAGATGCCTGGGATTTTTTTGAGCATGAGGTCGTCGGTGAGTTCGTCCCAGCGGACGCCTCCGGCGGAGGAGATGGATTCGTCGATCGGGCGGGGGCCTTTGAGGGGGATTTTGCAGTTCTTCGCCTCGCGGGCGAGGGAGGCGGCGTCGGGCCAGTCGCGCCGGGCGAGGAGTGCGTGGGCGGCATCGCCGAGCTTCCAGCGTTTGCGGGCCTCAGAGGTGAAATTTTTGCGCGCGGATTCCATTTTTGCGACGAGTTGTTCGATGGAATGTGCGGGTTTGAGATCGATTGAAATCATCGGCTCGGGCATCGCGCGGAGGGTCGAGCCAAGGGCGTAAAGCGGGCCGCCTTCGAGACCATAGCGGGTGAGGATGAGTTCGCCCGAGGCGATGACGGTGCCTGCGGTGGCGCGGATGTTTTTCAGTGGTTTGCCTTCAGCGGCGTCGAGGACCTTGGCTGGCCAGTCGTGCTCCCAGCCGCAATTCGCGGGGGCGAGGGGAGAGGTGGAAATGCCGAGGGTATCGAATAGGGAAGTCCAGCGTCCATCGGATCCCGTCTTCGGCCATGAGGCGCCTCCAAGAGCGAGAATCACGGCATCCGCTTGTGTTTCGTCGCCGTTTTCAAAGACCAGTCGAAAAGGAGGACCGGGGATGAGGTCCGCAAGCCGGTGCTGCATTTGAAAATCCACCCCGGAATGCTTCAGTCTCGCGACCCAATGGCGGAGAAGGGACGCGGCGTTGAGGTCCTTCAGATAGACGCGGCCGCTTTTCGTCTCGAAGGTGTCGCAGCCGAGATCGGTCGCCCAGTCGCGCAGGTCTTGCGGGCTGAATTCCTCGAGGAGCTTGCTCCAGAACGCAGGCGTCTTGCTCGAATAGCGTGTGGCGAATGTCGCCGCGGGTTCGGCATTGGTGAGGTTCAATCCGCCCTTGCCCGCGACGAGGAGTTTGCGGCCGACCGAGCGCTTGGTGTCGTGGAGGGTAGCTTGGAAGCCCAATGCCACACAGACCTCCGCCGCGCGCAGACCCGCCGGGCCGCCGCCGATGATCGAGATGTGCCTGCGTGTTGGATTCACGGCGTTGGTCATGCCTTCCGGCCAGCTTCTGTTTGGGGAGGTGCGGGCACAATCATCAAATGCCGGCGCTTGCGATCCAGAAAAGGCTTTCTTGGCTGGAAGGCATGGCGTTAGGTGGCGGTTGTGATGATTTGTCTTCGACGTGTTCTTTTGTTGCTTCCGCTTTTGTTTTTGGGGGCTTGTTCGAGTTGGAATCCGCTGGGGCGCGACACGACGGGGCCGATGCCGCGTCCGCCGAGGCCGTTGCCCGATCCCTCCGCGAAGTTCGCGTGGGGCATTTCGACTTCGAGCTATCAATACGAGAACCCCGATGTGACCGAGGGGGATCCGGATTATTTCACGACCGACTGGGATACGTTGGTGGCGAAGGGGGCGGCGCCGGTGAAGGGGAACGCGCTGTATTCGTGGACCGAGTTCGACAAGGATGTGGCCGCACTGAAGAAGATCGGGGTCACGCATTACCGCTTCAGCCTTTCGTGGGCGCGCATCGAGCCGCGGCCGGGTGAATTCAACGAGGAGGCGATCGCGGGCTATGTGGCTATGGCGCGCAAGCTGAAGCAGGCCGGCATCGAGCCGGTGGTTTGCCTGTGGCATTTCACGTTCCCCGGCTGGCTTTACGATCCGAAGAAACCGAAGCAATCGAACTGGCTGCACCCCGAGGTCCGCGAGCGGTGGCTGGTGTATTTGGACAAGGTGCTGCCGAGGTTGGCTCCTTATACAAATTATTTCGCGCCGCAGAACGAGCCGAACGGCCAGATCACAACCGCCTACATCGCAGGCCAGTGGCCTCCCGCGATGACGCTGGCGATGGGCACCTATTGGAAGGCGATCGATGCCAGCACCGGCATGTTCCGCGATGCGGCCGCGCGCATCAAAAAGGTGAAGCCTTCGGCGAAAGTCGTGTCCGTCGAGGCCCTGCCGTGGTGGGAGCGCTCGCCGTTGGATCCCGGCGGGTTGTTCTACAATACGATGATTCATGGAAACATCGACCACCTCGACCGGGTGTGGGACGTCTGCGACATTCTGGGCATCAACTACTACTACTCGCAAAAAGCCAGCCCGACCTCTTTCCTCGCGGAGGCCTACCGGCGCGGGCACAACTACACGATGATGGGCTGGCGCATCAACCCCGATGGGCTCACCAAGGAAATCCGCCGTGTTGGCGACCGCTACGGCAAGCCGATGATGATCACGGAAAACGGCATCGCGACCGAGGACGATCCCAAGCGCGTGTGGTATATGCAAAACCACATCGCCGCGGTGGGTCGGGCGATCCGCGAGGGCTACGATGTGCGCGGGTATTTCAGTTGGTCGCTCGCCGACAACTACGAGTGGCACTACGGCTACAAGGCGCTCTTCGGCCTCGCGCGCATGGATCCGAAGACCTACGAGCGTGTCCTGAAGCCCTCCGCGTTCGCGTTCCGCAAAATTATCCGCTCGAGAAAAACAGTGGGCGACGTGTCCAAAATCCCGGCTGATCCGGGGTTCGTTGCGGCAAAGCCCACGCCGGCTCCATGAGTGCAGGAAGAGCCATTTATCCCGGCACGTTCGATCCGGTGCATCTCGGGCATGTGGATGTGATCCGGCGGTCCGCGCAGATTTTTCAATCCGTGATCGTGGCGGTGGCGGCGAACAAGCCCAAGGGACCGCACTTCAGTGTCGAGAGGCGCATGGAGATGGTGCGGGAGAGCCTCGGTGGCGATCCCGCGATCGAGGTGCTTCCGCTCGAGGGATTGCTGGTGGATTTCGCGCGGAGGCACGGGGTGTTCACAGTGATTCGCGGATTGCGCGCCGTGTCGGATTTTGAATTCGAGTTCCAGATGGCGCTTATGAACCGCAAGCTCGAGCCACGGTTGGAGACCGTTTACCTCACTCCCAAGGAGGACTACAGCTACCTGAGTTCGCGCATCGTGAAGGAGGTCGCGTTGCTCGGCGGGGATATTTCCGCGTTTGTTCCCGAGCCGGTTCGCAAAGGCTTCCAAGGGCAGGACGGCGGGGGACAGGCTTGATGCGGTGGTCAGCAAGCAGCGCAGGGTTTATGGCGGGGTTGTCTGGACAGACGCATCGTGCCGACACTTGCCGCTTGTGGCCGCAGCGGGCGCGGGGCAAAAAACTTGAGTCAATCGTTGCCACGTCCGGCGAAGCTTGTTAGAACGCCCGCCACTTTATGGCTTACACTGTCAAGCGTCCGCGCCTCACATTGGCCGAGAAACTCTACCTGCCTTCGATCATCGCGGGATTGGCGATCACAATGCGCCATATCCTGAGGGTTGTCTCGGGACAAACAAAAGTGACGATGCAGTATCCCGAGCAGAAGTGGGACGCGCAGATGCCCGCGTGGTATCGCGGGGCGCCGACACTTGTCAGCGACGAGCAAGGGCGCAACCGCTGCGTGGCTTGCCAGCTTTGCGAATTCATCTGCCCGCCGCGGGCGATCACCATCCACCCCGAGGAAATCCCAGCCGCCGACAAGTGGGGCAAGGTCGAGAAGCAGCCCAAGAGTTTCGACATCGATATGATCCGTTGCATTTACTGCGGTCTCTGCGAGGAGGTCTGTCCCGAGCAGGCGATCTACCTGCGCAAGGACTACTCGATCACCGGACTATCCCGCGAGGAGATGGTCCATGACATCAACAAGCTTCGCGAGCTTGGCGGCGAGATGACCGGACTCGTTAATAAATGGAACGAAAAAAAGTAGAATCCGTCGCCGTCCGCTGTTAGAAACCCCGCCCGCCTTACCTGATGCAACTTGCCCTTTTTTGGATTTTTTCCCTGCTGATGCTCCTCTTTGCGGCAGGGGTCGTTCTGTTGAGAAACCCTGTGTCCTCGGCGATGAGCCTGGTGATGTCCTTCGTCGCGCTGGCGGCGGTGTTTGTGACGCTCGACGCCTACTTCATCGCTGTCGTGCAGGTGTTGGTCTATGCCGGGGCTGTCATGGTGCTGTTTCTCTTCATCATCATGCTGCTCGACCTGCGCGAGGAAAAAAGCCGCCGTGTGCGGTTGTCGGCGTGGGTTGGAGGGGGGTTGGTGGTTGGTGGGTTTGTCTCCGCGCTGGTGCAGGTCGTTTCCTCGCTGCCCGGGGCGGACGCCGCGAAGCCTGTGGTGTCGAATCCCGAGGCCAATGATGTCGCTCTGGTCGGGTTCACGCTCTTCCGCGATTTCAATTTCCCCTTCCAAATCATCGGTGTCCTTCTTCTCGTCGCCACGGTTGGCGTCGTGCTCCTGAGCAGAAAGGAGTTGAAGTGAGCCGCGGCACGTCCAGGCCGCTCTTCTGAACTACCCATGCCCACACTTGCGCATTACTTGATTGTCAGCGGCCTGTTGTTTTCCATCGGCCTCGCCGGGGTGCTCCTGCGGCGGAACATCCTGATTATTTTCATGGGTCTCGAACTCATGCTGAACGCCGCGAATCTCTCGCTGGTGGCGTTCTCGCGGTTCAACCTGCTCCCCGACGGGATGCCAAATTACAATGGGCAAGTGCTGGTGTTTTTCATCATCACCGTGGCGGCGGCCGAGGTGGCCGTGGGCCTGGCGATCATCGTCGCGCTCTTCCGGGCGAAACAAACAACCCACGTCGAGGACCTGAACACGCTGAAGTTTTAGATGAGCATGCAAACCGCTCCTTGGATCATTCTTTTCACGCCCCTTGTGGCAGCCGCCCTGATCATGCTGGTCGGGCGGTTTTCCAAAACCCTGAGCGCCTCGCTGGCGATCCTCGCCGCACTGACCTGCTGCGTGTTGAGTTGGAATCTCTTCCTCTCCGGCGGCGAGGTGCAGACATTCTCCCACACCTGGCTGAGCTTTGGGCCCGACCTGACCATCCCGATCAGCTTCACGCTGGATCACTTGGCCAAGGTCATGCTGCTGGTGGTCTGCACCATTTCGCCACTGGTCTTCATCTATTCGCTCGGTTACATGCGCGACGAGGAGGGGTATTCCCGCTTCTTCGCCGGGCTGTCGCTCTTCCTTTTCTCGATGCTCGGCATCGTGCTGGCCGACAATTTCGTGATGATGTTCATCTTCTGGGAACTGGTCGGCGTGAGTTCCTACATCCTGATCGGGCATTACTACTCGAAGGATTCGGCGGCGGATGCCGGGAAGCAGGCTTTCATTGTGAACCGCATCGGGGATTTCGGGTTCATGCTTGGCATCCTGTTGCTGTGGTTCGCCACCGGCACGGTGGTCTTCAGCGACATCGTGGCAACGATTCCTCAACTCGGCACATTGCCATTGTATCTCACCATCGCCTGCGTGCTGGTGTTCCTCGGCACGGTCGGCAAGTCGGCCCAGATGCCGCTGCATGTGTGGCTGCCGAATTCGATGGAAGGCCCGACCCCTGTCTCCTCGCTCCTTCACGCCGCCACGATGGTCGCCGCCGGTGTTTACATGCTGGCCCGCATTTTCCCGATCCTTGAGGTCGTGCCGACCGCCCGCGAGATCATCGCGTGGGTGGGGGGCATCACGTGTTTCGCCGCCGCGCTCATGGCCACCCAGCAATCGGATATCAAGCGTGTCCTGGCCTATTCGACCATTTCCCAGCTTGGCTATATGGTGCTGGGGATCGGCGTGGCGCCGACATCGGATGTCGCGATGTTCCACCTCTTCACCCATGCATGCTTCAAGTGCCTGCTGTTCCTCGCGGCGGGTTCGGTGATGATCGCCATGCACCACGGGGTCGACATGTGGGAAATGGGCGGCCTCCGCAAAAGGATGCCTGTGACGATGATCTGTTTCATCGCAGGCATGCTCGCCCTTGCCGGGTGCCCCTACACCAGCGGCTACTTCAGCAAAGATCTGATCATCGAGTGGGCCGTGGTGAAAATCCCGTTCCTCGGTTGGCTCTCGGCCGCCGCCGCCGGCCTCACCGCCTTTTATATCTTCCGCGAATTTTACGTTGTCTTCTTCGGCAAGGAGCGCAGCAGTCATGCAGAGCATGCCAAGGAACAGCCGATCACCATGCTGGTGCCGATGCTCGTCCTCGCGTTCCTCGCGATTTTTGCGGGGTGGCCGTTCATCCAGGACCACTTCTTCACTCTTGAACGGCCCGACCTGGTGCCGAACACCCTGCATCCGTTCCTCTACGCCATGTTCTTCGGCGGAGCGGCCCTGTCCACCCTCCTTTACCTCAAGGCTGCGAAGGATCCGCTGAACATCCCGCTCTTTGCCAACCGCCTCTATATCGATGCCGTCTACGACTGGTTCGTGAAAAACATCCAAGGCGGTGGCGCGGCGGTTCTCTCCTGGGCCGACCGCTGGGTGGTGGATATGTTGGTTGTCCAAGTGCCCAGCAAGCTCACCTGGGCCTGTGGTTTCGCCCTTCGGTTCCTTCAGTTCGGCAACATCCAAGCCTACGCGTTTTTCTTCGGAGCCGGCGTCGTTGGCCTCATCTACATCCTCCTTTCGACAAAATGAGTCCGCTCCTGTTTCTCATCCTTGTGCCTGTTCTCTCGGCCGCGCTGGTCATGGCCGGTGCCAACCCGCGCTTCACCGCCCTGCTGGGTGCGGCGGTAAACGTCCTGCTCTTCGGCGCGCTGGCCTTTTTCTTCAATCCGCTCGAGGAAGGCTTCCAATTCGTCTCGAGCTTCCCGGTCGTGCCGGATCTCGGGATCGGGTTCACGCTGGGTGCCGACGGGTTGAGCATGGTGATGCTTTTCCTGTCGGTGGTGGTCACGCTGGCCGCCATCGCGGTCGCCCGCACGCCGGTGGATGGTGCCCGTTGGTTCTACGCGAGTCTGCTGTTTATCTCTGCGGGCGTGGTCGGGGCGTTTGCCTCGGTGGATGTGTTTTTCTTCTACATGTTCCACGAACTCGCGTTGATCCCGACCTTTTTGCTGATCGGCATCTGGGGATCGGGTGACAAGCAGGCCGCCGCGTGGAAGGCGACGGTGTATCTGGCCACGGGCAGCTTCGTGTTGTTGCTCGGGTTGATCGGTCTGTATCTGATCCAGCCTGTCGATGCGCGTTCCTTCGATCTGCGACAAATCGTCGCCCATGCCGATGCGGGGCTGATCTATGATTCGCCGATTGTCTACCTGCTGTTGCTGTTCGGTTTTGGGATACTGGTTTCGTTGTTTCCCTTTCACACATGGGCGCCGCAAGCGTATGCCTCCGCGCCCGCACCGGCGGCGATGTTGCATGCCGGGGTGTTGAAGAAATTCGGTCTTTACGGTCTGATCCGCATCGCCGCGCCGGTCTTGCCGGAATCGGTGCAGATGTTTCTGCCGCTCCTGTTGGTTCTCCTCATCGGAAACATCCTATACGTCGGCTACATCACAATCGCCCAGCGCAAGCTCGACTGGATGCTCGGGTATTCGAGCGTCATGCACATGGGCTACATATTCCTCGGGTTTGCTGCCCTGAACGAGATCAGCCTCACGGGATCTTCCATCATGATGTTGAGTCACGGGTTGACGGTGGCGGTCCTGTTCGCGCTTTGCGGCGAGATTCGTGAGCGCACCGGCACGCTGGATTTCTCGGAACTGGGCGGACTCGCGCGCACCGCACCACGACTGGGCCTTGCCTTCGGCTTTGCTGCGATGGCTTCGGTCGGGTTGCCTGGGTTTGTGGGCTTTGCAGCCGAACTTATGGTTTTCTTCGGATCGTTCGCCGGCGCGCCGCCCGCCATGGGTGTCTTTGACGGCAAGGAAGTCTTCGCCTTCAACTTCCTCCAGATTGGCACAATTTGCGCCGTGTGGGGCATCGTGATTTCCGCCATCTACATGCTTCGCGGCTACCGCCGCATCTTCATGGGACCGGTGCAGGACCGCTGGGCCTCGATTGGCGACATCGGCGGCATGTCCCAAGCCGCAGTGGTGCTCCTCATCGGCATCATGCTCCTCTTCGGCTTCTTCCCGCAAACCCTTGTGAATATCGTCACTCCCGCTTTGATCCTGCCATGATTCAGCCCATCGCCTTGGAAATCATCGTTGTCTGTTTGGGCATCCTTCTGCTCATGGTGGAGGCGTTTTCCTCCAAAACAACAAAGACTCCGCTCGCCTACGGTGCGATTTTGGGTCTTTCGGTTGTGTTCGTGCTCACGTTTTTCCTTCAGCCCGCCGCCGCGAGCATGCAGGAGTCGGGATTCTACGTGCTCGATCCCCTGGCGTTGTTCTTCAAACGCTTCGCGCTTGTCGCTACGATCGTGACGCTTGTGTTGGCTCTGGATTATCTGCCGATCGTTCAGCGGTTGGTTCCCGGCGAGCGGCCTGGAGCGGGGTCGGGTGAGTTTTTCATCCTTCCGGTCTTCACCTGCGCGGGACTCATGTGGATGGCATCCGCAGCGGATTTCATTGTGATTTTCTGTGCGCTCGAGTTGGTAACGATCTCGCTTTATGTGCAGGTTGCTTATCTGCGCCGAAGCATCGCGAGTCTCGAGGCGGGAACGAAGTTTCTTATCCTTGGCGCACTCTCCACCGGATTCTTCGTTTACGGAATCACTTGGATTTTCGGCACGGTCGGCCAGACCGGGTTGGCTGCGATCCGGGAGGCATTGCCCGGTGTTCCCGAGGCGACCCAACCGGCGTTGATTTTCGGCGTGGCGCTCGTGCTTGTGGCCATCGGGTTCAAGATCGCGGCGGCACCATTTCAATTCTGGGTTCCCGATGTGTATCAAGGCGCTCCGACACCTGTGACCGCCTATCTGGCGGTGGCCTCGAAGGCTGCGGGGTTTGTGATCCTTATTCGAGTGCTCGAGCCGTTCTTCACCGTGATCGCCTTCCAGGAAAAACTCTTCCTCGCGCTGGTGTTGCTGGCGGGATTGACGCTTCTGTTTGGAAACCTCGCCGCGATCCCTCAAACAAACTTCAAGCGGCTCATGGGTTACTCCAGTGTTGCCCATGCGGGGTATCTGCTCGTGGGATTGGCGGCGATCGGGGACGCCTTCGCCGGGCGCGCGGTGGTGTTCTACCTCTGCGGCTATTTGCTGATGACGTTCCTTGCGTTTCTGATCCTTGTGCCTGTGACCAAGGCCTCGGGCGGGGATGATATCGCCAACTTCAACGGACTCGCGCGCCGCTCGCCGGGGCTTGCCTTCGCCATGCTGATCGCCGCTGCCTCGCTGGCCGGAGTGCCTTTCACGGTGGGATTTTTCGGGAAGTTTTTCATCTTTGAGGTGGCGATGAAACAGGAACTCTTCGGATTGGTCCTGCTTGGCATCGTCACGGTCGCCTGCGGGTTCTACTACTACTTCAAGGTGATCCGCGCGATGTATTGGCAGCCCGCCAGCGAGGATGCCGCGCCGGTGCAGGTGTCTGTGCTTTCCAAGTTGGCCATCACGGCATGCGCCGTGCTTATTTTGGTTCTTGGCTTCTATCCGCAACTGCTGATCCAAATGCTTCCCTGATCGGGAGGCGACTGCCATGGACGAGTTCTGGCTCCAATGGCAACCCCGCGAGCGGGCTACGCTGTGTTTTATCATCAAGGACGGTGAAATCCTGCTCATTCGCAAAAAGCGGGGCTTGGGAGCGGGAAAGATCAATGCGCCCGGCGGGAGGATCGAACCCGGCGAATTGCCGATCGACTGTGCCATCCGCGAAACGCGCGAAGAGGTGGGAGTCACGCCCCACGGCGTCGAGTCGAAAGGCGTGTTGCATTTTCAATTCAAGGACGGCTACAGCCTCCACTGCACCGTGTTTACGGCATCGGGCTTCAGCGGCGAATTGATCGAGACCGACGAGGCGCTGCCGATTTGGACCCCGCTCGAGGCGATTCCCTATGACGAAATGTGGGCCGATGATCTGCATTGGCTCCCCGGAGTGATCGCCGGAGGAGCATTTCGCGGATACTTCCATTTCGATGGAGAGGAAATGCTTTCCAAGCATGTCCTCTGGGATACCCCGCCCCGTTGAGTTGCTCTCAACTCACTCGCGGAATGTCAGGAAATCGAATGTGGCATCGCTGAAGCCCGGGAGTCCCTCGTGGCTGAAGTCGGGGTAAATGAACGGCGTCTTTTTCGACGTGATGTTGTTGTAGACGGCGAACTGTGTGGATGGCGGGCAGATCGGGTCCTGGAGGGTGAGGGCCATCACGACCTCCGCCTTCACGCGCGGGGCGAGGTGGTGGACATCGATGTAGCCGAGCGTTTCGAAAATCTTTTCGCGGTTGGCTGCGCGGGGATCGAAGTTGCGTAGGTAGGTTTTCAACTCCGCGTAGGCATCCTTCGCGAGATCCATTTCCCACACGCGGAGATAGTCGGACAGGAATGGGTAAACCGAGACGCAGCGGGCGATGCGCGGTTCCAGCGCGGCGCAGGCGATTGAGAGCGCGCCGCCTTGGGAGCCGCCATTGGTGGCCAGGCGCGTGGCATCGGTTTCTTCGAACGAGGCCACCACGCGGGCGAGTTGCACGGTGTCCAGGAAGATCGAGCGGTAGAGAAGCTTCTCGGGTCCCTCAGCGAGGCCACGAATGATATGGCCTTGGAGGGTGTTCCCCCTTGTGCCGCCCAAATCTTCGCTGCGCCCCGCCTGCCCCCGGCAGTCCATCGCCGCCACGGCGACGCCATCGCCCGAGTAGCGCAGCTTGTCGATCCATTCCCCGCTGTGCCCCGAATACCCGTGGAATTCAAGGATGGCGGGGTGGGGGGCTTTGGGATTTTTTGGACGCACGTATTTCGCATAGATGCGCGCCCCGCCGATGCCGCTGAATGTCAGGTCAAAGGCCTCGCTGCGCGCGGGCGAGATGGCGTCCGTGAGTTTGAGTTCCGGCGCGGGATCGGTCGCATCGAGTTCGCGTAGGGCACGCAGCCAGTATTCATCAAAGTCGGAAGGCTTCGGGTTGGTGCCGGTGTAGGTGTTCAGTTCGGCGAGTGGCTTGTCGAGGCAGGGCATGGGTTGATGGTGGTGAAATGTTGGTGCTCTAAAAAAACACCGGGTGGTCTTTGTGCCATGATGGATGCTACCCTGTCGATATCCGCCCTGCGTTGCTGGCTGCGCTGGCCCGCCGGAGTTGGCAGCATGCGTTGACTTCGGGGGCAAGCTCTCTTACATAAGCCCACCTGTATTTCTCTCCAGAGTGGCACACCAAGACGACAATATCGCTGAAATTTTAAGGGACCTTGGATTGTTGACCCGCGGGCAGATCGAGGCCGCGAGGGCATCAGCCGACGAGGAGGGGTTGCTGGCGGAATTGATCAAGCAGGGGGTCGTGTCCGAGGAGGACATCGTTCGTGCGCTGGCTGCGCAGAACAGCATGGAGTTTGTAGACCTTGGGGATACCCATGTGGAAAAAAGCGTCATTGACTTGATCGAGGCCGACGATGCGCGGCGCTACCGAGCGCTGCCCCTTGAGGTTAGGGACGGAGTGCTGGTGGTGGCATTGGACGATCCCATGGCGATGCAGAGCATGGACGATCTCACGTTCAAGCTGAAGAGAGAGATCGAGTTCGTCTGTTCCACCCCTGAGGCGATCCGCAAGCTGATCATCAAACACTACGGGAGCGCCGACGACGCCTCCTCGGAGTTGCTGAAAACGATGTCCACCGGTCCGTCGATCGGCGGGGAGGATGAGGAGGATGACGAGGAGGGGGACGACGGGGACGCGCCGATCATCAAGTTGGTGTCGATGCTTTTGCTTGAGGCGCACACGAACCGCGCGAGCGATATTCATATCGAGCCGCTGGAATCGAAGTTGAGGGTCCGGTTCCGGATCGACGGCGTGCTTCAGGAGATGCAATCCCCTCCGAGGCGTCTCCACGGGGCGATCATCAGCCGCCTCAAGATCATGTCGCGGTCGATGAGCATCGCCGAGAAGCGGTTGCCGCAGGACGGCCGCATTCAAATCCGCCTGGGTGACAAGGCGATTGATCTGCGCGTGTCGACGATCCCAACAGTGCGTGGCGAAAGCGTGGTCATGCGTATCCTGGACAAGACGTCGTTGATGCTTGGGCTTCCTGATTTGGGGTTTCTTTCCGACGACCAGTCGAAGTTTGAGCAATGCATCAACCTGCCCGACGGGATTATTCTGGTGACCGGCCCCACAGGCTCCGGCAAGACGACCACGCTCTATGGCAGCTTGAATTATATGAACAAGCCCGACCGGAAGCTGATCACGGTTGAGGATCCCGTGGAATACCAGATGAACGGGATCAACCAAGTGCCGGTGAACACCTCGATCGGCATGACATTTCCCGCCGCGCTGCGCTCGATCCTGCGCCAGGCACCGAACATCATCATGATCGGCGAGATTCGCGATCAGGAGACTGCGAGCATCGCGGTGAACGCCTCGTTGACCGGGCACTTGGTGCTCTCCACGCTTCATACGAATGATGCCCCGAGCGCGATCGCGCGTCTGGTGGATATCGGCGTGAAACCGTTTCTGGTCTCGAGTTCCGTGCGAGCGGTTGTCGCTCAGCGGTTGGTGAGGCGGTTGTGTCCGAAGTGCAAGATTCCGTCCGAGTTGACCGAATACGAGATGCACGCGCTGCAGATCGATGCGGCGCAGATCGGCGAGGCCCATGTGATGAGACCGCACGGGTGCGAGGCTTGCCGGGGCAAGGGATACAAGGGGCGGATGGGAATTTTTGAAATGTTCATCGTCGATGACGAGGTGCGCCATATGATCAACAACAACGAATCGACCATCGCCCTGCGCCAGCGGGCCCGCGAACTCGGCATGCGGACCCTCCGCGAGGACGGGGTGCGCAAGGTTCTTGCCGGCATGACAACCGCCGAGGAGGTCATCAGCACCACGATGTCCGATCTGGACTGACACGCCATGGATTCACGACACGTCATCGATGTTTTCCGCGAGAGGGGGTTGCTCGACGAGGGGCAGGCAACGGAGTTTCTGGAATTCACCGCCGCCCACAATCAACCGATCGAGAAGACGCTTATCGATTCCGGGCTTGTGGACGAGGGAGGGTTTACGCAGGTGCTCGGGGAATCGCTCGGGATGGAGGTTTGCGACCTGTCGGCGTTCGAGCCCGACACCGGCATTCTCGCGTTGATTCCCTCTGGATTGGCGCGGTTGCACGGGGCGTTTCCGGTGGCGGCGTCCGGCAACACGATTTTCATCGCGCTGATTGATCCCTTCAACAGTCGCGCGCTCGAGGACATGCGCTTCGCGCTTGGGCGGGAGATGGTCCAGGTGCTGGCGTTTCCGGCCCATGTGCGGGAGTTGATCCACAAGCATTACGGCTCCGGCGACGCGGATATCGACGAGATTCTCGGGCAGCTTGGCGGTGACATCACCGTCGAGGAGCGCGAGGAGGAGGCATTCAACCTGCAGGCCGTCACCGCCGAGGCCAACGCCGCGCCGATCGTCAAATATGTCGATCTGATCCTCGACAAGGCGATCGCCGCGCGGGCGAGCGATATTCATTTCGAGCCGTTCGAGAACGAGTTCAAGATCCGCTACCGGGTGGATGGAGCGCTGTATGAAATGGATCCACCGCCATTCCGGTTGGCATTGCCAGTGATCTCGCGTGTGAAGGTGATGTCGAACCTGAACATCGCCGAGCGGAGGTTGCCGCAGGACGGGCGCATCCAACGCATGATCAACGGCAAGCAGGTCGATCTCCGTGTATCGACGCTTCCGACGGCGTTCGGCGAGAGTGTGGTGTTGCGCGTGCTCGACCGGTCGAATGTGAACCTCGAGTTGGAGACGCTCGGCATGCCTGCGGAGATCATGGATTACATCCTGCAGGTGATCGAGAAGCCCAACGGCATTTTCATTGTTACGGGGCCGACGGGATCGGGAAAAACAACCACGCTTTACTCCTGCCTGAGGAAGATCAACACGATCGACTCCAAGTTGCTCACCGCCGAGGACCCCGTGGAATACGAGATCGACGGCATTATCCAAGTGCCAATCAACGACTCGATCGGCCTCAGTTTTTCGAGGGTGCTGCGTGCGTTCCTGCGGCAGGATCCCGATCGTATCCTGGTCGGCGAGACCCGCGATACCGAGACCGCGCAGATTGCGATCCAGGCGTCCCTCACCGGACACCTTGTGTTCACGACGTTGCACACGAACGACTCGACCGGCGCGGTGACGCGTCTGATTGACATGGGGATCGAGCCGTTTTTGATCTCCGCCTCGCTCGAGGCCGTGCTGGCGCAGCGACTGATCAGGAAAATCTGCGAGAATTGCAAAACCCCCTACGAGCCCAGCGAGAAGGTGCTCGCCTCGCTGGGATTGAGCATTCACGACATCGGCGACAAGAATTTCTACTACGGCAAGGGGTGCGAGGTTTGCAACCAGACCGGCTACAAGGGGCGGAAGGGCATTTACGAGTTGTTGAAAATCTCGGACCCGATCCGGGAAATGATCAACGACCGCGCTCCCGGCGTGTTGGTGAGGCAGAAGGCGATCGAGTTGGGAATGACGACGCTCCGCGAGGACGGGTTGCGCTCGATCTACGACGGGCTCACGACGATCGAGGAGGTCGTGAAATACACGTAGGGAACCGGTTCAGGCCTTCACGCGCTCGATGTGCGCGCCGAGTTCGTTGAGTTTTTCGTCGATCGATTCGTAGCCGCGGTCGATGTGGTAGACGCGGTTGACCTCGGTGATGCCATCGGCCTGGAGGCCCGCCAGCACGAGGGCGGCCGAGGCGCGCAGATCGCTGGCCATGACGGGTGCGCCGCTGAGTTGGCGGACGCCCTTGATGACCGCGGTCGAGCCCTGGAGGTCGATGTTCGCGCCCATGCGCTTGAGTTCCGCGATGTGCATGAAGCGTTGCGGGAAGACATTTTCCGTGATCACGCTGATGCCCCCGGTGGTCGCCAACAGGGCGCACATCTGTGCCTGCATGTCGGTCGGGAAGCCAGGGTAGGGAACGGTGTCGAGTTTCAGTGCTGTGCGTTTGGTTCCCGGGCGGATGGTGATCTGGTTGCCCGCCGGGAGAATCTCGAAGCCTGCTTCGGACAGCGGTTCGGTGACGGCGGAGAGGTGTGCCGGGTTGACGCGCGAGAGGGTGACTTCGTCGCCAGAGATGGCTCCCGCCACGAGAAACGTGCCCGCTTCGATGCGATCGGGGATGACCTCGTGTTTCGCGCCGTGGAGTTCCTTGACGCCCTCGATCGTGATTTTGCGTGTGCCGGCTCCCTCGATCCTCGCGCCCATGGCGGTGAGGAAATTCGCGAGGTCGACCACTTCGGGTTCCTCGGCCGCGCCGTCGATGATTGTGGTGCCATCGGCGAGGACGGCAGCCATCATGACATTTCCGGTGCCGAGGACGGTCGAACCGAACTTGCTGCGGAGTGAAACCATGGCGCCCTTGAGATTCGGGGCGAGGATTTTGACATTGCCGCCCGAGACGCGGACAGCCGCTCCGAGGGCCTCGAAGCCGCGCAGGTGGAGGTCGATCGGGCGGTCGCCGATGACACATCCGCCTGGAAGTGAAACGGTCGCCTCGTGCTCGCGGCCGAGGAGTGGACCGAGAATGCAGACCGAGGCCCGCATTTTGCGGACAATCTCGTAGGGTGCCTCGGTTTTGATTTTTTCCGCCTTGATCTGCACCATGCCGCTGGCGCGCTCCACCTCGCAGCCGAGTTCCGAGAGGATCGTGAGCATGTAGTGGATGTCACTGAGGTCGGGAACGCGGGAGATGGTGCAGGGTTCCTTGGTGAGGAGTGTGGCGGCGAGGATGGGGAGGGCGGAGTTTTTCGACCCGCTGATCTTGACCGATCCGCTCAGGCGGTGTCCTCCGTGAACCAATATTTTATCCATGTCTTGCGGTAACGAATCGTTGGACGCCTTGATAATCGGGGTGCGCGGCAATGTCCCGATAATTGTGGGCGGCGAGCATCGCGCAGACCTTTTCGGACTGGTCGAGGCCGATTTCGAGGGC
>CAZRLX010000040.1:0-2789 GCA_964601115.1 uncultured Chthoniobacter sp. | reverse complement strand
ACCGCTGCCGGTGCCCACATCGAGAATCGAGCGTGCGGCTGGCGTTTCCTTGAGGACGAGTTCGACGAGTTGTTCGGTTTCCGGTCTCGGGATGAGGGCGCGGGTATCGCAGCGGAAGGTGTGGCCGCAAAACTCGACAGTTCCGAGAAGGTGCTGGAGTGGTTCCCCCTCGCCGCGGCGCTTCGCGAGGTCGCGCAGGGGGGCGCGCTCCCTTTCCCCGAGCGGCCTGTCGAACTCGAGATACAGGTCGATGCGTTTCTCCTTGCCGAGGACGCGGGCGAGGAGGTGCTCGGCGTTGAGGCGGGGATGTTCAACGCCGTGTTTGGCGAGATAGCCGGTGGCGGCTTTGAGGACATCCAGGGCTGTCATGCGGTGGTGATGGGGCAGTGAATGTCGGGCATTAGAGTCCTGTTTTTTCGAGCAGTCGCTCGATGTTCACATGGTTTGCGACAAGATTCTGGATGTAGTGGATTTTCGCCGCATCGCCAGGTTCGATCTTGATGGTGAGCGAGTGGATGCGGCGGGCGATCGTGTAACAGTCGCTTGAGGAAAGGATCACCGGGAGTGCCGTTTTGCGCAGCATGTCGAGCAGCGAGGGGTGGGGGTGCATGTCGTCCGAAAGGATGAGGCCGGCGAGTCTGCCGCCGCAGGGTGAGGAGGCCTCATCGATGGCGGCGAGGATGATGTCCTCCCGGTCGCCCGGAGTGATGAGGAGTGTGCCCGGTGCGAGTTTGCGGAAGACGTTTCCGGAGCCCGGGGCGCCGATCATGTGCTCGAAAGCAAGGTTCCTCGCGAAATCGGGATTGGCGACGAACGATCCGTGGATTTTTCTGCAGATTTGATCCAGTGACGGGACGGCGAGGGATTTTTGGAGGGGCATGACGCCGAGGAGTTCGATGCCGAGGCGCTCGAAGCCCCGTGAGGCCACAGCGGAGACGGTGTCAATTTTTTCCTCCAGCACCTTGTTCATGACCACGCCGAGCACTTCCACGCCCTCGCGGTCGAAGAGCGCTTTGTTGAGGGCCACCTCGTCGATCGGCCTGCCTATGCCACCGGGGGCGACCAGCACGACCTTGCTTTGGAGAAGGCGGGCCACTGTGGCGTTTGAAAGGTCGAACACCGATCCCACACCGGCATGGCCGGAGCCTTCGATGATTGTGAATTCCTTTTCCCAAGATGCGCGGTCGAACGAGTTTTGGATGCGCTTGACGAGGGTGTCGTGGTTCGCGTCGCGGATGTAGCGGCGGGTGAAATCGGGTTCCACGGCGATCGGACTCATGTGTTCGATCGGGATGCGGGTGCCGAAGGTCGATTGAATGAGAATGCTGTCGTCGTCGATCCGGTGGCCGTCAACCTCGGTGAATCGCTGGCCCACCGGCTTGATGTAGCCGATTTGCGCGAAGCGTTTCTGGAGGGCCTTGTAGAGGCCGAGGGAGACGGTGGTCTTGCCTGTGTCCTGTTCAGTCGCGGCGATGAAAATGCGGGGAGTGACTGTGTTCAATGGGTCACTCCGGCAGGTCATGTTCCGGCGGATGGAGTTTCCGGTATTCGATGGCTTGGATTCCGACGAGCGCGGCGATGGCGACAATGTCGTCCACCGAGCATCCGCGGGAGATGTCCGCGGCCGGTCGGGTGAATCCCATGAGAATCTGGCCGTAGGTCTTCGCACCCGCGAGGAGGTGGACGAGTTTGACGGCGATGTTGCCGCTGTTGAGGTCAGGGAACACGAGCACGTTGGCCTTGCCGCCGACGTGGGATGACTCGAGCTTGAGTTGCGCGATCGCGGGGTCCAGGGCGGCATCCGCCTGCATTTCGCCCTCGATGGTGATTTCCGCGTTGGTTTTCAGGGCGATGTGGCGCGCGAGTTCCACGGCGCCGGCGACTTTTTCGGTGGATGGGGTGCGGGCGCTGCCCTTGGTGGAAAAGCTGAGCATCGCGATGCGGGGGCGTTTTCCGAAGACCTGTCTGGCGAAGAGTCCGGTCTGCACGGCGATGGTGGCGAGTTGCTGCATCGTGGGATCGGGGACGATGCCCGTGTCGGCGAAAAAGAGGACCCCATCATCCCCGAATTGTTTGGATTGGAGTTCGACGAGGGTGCAGGCGGAAATCACATCCGCGAAGGGGAGCGGCTTGACCAGATGGAGCATGGGCCGGAGGAGTGATCCGCCCGAGGTGTTGATGCCACCGGCCATGGCATCGGCAAGGCCGTATTGAATCATCATGGCCCCGAAGTAGGCCGGGCGGGTCATGACCTCCGTGCTGTTTTTGAGGCCAGCGTGGCGGTAGCGTTCGATCCGTTCGAGGCGTTTGCAGAAGGCCGGAAGTTCGGAGGAGGTGGCTGGGTTGATGATCGCGACGTGGTCGAGATCGATGCCATGGGTGGCGGCGATGTGTTCAATGATGTTGCGCCGCCCGAGAAGGATGGGGATTCCCAAATCCCTCTGGTAAAACCTTTCCGCCGCCCGTATGACAAGCTCCGTCTCCCCGTCCGGAAAGACGATTCGCTTCGGATGCCTCCGAAGTTTTTCATAAACAGATTCAATGAACCCCATACCCTCTGAAATCGCGCTCACGTTGGAGAAGAACGTCCCCCGAGACAAGGACAAGATCGAGGAGGTGCGTTTGCGGGCGAGGGGGCGAGTGGTCGGGATCGAGGGGCGTCCGTTGGTGATGGGGATATTGAATATCAACGACGATTCGTTTTCCGGCGACGGGCGTGTGGATGTCGAGTGGGCGCTGCGGCGGGCGGTGGAGATGGTCGGGGAGGGGGCGGACATCATCGATGTCGG
>CAZRLX010000039.1:0-19096 GCA_964601115.1 uncultured Chthoniobacter sp. | reverse complement strand
ATCCGGCTGTAACTCACCGTGACATTCTCGAGAACAAGCCTGCGTCTCATGGCGCGGCCACCTCCACCACATCGTGAATCTCCCCCTCGCCCCAGAATGTCCTGTCGGCCAAAAGCCGCCCGCCAGACCGCACCTCGACGCGCAACGCCTGGGGACCGGCAACAGCCTCAAATGCCGCAAACACCGCCAAATCCTCGGGCTGAGCACGCGGCATCTCGAAGCGGGTGTCAAAACGCCTGACGCCCCCATCGGATTCCCTGACCGCATGGTTCGCAGCGGCAACCGACAGGCTCGCGGGCGACGTGACGCTCATCACCACGTTGAAATCCGCCATCCCAGCCTCCCCGGGAACCTCTGCCGTCGGGGCGATTGCTTCATCCGCACGATCGCGAGTGAGCATCCACACGGGCACCCCGAGCAACAACAACGCGCCGGCGACACACAAAACCCGCAGCAGCGGAAATCCTCTCATGCCCCCTATTTCAAGGCCTCCACGATCGTGCCGACATTGTGCTTCATCATGCCCTCATAGGTCGCGGCATCGCCTTTTCCAAGCCCGTCGGCGTAAAGCACCCCACCGGATCGCGCGCCGGTCTCGGCGGTGATTTGCTCGAGCACCTTGGGGTTTTCGAGGCTTTCCGCAAAAATGGCTTTCACCTTTCTCTCCCTGATCCGCCGGATCAGCTCGGTCACCTGCTGCGAGGAGGGCTGGCTGGATTTCGTCACCCCCTGCACCGGCAATACCTCGAAGCCGTATTCGTTGGCAAGATACCCGAGGGCATCGTGGGAAGTCACCAGAACCCTGTCGGCCTTGGGAAGCGACACCACGCGCAAACGCACCCATTTGTCCAAAGCCTCGAGCCGACTGTCCAATGCCGCCGCGTTCGCCGCGTAGACATCCCGCCCCGCCGGATCGCGCGCCGTCAGCGCATCGCGAATCTGCAATGCAACCGCGCGCGTGTTGGAAACACTATGCCACCAGTGCGGATCCATCTCGCCGTGGTGGTGATGATGCCCTTCCTCGCCGTGCCCCTCGCAGGCCCCCTCGATCGGCGTCACCACATCCCCTCCCACCACAACAACCGCGCCGGCGTTCGCGAGCACCGGCCTCATCCGCTCCAAATACGGCTCGAACCCCAACCCGCCGGCCAACACCACATCCGCCGTCTCGATCCTTTTCCAATCCCCCGGCGCGGGCTCGTAAAGATGCGGATCGACCCCGGCATGCACGATCTCCTCCACCATGACACGGTCTCCTCCCACGTTTCTCGCCAAGTCGGCCATGACGGTGTTCAGCGAGGCGATCCTTACCGGCGCGGCCTGCACCCCCGCAGCCAGAAAAACCCCGATCACCATAGTCAAAAGAAGTCTCAACATCGGCCCACACTCGTCTTCGATATATTGCAAGTCAATTGCAAATACTCCATCCATTGGGTTTGCATCCGACAGGGATTGTCCTCAGACTGCCGCGCTCAATTTAAAAACTATGGCTGATTATGATTTGATTGTGGTTGGTGGCGGACCCGCGGGCTACGTGGGTGCGATCCGGGCCGGGCAACTTGGAAAAAAGGTCGCGGTGGTGGAAATGGACCGCGCCGGCGGCACCTGCCTGAACTGGGGCTGCATCCCCACGAAATCCCTCCTCAAAAACGCGGAGGTCTACCAAACCGTCAAGAACCACGCGGCGGACTTCGGTCTCAAGATCGAGGGACTCTCCTACGAGTGGGACAAGGTGATCGGCCGCAGCCGCAAAGTGGCGGACCGCCTCGCGGGCGGCATCGAGATGCTCTTCAAGAAAAACAAGGTGGACTACATCCGCGGCGAGGCCGAAATCCCCAAGGCGGGCGTGGTTGAGGTCACCGACAAGGACGGCAAGAAAACCAGCCACAATGCCGCAAACATCCTCATCGCCACCGGCGTCGTGAGCCGCGAGATGCCGGGCTTTCCGTTCAACGGCAAAAGCGTCATCGGCAGCCGCCAGGCCATGGTCCTGCCAACCCAGCCCAAGGACATCATCATCATCGGAGCGGGTGCCATCGGCATCGAGTTCGCCTATTTCTTCAATGCCTTCGGCTCGAAGGTGACCGTGGTCGAGATGATGCCGAACATCCTCCCCGTCGAGGACACCGAGGTCAGCCAGACCCTCGAGAAATCCCTTGCGAAGCAGGGCATCAAGCTCCTCACCGGCACGAAGGTTGACAAGGCCGAGACCACCAACAAGGGCGTCCGCCTCACCGTCTCGGGCAAGGCCACCGAAACACTCGAGGCCGAGATCGCCCTCGTGGCCATCGGCGTCTCGCCCCTCATGCCGAAAGGGGTCGCGCTGGAGACCGATCCCAAGGGCTACCTGAAGACAAACGACCGCTACGAAACCAGTGTCAAAGGCATCTACGGAGCCGGTGACATCATCGGCCCGCCCTGGCTCGCCCACGTGGCCAGCTACGAAGCGGTCCAATGCGTGGAGGGCATCTTCGCGGGCAAGAAGCCGAAAAAAGTCACCGTCTTCCCGGGGTGCACCTACTGCCAACCCCAAGTCGCAAGCGTGGGCCTCACCGAGCGCGCGGCAAAGGAAAAGGGCCTCAAGTTCAAGGTCGGCAAATTCCCGTTCATGGCCAGCGGCAAGGCCCTCGCCGTGGGCGAGAGCGAGGGCTTCGTCAAGCTCCTCGTGGGCGAGAAACACGGAGAGATTCTCGGCGCGCACATCATCGGGGCGGACGCCACCGAGATGATCGCCGAGCTCGGCCTGGCCATCACCATGGAGGCGACCTACGAGGAGATCGCTGCCACTATTCACGCCCACCCGACCCTCAGCGAAGCAGTCCACGAGGCCGCCCACGCCTCGCAAGGCCACGCGATCCACTTCTAAAAATCGCTACCGTCACATTCGAAGGCGTCCGGCCCACGCGCGGCCGGACGCCTTTTTCCCGCCTCAAAAAGGGTTCCCACTTTTCATTTTCCTGCAGCTGGCTTAATTCAATTCCTCTTCCAGCATGAACGGCCCCACTCGAAACGCTCCCATCGCTCCCCCTCCCGCCGGTCCGGCATTCAGGATCGCGATGACCCTGCTTGCGGGATTCCTCCTCGTCCAACTCGCCGCCGTCGGCATCCATTACCTTCCAGGCCTGCGCGACGTGATCGTGGAACGCGCTACCAGCTCGCCGAAAGCGGAACCTCAACCCACAACCACAGCCGCGCCTGAACCAACCCCCGACCAGGCCCCCAAACCAATCGAAGAGGGGCCCGATCCCGCCCTCATGGAAAAAATCACCCGCCTCGTCGAGGAAAGCGACCAGGCGTTCCGCGTCGGTGACCACAGCCCGGCGATGCAGAAAATCCAAGAGGCCGACACCCTTCTGCCCAACGACCCGGGCATCCTCCTGCGCATGGCGCGCATTCTGGAACGCAAGGACGAACCAAGCCAAGCCGCCGAGATCTACAACCGTGTCCTCGCCCTTCCCGGACTCCCGCGCGACCTGCGCGCACAGACCGAGCGCAAACTTTCCATGATGCGACTCCCCGAAACTCCCGCATCCCCGACAGTCCAAGCCGCGGAGGAGGGTGCCGACATGCGCGATGAAACCGGCCTCCAACCGGGCGCCACACTGGGCATCGTCGATACCCGAGTGGCGGACACCCCGGGAGGACAAAAAGTCCTTCGTGTTTCGATCAAAGCCAGCCCGAATACCAAAATCGACCCCTCGCAGGTCACCCTCCACGTCTTCTTCTACGAACGCGACGCCTCGGGCACCACCTCCCTCACTGACTCGAAGGTCATCTCGGAGTGGATCAGCCCGCCGATAGATTGGATGGACAACGAACCCGAACTCCTCAACGCGACCTACCCCGCCCCCGAACTTCCAGGCGTCACCTACGCCGGCTTCGTGGTCGGCGTTTACTACAAGGGGGAACTCCAGGACACCCGCGCGGATCCAGGCAGCCTCGCCAGCGAACACCCCCTCCCGATTTACCTGCAAACCCCAACTCCATGAGGATTCTTGTGGCCATGGGCGAACCGGGTGCCGCCGAATCCCTCGCCAGACTGCTCGTGGAAATCGGTTGGCCGGAACCCTCGATCGCCACCACCTCGACCGAGGCTCTCAAGTGGATCGAGACATTCGGCGGATGCGACATTCTCATCGCCGACACCCACCTCGTGCCGATGGACGGATTCTCCCTGCGTGATGAGATTCGCACGCGCCTTCCCGCCCTGCGGGCCATTCTGACCTCTTCGCACGTTGACTCCTCTTCCTTGGATCAGCTCGGAAACGACCCCTTCCTGCCGACTCCGTTCAAACCCGCCGTCCTCTCCGATTGCCTTCATCAACTTCTCTCCGACAAACCCGTCGCCGAGCCCGTGCAACCGGACGAACCCGCCGACACCCCGTCCCCCGCGCGAGTCGAGACGCTTGTTGGATCAACCCTCGGCAACTACAGGATCGATGCGCTCGTCGGCGAGCACCCCTGGGAGATTCTCTACCACGCCAACCAGACAAATGTCGGCCGCAACGTGATCCTCCACGTCCTCAAGCCGGAGTTCTCCTCCGATCCTGCCGCCGTCACCGCCTTCCAACACCGCGCAAGCCTCAAAGCGGCACTCGACCATCCGAAAGTCGCTTCGGTTTACGAGGGCGGCGAGATGCGCGGCGTCCACTATTTTTCCATGGAGGACATCTCCCTCCCCTCGCTGGCTGCCCGCATGCGCTTGGGGAAAACCCTCCCGGGCCTCGGTGCCATGGAAATCCTCGCCCTCGTTGCGGAAATCCAAACACAACTCGCTGCTTTGGGCGCGGGCAGCGATTCGATTGATGCGGAGGATATTTTTTTCAAACGCGGAAAACCTCCCCGCCTTGCCAATATCGCAGCGCCTCTCGTGGAGCCGGCCACTCCGCCCTCCATCGAAATCGCCCGTCTCGCCTCGATACTGCTCGCTTGCATCGACCCCTCCCCGGCCTCGGAACCTGCCCGAATCATCCTGCAGCGGGCAGCTAACTCCGCCACCGATCCGCTCGACTGGGAACAACTCGCGGAACTCGCCCGCTCCAGCTTTTCAAGAACACAGGCATCCACCGCCCCACCACCTCCACCCGCACCCCCGAAATCCACCCCCTTTCCCCGCCCTCTCCTCTGGGCCATCGCAGCCGCAGCGCTGGTTCTCCCGCTCGCCACCTACCTTCTCCTTACCGCTCTCAACACCTCCCAGCGTGTCACCATCCCCGACCTCGGCACCATGGTCGCCATCCCTGCGGGCACCTTCACCTACCAAGGCAAACCCCTCGACCTTCCGGAATTTCTCATCTCGAAATACGAGGTCACCATCGCTGAATACGCCGAGTTCCTCGATTTCCTCGACAAAAACCCCTCCATGGCGACCTCGTTCGACCATCCGGACCAACCCCCGGGCAAATCCCACATCCCGCAAAATTGGGCCGACAGAACGGATGTCACCCCGCCCCACCCGGGCTACTACAATCGCGTCAAACGCTGGGGCCAATACCAAGGCGCCCCGCTCACCCTCGACTCGCCGGTCTTCGGCGTGGATTGGTTCGACGCCTACGCCTACGCGAAGTGGAAGGGCCAGCGCCTGCCCACAGAGCAGGAATGGGAAAAAGCCGCTCTCGGCCCGAACGGCTCCGCGTTCCCCTGGGGCGATTCCCCGGATCCGAAACTCGCCAACACCGGCAAGGACTTCACTCCAAATCCCGATCCGAAAATCGGCGGCGACATCGATGGATTCAAACGCTGGAGCCCAGCCAATCAACCCGCCACCGACACCAGCACCTCGGGCATCCTTGGCACCTCGGGCAATGTCTCGGAATGGACCGCCACCCGACTTGACGGCCCGAACGGCGCAAAAACCGCCGTCATCCGCGGGGGAAACTGGAAGACCAACCCGTCTCCGGCGACATTCCGCATCACCCGACTGCCTCCCACCCACACCGACGAGGCCCTCGGCTTCCGCACCGCCATGGACGCCACGAACACACCATGAAATCCATCCTCCCCCTCTTTGTGCTCTTGCTCGCCTTTGCACCACTCGCCCAGGCGCAACTCCAGGTGAACATCGCGCTCAAGCGCTCGCTCTACGTTTCCTACGAACCCCTCGTCATCAACGTCGCGGTCCAAAACCTCACCGGCAACTCCCTCCACCTCGCCGATTCGGAGACCGCCCCGTGGTTCGGATTCCAGATCGAAACCCTCGACGGACGTCCCGTCGCCCCACGCACCTCCCGCTACACGAACCCTCCGATCATGATTCCGGCCGGAGGCAAAATCTCCCGCTCGATCAACCTCACTCCCATCTTCCCCATCGCCGAATTCGGCGGCTACCGCGTCCGCGCGAACATCCACGACGCCTCGCGAAACCAGTTCCACACCTCCCCGCCCCTCACCTTCGAAATCACCGAGGGCCGCCCGCTCTTCAAAAAAACCGTCGGCGTCCCGGCGGACCAACCGGGCGGCGGCGGTGTGCGGAATATCACTCTCATGACCCACCGCCTCCCCGCGAGCACACAACTCTACCTCCGCATCCAGGATGGAAAAACCGGCACCGTCTACTGCACCCACCGCCTCGGCCGCATCGTCTCCTACGGCACCCCGCAGATCGAACTCGATGCGAAAAACACCATCCACATCCTCCAAAACGTCGCGCCAAAAGCCTTCCTCTACTCCCATATCGGCCTGAACGGCGAGGTGCTGGACCGCAAAACCTACAACCAGCACTCCAAACGCCCGGGATTGAAAAAAACAGCGGATGGCGGCTATCAAGTTGTTGGAGCCATCCCCATCGACCCCCAAGAGGCCGCGGCGAAGGCCGAACAACCCCTCCCCTCGCTCTCCGACCGCCCGGTCCCGCTCCCCGGCGGCAGCGACATCAGCCAACCGGAGGATGCCCGCCCGAAAAACCTGCTCTCGCGCTGAGTCTCAGCCCGCGAGCGGCCCACGCACCTCCGCCTCCAGCGCCCTCTCGAGCAACTCTAGATAATCCGCGCGCGGAATCTCCACCCCGCCGAATCCCGCCAGGTGCGGCGTGACCCACTGCGTGTCGTGCAGCAAAAATCCCCCCTCGAGCAACAGGTCGTTCAGCCGGCACAAGGCCACTTTCGACGCGCCGGGCACCCGGTGGAACATCGATTCGCCGAAAAACGCACCACCGATCGCAATCCCGTAAAGCCCGCCGACCAACTCCCCGCCGCGCCAGACCTCGACCGAATGCGCATACCCCATCGCATGCAACTCCACACAACTCCGCAAAATCGTCCCGTCGATCCACGTCTCCTCCCGCCCGGCGCATCCGCGCACCACCTCCTCGAAGCACGTGTCGATCCGCACCTCCCAAGCCGGATCCCTCAACGCCGCCCGCGTCCCGTGCGGCACATGGAACCCCTCGATCGGCAGAATCCCCCTGGGATCGGGCGAGAACAAACGCACCTCGCCACCCACCGCCATCGGGAACACCCCGCGACGGTAAAAATCCAACAACATCTCGGGCGGAATCATGTTTGCCATGCTTTGGCGAACGATTAATCTCCCGCCGCATGAAGGGCATCCTCTTTTTTCTCGCCGCCTGCGCGGCAATCCTCCTCGGCGCCTGCGCCAATACCGAACTCCAAGTCGATCAAGTCGGCTCGAAACTCGAGCGCGGCCTCCGCGGCCAAGGCCAGATCGTGCCCAACGACCCGCTCAAAGACTCGTTCGGCCAGGAATTCAACTAAGTCGCCTCCAGTATGTCCGCCGCTCCCGTTTCCGAAAAAATCCTCATCCTTGATTTCGGCTCCCAATACACCCAAGTCATCGCTCGCCGCATCCGCGAGTGCGGGGTCTACTCCGAGATCGTCCCCTTCCACACAAAAGCCGCCGCCATCGCGAAGCTGAAGCCCTCGGGCATCATCCTCTCGGGCGGCCCAGCGAGCGTCTACGCGAAGAAGGCTCCGCAGGTGGATACGAAAATCTACTCCCTCGGCCTCCCCGTGCTGGGCATCTGCTACGGCATGCAACTCATCGCCCACGGCCTCGGCGGCAAGGTGGAACGCTCGACCGAACGCGAATACGGCCCGGGCAACCTCAAGGCGGACCGCTCCTGCGCCCTCTTCCACAAACTCCCGGCGTCCCTCGAGGTCTGGAACAGCCACGGAGACAAGATCACCAAGCTCCCCGCCGGCTTCAAACCCCTGGGCAAAACCGAAAACTCCCCGCACGCTGTCATCGGCGACACGAAACGCCACATCTACGGCCTCCAATTCCACCCCGAGGTCGTCCACACACCGCGCGGCGGCGAGATTCTCGCGAACTTCGTTCACCGCGTCTGCGGCTGCAAATCCTCCTGGACCATGGGCTCGTTCATCGAACGCACCTGCGAGGACATCCGCAACCAAGTCGGCGATGCCAAAGTCATCCTCGGCCTCAGCGGCGGCGTCGATTCCTCGGTCGCCGCGGTCCTCCTCCACAAGGCGATCGGCGACAACCTCACCTGCATCTTCGTGGACAACGGACTCCTCCGCGCGGGCGAGGCGGATGCCGTGAAGAAACTCTTCGCGGGCGAATTCCGCATCCGCATGCAGACCGTTCACGCCGCCGACCAATTCCTCAAAAAACTCAAGGGAGTCACCGACCCCGAGCGCAAGCGCAAGATCATCGGCAACGAATTCATCAAAGTCTTCGAGGCCGCCGCACGCGATCTCAAGAAATCCGACCCGGGCCATTACCGTTTCCTCGCCCAAGGCACGCTCTACCCGGATGTCATCGAAAGCGTCTCGATCTCGGGAAACCCCGCTGCGCTCATCAAGAGCCACCACAACGTGGGCGGCCTCCCGGAGCGCATGAAGTTCGAACTCGTCGAACCCCTCCGCCAACTCTTCAAGGACGAGGTCCGCAACGTGGGAGCCGAACTCGGCCTCTCGAAGGAAATCATCCACCGCCAACCCTTCCCGGGCCCGGGCCTCGCAGTCCGCATCCTCGGCGACATCACCGCCGAGCGCCTCCGTATCGTCCGCGAGGCGGATTCCATCGTGCTGGAGGAAATGAAGGCCTCGGGCTGGTATTACAAGGTCTGGCAATCCTTCGCCGTCCTCCTCCCCGTCCGCTCCGTGGGCGTCATGGGCGACGAGCGCACCTACGAATACACCATCGCCCTCCGCATCGTCACCAGCCACGACGGCATGACGGCCGACTGGGTCCGCGTCCCCTACGACCTCCTCGCAAAAATCTCCTCGCGCATCATCAACGAGGTGAACGGCGCAAACCGCGTCTGCTACGACATCTCCACAAAACCACCCGCCACCATCGAGTGGGAGTAATCCAGCCAGCCAAGTCCCCAAGATGATCCCCGTCACCTCCTCCGATCCCCGCCTCACGGCATTCACCTCGTTCGCCAACTCCGGCGCACTCACCGATGCGCAATCCACCCTCTGCGCCGCACTCGTCGCGGAAAACCAGCACCACCTCTTTGCGGACTGGGACCCCGCTGGCACACGCGATGCCGACAAACTCGTCTTCCTCGACTCCCTCCTCCAGGCCGACCAATCCTACCCCGGCGGCCTTCCTGCCTACATCCGCAACGCCCGCAAACTCCTCGCTGAAGCCTCCGCGGGCACCAATCCCTTCGACGGCTGCACCCCGGCCCAGCCCGACATCGTCGACCTTTCCAATTTCGGCACGGAATATGACAAAGCCGAAGCCACCGGCCTCGACTGCCTCGGTCAGACCGCCATCGTCCTCGTCGCCGGTGGCCTCGGTGAACGCCTCGGCTACCACGGCATCAAACTCGACATTCCCGTCGAGACCACCGAGTCCACGACCTACCTCGCCCACTACGCCTCGTTCATCCGCGCCGCCTCGAAGCGCACCGGCCGCCGCATTCCGCTCGTCATCATGACCAGCCGCGACACGCACCCGGGCACCATCGCGACACTCAAGGCCCACGCCAATTTCGGCCTGGCGGACGACCAGATCACCATCCTCCGCCAGGAACTCGTCCCCGCCCTCTCGGATCTCGATGCCCACCTCGCCCTCGAGGAAAAATATCGCCTCATCCTCAAGCCCCACGGCCACGGCGACATCCACACCCTCCTCCACACAAGCGGCACCGCCGCGAGGCTGGCAGCCGAGGGCTTCCGATACCTCATGTTCATCCAGGACACGAACGGCCAGGTCTTCAATGCGGCCCTCGCCGCCATCGGCGTGTCGGAGGAGCGTGGCTACGATTTCAACTCAATCGCCGTGAACCGTGTTCCCGGCGAGGCGGTGGGCGGCATCGCGCGCCTTGTGAAACCCGGGCACCCCGATCTCACGCTGAATGTCGAATACAACCAACTCGACCCACTCCTCCGCGCCACCGTCTCCCCCGAGGGCGACGTGCCGGACGCCCGCGGATACTCGCTTTTCCCGGGGAACATCAACCTCCTCGTCATCCGCCTCGCCCCTTACCTAAAGGTCCTGGAGGCATCGGGCGGCATCGTCGCGGAATTTGTGAATCCCAAGTTCGCCGATTCCTCGCGCACGACCTTCAAAAAACCCGCCCGCCTCGAGACCCTCATGCAGGATTTGCCGAAATCCTTCACCTCGGGCGAAAAAACAGGCGTCACCATTTTCGACCGCACCTGGTGCTTCAGCGCCTGCAAAAACAACCTCGCCGACGCCGCCGCGAAGGCCGCCGCGAACTCCCCGGCCGAAAGCGCCTCGAGCGCTGAAAACGACTTCTACCTCGCCGGACGTCAGAAGCTCCGCATGGCGGGCATGAACGTCACCGACGGCCCGGTTCGCTCGATCCGAGGCATCCCCTTCACCACCGGCCCGCGTGTTATCCTGCGCCCTTCCTTCGCCCTCACCCTCCAGGACGTCAGCGACAGAATCTCCGGTGGCTCAATCTCAGGCGACGCCACACTCATTCTCGAAGGTGACACCCGCCTCGAAAATGTCGTCATCGAACCCGGTGCCACCTTCGTCGCCAAAGCACCCGAGGGCACCCAGGCCATCCTCACGAACACCACCATCCCCGCCGGAGCCACCTACACCCTCCACGAACTCACCGACGCCGAAATGTCCTCCCCCGACACCCCCGAGTTCCTCAAAATCCGCGGCTACCGCATCACCCCTCCCGCACCATAACGCCCGCAACTTTTTTGGCCGATCGGCCATTTTTTTGCCGGAATTCCGCCGGGAGCCTCTCACCACGTCGTGTAGGGATTCTTGACGAGGCAGGAATTGTAATACCGATGGTCTTCCGACACCTCCTCGCCGACCCAGTCGGGAAGCTCGATGACTTGGTCCGGGTGCTCAAGCTCGACCTCGGCGACCCGCAGTCCCTCGTTCTCCGCGTGGAAAATATCGACCTCCCAGCGCATCCCGCCGAACCGCGCGATATGCCGCGTCTTGTCGATCAGCGGCCTCATGCAGAGCGCGAGCAGACTTTCCGCATCGGCGACCGGAATCGCATATTGGAATTCCGACCGCGTGATTCCCTCCCTCGCGCCTTTCACCGTAAGGGTCGCCGAATCGCCTGCAATCCGCACCCGAATGCTGCGCGTGGCATCGGCACACAGGTAGCCTTGCGAAAGCCGCTTGCCGGGCCCCTCGACACACGCCTTCCATCCGTCACCGGAAAGCAGGAATTTTCGTTCGATTTCGAGATTGGATTGGTTGGTTGTGGACATGGGAAAAATCGGTTCAGCGGGACTCCTTCGTTTTGCCCCCCCGCCCGCCAAGCGGAAAGCGCGGAATCAACCTCGGCATCCAGCGGGGATCAGAAATCGTGCCGTCGGAGTGGTATTCAAGGATTTTGCTGACGGGAAAAAACACAATACCTGGGATACCCTGCGCGTTGATGCGCATGTTCATGTCGAGCCCGCCGGTGAGGAAATAAATGTCGCCGTTTCCATACATGGTGAATCCCTTCCCGATGATCTCGATGTTCGGCGTGGTGATCTTCTCGTTGGCTACAGTGAAATCCGCCGTCGCCAACCGCGCGGTGTTGTAAAAAACACCCGGCAGGATGCCTCCGAGGATCGTTGAAAACGGGCCCAGCCATGGAATCGCAAACACGTTTCCGTCCTCGATTCGCAAGCTGCCATTGCCGGTCATCAGGTTCTCCTGGCCCATCCGCGTCTTGAACCGATACCGCCCCGTGACCACTCCCTTCGAGTCGTCGTAGTCGAAATACAGGTTCGTCAGCTTTGAAAAATCCACCCGCGTCAGACTCACATCGGCGCTGAAGACGGGATTCGCGGGATCGATCGAGACATCCGCCTTCACGGAAACCTCCCCGCCCATGAGACTGGCCTTCGTGACATTCGCAAGCACCGTGTTCCCCTTCACCTCGACCCGCGCCGACGTGCTCCCGAACACCAACGTCTTTTCCAGCAGATCGTATTCCATGCCGGCGGGGGATTCGATGCGGATGGCGAGGTCGTTCCCCGTGGGCAGTTTCATGTGGACCTTGCCGTTGACCCGCACGTCGGGATTGGAGCGAAATCGATACGGCCGGATCGCCTGGGCGATCTGCGGATTGATCCACATGAGCACGTCCACCGGCACCAACGTGGATTGGATATTTTGCAATCGCACCTCCTGCCGGCCGATATCATAGGCGAAGGCCCCGGTGCCCTTCCCCTCGCCGGTCCTGATCACAAGGTTCGTGTAGTCGATGCACCTGTCGGCAATCGAAAACTCGGTGAACCCGCTATCGATCCACGCGCCGCGAGTGGCTGTGCGGCCGAGCTTGATCGATCCGTTTCCCGTGAATGTCGCGAAGTCGGGGCTCTTCGCGCGCAGGGAACATTCGATTTCGGGCAGATCGGCGAATTCCATGTTGCCGATGAATTCCCTCGCGCCACGGTCTTTCAACAAGGGCAGAAACTCTACTGGCGGAATCGTCGTGAGCGCGTTCAACCTGTAGTCGCCGGGGCCAACCCAAAGAATGCCCTCGAATTCTCCGCGGCCGACGGAAAATCCAATTTCGCGCGCGTGAAACACGCCGTTGCGCCAGGCAAAAAGCAACTGCGGGGACACAAACCTCACCCCCGCGCCATCAATCGCCGACGCCCGGAAATGCCCAGTGATACGAGGGGACAAACGCCCGTCGACCATCTCAAGCAACACCTCCGCCCCCAATTCCGGCGCGCTCTCGAAGGAAATGCCCTCGGGCATCTTGAACACACCCGCCGCGGCAAGAAGCGGGAAGGGATTCAGCCCCGAAAGCACCGACATCTCGCCGTAGGCGGCAGCGGTATCCCAGTAACCAGAGGCTTGGAATCCGCCCTCGGCATCGCGCATGCGCCAACGGGCAATCTTCGCAATTCCGTCATCGTAATCCCCGAGCACCTCGACATCCCTCAACACCGCATCCCCATAGGCCACCTGCGCGACATTCACCGAAATGTGCGGCACCTCCACACCGGAGGGATTCGTGGCGTCGATCCTGAACTCGGCGCGCACATGCGGGGGTCCCTTGGCGAACACCACCTTGTCCATGATCTTGCGCACCTCTTCGACAACCCGCCCGAAATCCACCCCGCCCCCTTCCTCGTCGGGCTCCGGAAAAACCATCTGGAGTGGGTTCAACACCTCGCCGGCGACCTCGAAACGAATCCCCTCTGCAAGGCACTCGAACCGGCTCACGCGCAACTTGTCACCAAGCAGCAGAATCTCGGCGCCGATCCGCGTCACCGTCAACCGCGGAGCATCGACTGCGGGACCGGACGGAATCGAGGCCTCCGCTCCGTTCAACCGCAGGCTGTCGACGACGATCCTCCGCTGAAGCAACTCGGACAAGTTCAGCGACACCGACACCCGGTTGATCCTCGCGAGCACCCGCCCATGGTTGATTTTCTCGGCCACCACGACCCCGCTCGCCACCAGGCCACTGAAGGGATCCAGCGCCAATTTTCCGACCTCGACCTCGAGCGTGGGCGTGCTCAAGGCCTTCCCAAGGGCCTCCCTCGCCCCGAAGCCGATCCCCTCGAAACGCAAAAAATACAGCAACACGGGAATCCCGATGAAGATCAGCACCAGCGCCGCGCGGCTCAGGAACTTCAGCAAAAAATAGACAACAGGATGAACTCGCATCGAACGCCTCACATAAGATGCAGCGGATCGATGTCCACTGCCACAAAAACGTCCTCGGGCATCGGAAGCGCGTCCAGCACCACCCGCGCGAGACGCGACAATTTCTGCGAGGACGATCCGCGCAGCGACACCTGGAACCGGAAATACGTCTTCGCCTTCTCCAGCGGCGCGGGCACCGCCTCGCCGACGACGATTTCCGCCGGGGCCGCCGCCCGGAGCTTGCGCGAGAGCGTCTGCGCGGAGAATTCCACCCGCTCGCGCATTGTCCCGCGCAGCGTGATCATCGCCATGCGGCCGAAGGGCGGGTAGCCGAAGTTCCTCCGAAACTCCATCTCCTGCTCCATGAACCCCTCGTAGTCGTGATGCCGCGCGAATTGGATGGAGGGACTGAAGGGCGTGTAGGTCTGCACGATGACTTCGCCCTCCATCTCCCCCCTCCCGGCGCGCCCGGCGACCTGCGTGAGGAGCTGGAACACCCGCTCGCCGGCACGGAAGTCGGGAATGTGCAACCCAAGGTCGGCATTCACGATCCCCACCAGCGTGACATTCGGAAAATGCAGCCCCTTGGCGATCATCTGCGTCCCGACAAGGATATCCAACCGCCCTTCCTTGAACGCCCCGAGCGTCTCCCGATACGCCTCCTTGCGCGTCATGGAATCGGCATCCATCCGCGCGATCCGTGCCTTCGGGAAGATTTTGTTGAGCGCCTCCTCTACCTTCTGCGTGCCTGTGCCGGAATGCCTGATCTTGGGATCGGCACACTTGGGACACGCCTTGGGCGCGCGCCGGTTGTGGCCGCAGATGTGGCACACCAGGCGCTCGGCGGCGCGGTGGTAGGTGAGCGACACACTGCAATCGGGACACTCGCACACATGCCCGCACACCTCGCACAGCATCGATGTGGAAAACCCTCGCCGGTTCAAAAACAAAATCGACTGCTCGCCTTTGCCCATGCGCCCCTCGATCGCCTCCCGTAGCGCGCGTGAAAGAATGCCACCCTCGGGATCGTTCCTCGCGGGCCTGCGCAGGTCGATCACCCGCACCACAGGCATGCTCTTGTCGTCGACCCGCTGGTTCAACCGCACGAGCCGGTATTTTCCCGATTGGGCGTTGTGCCAACTCTCGAGCGAGGGCGTGGCGCTGCCGAGCAACACCGCCGCGCCTTCGCGCTTGCCGCGCAGCACGGCGAGATCCCTGGCGTTGTAGCGCGGCGCCTCGTCCTGCTTGTAGGAACTCTCGTGCTCCTCGTCGACGATGATGATCCCGGGATTCTCGACCGGCGCGAAAATCGAACTCCGCGCCCCGATCACGATCCGCGCCTCGCCGCTGTGGATTTTATGCCACTCGTCATACCTCTCGCCCTCGGACAAATGACTGTGCATCACCGCGATCGCATCCTGCATGTCGGCGAAGCGGGACTTGAACCGCTCGACCGTCTGCGGCGTGAGCGCGATCTCGGGCACCAACACCAACGCGGTCTTCCCGGCATCCACCGCCCGCCGGATCGCTCGCAGATAGATCTCCGTCTTGCCGGAACCGGTCACCCCGAAAAGCAGGATCGGTTTTTCGGGCCGCTCCATTTCGGCCTCGACGGCTTTCATCGCCTCGACCTGTTCGGCGTTCAGCACCAACTCGGCCCCCGCGACAAACCGCTCGGCATAGGGATTCCTCGCGACTTTCATCGCGTCAATCACAACAAGCCCGTTTTTTTCCAATGCGCGAAAGACACTCTCGGACACCCCGGCCTTCGCTGCCGCGAGCGTCACTGCCATCGGCCCGCCTCCGGCCTCGATCAAGACCCTCAGCGCATCAGCCTGCCTCGGGGCCTTTTTCTCCAGCTTCGCCAACTCGTCATTTCCGATCTCGCGAGCAACCCGGGCGGCATTCTGAGTTTTCGCGCCGACCTTCCCGTCGCGCACCGCAACAGGCAACACGCCACGCACGGCGGTCTCCAGCGGACAGCAGTAATAATCGGCAATCCACGCCGCGAGATCGAGCAACGCCGGACGGATCATCGGCTTCTCATCAAGCAACGCGGCGATATCCCGCACGCTCTCGAACTCGCATTCGTCCATCACCCCGATCACCGTCCCAGTGAGCAATCTCGTTCGCACCGGCACGCGCACGCGGGACCCGATTCCCACCAAGGCCTCCATCGGCCCTGGCACGCGGTAATCCAACATGCGCCCGGCGGCTTGGTCGGGCAGGACTCTCACAAACATGCGCGGACTATCCCCGCACCACCTCCCACCGGCAAGCCCTCGCGCCGCCACCCGCAGGGTTTTTCCACCCTTGTCATGCAAATCGAATTTCTGCACCTTCCGCCCACATGAAAAAATCCGGCTGCCTCCTTGCCTTTCTCCTCGTTGCGGTCTGCTTGAGCATGCTTGTGAACTTCCTCCTCGTTGCGGCCCTGGGCACAAAGCAGGCGATCCATGTCGCTGCCGGACAGGCCATGCCACCCCACTCCTTCGAGGAGGAACTCATCCAACCGGGCTCGAATCGACACGCCAAGATCGCCGTCATCCCGATCCACGGAATCATCGGCTTCGGCTCCGAGGGCCCGCTGGGCCTCGACATGGTGGAGGATATCAAAAACGCCCTCGCCCAGGCGGAGGCGGACCCCGAGGTGAAGGCCATTGTGCTGGATGTCGATTCCCCCGGCGGCGAAATCACCGCCTCGGATGTCCTCTTCCACGCCCTCCGCAAGTTCCGCTTCAGCAAGCCGGCTGTCGTCTATTTCAACGCCATCGGCGCCTCGGGCGCCTACTACATGGCCTGCGGGGCTAACTGGATCATGTGCAACGACACGACATTCACCGGCAGCATCGGCGTCATTATTTCCACCCTCAACTACCGGAACCTTTTTGGAAAAATCGGCCTCGAATCCGTGGTCTTCAAAAGCGGCAAATTCAAGGACATGCTCAACGGAGCGCGCGAGATGACCCCCGAGGAGCAGGAATACGTTCAGAGCCTCGTCATGCAAAGCTACGACCGTTTCCTGGGCATCGTCTCCGAGGCCCGCGGCATCAATGCCCAAACCCTCCGCGAGGGTCCGGCCGATGGACGCATCCTCAGCGGCACAGACGCCCTCGCGGCGAAACTCGTCGACCAACTCGGCTATGTCGAGGACGCCTACGACAAGGCCCGCGAATTCGCCGGCCAACCCGATGCCGAGGTCGTGCGCTACATGCGGACCTACAGCTTCGACCGCATCCTCCGGTTCTTTGGCGAATCGACTGCCACGACTCTCCAGATCGACCTTCCCGGCAAAAAATATACCCTCGAGCCGGGCCGCGTGTATTTGCTGCCGCCGTTTTTCGCCCCCTGATCCACCCCGCCATGAAAAAGTCCCGCATCGACACCTCGGGCAACCAATCGGCCCTCCAGTCCCCCTTCGCCTCCCTCGCCCTCGACAACCTGCCGGAAGGCCCCGCCGAGCCGATTCTCCCAGAAGCCCCCCCGACGAAAAACGGACGCGTTGTCCTCCGCCGCGAAAAGTCCAACCGCGGCGGAAAAACAGTCGTCATCGTCTCGGACTTCGCCACCCATTTTTCCAGCTCCGACATCGAACGCCTCGCCAAAAAAGCCCGCCAATCCTGCGGCTGCGGAGGCACCGTGCGCGGCCGCGAGATCGAACTCCAAGGCGACAACCCCCAATCCGCCCGCGCCTTTTTCGAAAAAGAAGGCTTCCGCGTCGCCGGAGTCTGATCCCACCCTCCCCGCTCGAACCCGCAACTTTTTTGTCCGATCGGCCAAATTTTTGCCGGATTCCAAAGGTGGGCATCAATTGCCTTCGGATAATTTACCCAACTCGAGCCGATAGACGCGATCCTCTCCACCGGGCTGCATCCAATCAAGAAAGGTGGTCGTGATGATTGTCTGGGCACCTTGGGGCAAGGCCGCCAGAAGCAGATTCCGCCTGCCGGCATCAAGCTCCCCAAAGATATCGTCGAGCAGGAGGAGCGGGGGCGTTCCGTGCAAGGCATGCAAATGCCGCGCCTGCGCGATTTTCAATGCCAGCGCGATCGTGCGCTGTTGCCCCTCGGAGGCGAAGGATGCCGCCTTCAGGCCGTTCAAAACCAACTCGAGATCGTCGCGGTGCGGACCGCAGACCGTTTGGCGAAGCCGTTCCTCACGGCCACGTGACCCCGCCAGGGCCTCGCCGAAATCCCCTTCGCAGCCGGGCTTGTAAACAACACGCAACTCGTCCCCACCCCCGCTGATCATCCGACACGCCTCGGCGAGATCGGATGCCAGATTTGCCGTCAGCCTCGCCCTCGCTTCCAGCAACACCCCGCCGGTTTCCACAAGCACCGGTGTAAAGGCATCCACCTCGACCCTCGGACGCCCCTCTTTCAACAACGCGTTTCTGGCCCGCAAGGCCCGCTCGTAGGAGCGAAGGGTCTGCCTGTATCCGGGCACCGCTTGCATCCCGAGGAAATCCAGATACCGACGGCGCGGGGCACCGGAGCCGTTCACCAATTCCAAATCGGCATTCGAAAACCACGTCAACCGCGCTGTTGCGAGATAGTCGTCAGGCTTCGACTGCGGCTTGGAATCAAGCAAAAGACTCCGACCCCGCACCGACTGGCGGTATTCCAGATGCGTGTCGCCGAACCTTCCGCCAAGTGCAAAACCGCCCTCCCCGCCGAGAAACATATCGGAGGGTTGGGAGGTGCGGGGGGACTGCAACCTCAGCAACACACACACCGCCTCGAGAATCGACGTCTTCCCCTGAGCATTCCTGCCGACGACATATGTCCGCCCGGCCCCGGGAAAAAACTCCAGGACCTCGAAACACCGGAATCGACTCATCCGCACCTCGGTCAGCACACCGGTGATTCTGCCCGCGGATCGCCACCCGTCAAACACACGCTGGAAGCCCCTTCCGACCCAAATTGACCGCTTGTCATTTCCACCAGCAAAATGCAGGGTTTCCCCCCTCAATCCAGATAGACCCAACACAAGATTTTCCGATTCCATGAAAAAAGCACTCATCACAGGCATCACCGGCCAAGACGGATCCTACCTCGCC
>CAZRLX010000038.1:1203-19232 GCA_964601115.1 uncultured Chthoniobacter sp. | reverse complement strand
GTTGTCGTAGTCCCAGTAGGGATTCAGAGTTGCTTGAGCCAGCGTGCTTTTCATGGACTCGAACGCGGTGCGTGCCGCACGGAAACGGGAGGATTTGTCCTTCACAAATCGAAAGGAATCCTGCACATGCGAAGCGATGCTGGCCAGCAACACCATGACGATGGTGAAAATGGCAATCGCGGCCATCAATTCGAGCAGCGAGAATGCGGCTTGTCCGTGGGCGGGCCGATGCCTTGTCGTTGTATGCTGCTTAGTCATTTCGCAAACTATCGGAACGTGGAATGTAACGCACAAACTCCTGAGCGGAAACATTCTGATCCCACCACGAATCGGTTTGCTCATGGGTATTGGCAGGCTGTCTCACCACCCTGACCCGCACTCTTAATGCGTTGTTATTGGTCCGGGGAACATTAGGCATCGGCATCCCGATATAAATGTCGCGCCGGGCGACATAGATCGCCTCGGTGGGATTTGAAACTTCCTGCAACGTGTTGTTATAAAATATAAAATCGGTTGTTTCAGCGGTTGGCAAATTAGAAAATGACGTGTTCGACAACTCGTCCATCAGCCGATTTGAAATATTGATGCCAGCGCTACGATCCACGGAGTTCCGAAAAGTAAACATCCCGGTCTGCATCAAGCCCACGATAGGAAGGATCACGAAGGCAAACAAGCCGATGGCGAGTGTGGTTTCGACCAAAGAAAAGCCCCGGGAGCGGGAACCGACACCCCAAACCCGCCGGGGGTGAATCTTTGTCCTCCGTGTTCTTGTGTGCACTGTGGTCAATTCCGCTGGATTTGGGATGAAGACGATCCGGTCAGGATCGGGTGACTGTTTCATTGTTCATCGCTGAACAAGCATGGCGTGAGGATCAATCTTCCTCAGGCAGAGCGGCTTGCCATCCATAAGCGAGAATATTCGCCATTTCCTGTTGCCTTTGTGCGTGGTCCTGCAAACCGGCGAGATTGTTTTGCTCCCAGCGGTCTGTCTCCAAATCGTAGAGTTCAACAAATGTTGCCGGGCCTGTCGCTTTGTTCCCGGCTTCGAATTCCACCCACTCGGTGTAACGGTGCGAGTGGGTTCGCACGGAGCGTCCCAGATATTTGCCTTGCTTGCAGACAGTAAATGCGGCCTGTTTCCACTTGCGTTTCGGGTCCTCAATGACCGGCAGAATCGACACTCCTTCGAGTTTATCGTGGGGCAAGGGGAGATCGAGGATGTCGCAGATGGTGGGGTAAAGATCCACCAACTCGATGATGGCGTCGCTGACTTCGCCTTTTGTGACCCCTGGAATCTTGACCACGAACGGCACGCGGGTGGATTGCTCGAAGAGGCTGAGCTTGCTCCACATGCCGTGCTCGCCGAGGTGAAATCCGTGATCCGAGGTGAAGATCACGATCGTCTTGTCGGCAATGCCTGCCTCTTCCAATGCGTTGATCACAAGCCCGATCTGTGCATCCACAAAGGTCGCGCAGGCATAGTAGGCGTGAAGCGCCTCCCGTTCGCCTTCTGGGGTGGCTTTGCGGATTTTGAACAAATCCCAGTTCCGGCCAAACCGCTTTGCAACCGGCGGCACGTTGCGATCCTTGTCCTCTGTGGCCTCCGTGAGCTTCAAGGTCTCGGGGTCATACATGTCGAGATACTTTTTTGGCACACGGAGCGGGGTGTGGGGGCGGCTGGGGCCGAACGTGAGGAAAAATTGCTGCCCGCGTTGAGCCTGTTCCCTGATCACGTTGGCGACCACGCGTGCCATGATCCCATCGGGGTTACGTTCCTCGATATCTCCGCTGTCGCCAACCACTTCGGCACTGAGGTCTTGAAAGACCCGGCGTCCGTCGTGCCATTGTTTGGAGCCTTTTTCCGCATCGCTCCAGAGTTCCTTGCGCTTTGCCATGGCCTCCACCATTTTTTTGTCCCACTCGGGATTTGGCGAATAAGTCCAATTTTTTGGCGGGTTTTGAGGTGTTCCCTTGGGCTTGGTATACTTTAGGACGTTGCCGGGGTATCCTTTGGGAGGGTCGTTGAAGATGGCGTCAAAAGCATTGGTCTGTTTCTCCGCCTCCCACGTGTGGTGGAACAACTTGCCAATCATATATGTTTGAATGGAATGGGCTTTCAGTGTTTCTCCAATCGTGGTGGCCCATTCGGGGATGCTCTCCTCGAATTTGTCGTCATTGCCAAAAACGCCGCTCGTTTCTGGTCTCAGGCCGGTGAGGAACGAACTTCTGGAGGGGTTGCACACGGGTGCCTGGCAATACGCCTTGGTGAACAGGGTGCTCCGGGTCGCCAGTTGGTCGATGTTTGGCGTGATCACCTGTTTGTTTCCATAGGCCCCGATGGCCTCGGTGGACCAATCCTCGGGACAGATGAACAAAATATTCATCTTCGAGAGATCAGGAAGTTCCGCTTGCAATGAACTCGCAAGAGCCAGGGCGGCAAAGGCTCCAAGAGCGTGGAAGGGCTTTCTTTTTTTCATTGTTTGGGAAGCGTTGCGTTGAATCGGGTCAATTTTTTGTGAAGTAAGGGAGTCGCTCCAGCGGCACCTCGATCTCGATCACTTTTCCACCCTCGTAGGTGGTGCCATCGTCTGCTGTCCACGAGCCCGGAGGCAATGTGACCTGGCGGGAGCGTGCACCCTTCTCCACCACGGGAGCGACAATTATCCCGTCACCCAGCACGAACTGATCGTTGATCATGGCGTAGCCTTGATTGGGAAAGGCAAATTCCATGGGCTTGACAATCGGTTCGCCGGTTTTTGCGGATTCTTTCGACAGTTTCAGGATCAGATCCCCGTATTTCAAATGCAGTTCGGCCATTTTCCTGCAGATCCGGTTGTTTTCTTTGGAGAGCACACGCCAAGGTGCCGCCGAAAATTGCATCATGGGCATCAGCGCATGCACTTGGGCGGATCGCACAACCAGCTCCTCATCGATCGTGGAGGAATTGAGAAACGACTGATACTCGCCTCCGCCGATCATGTCCGGGCAGGTGTAGGCATATCCCATCACACTCTGGGACATTTGGTCGGGGATGAGCTTTTGCAGGTCTTTCCATTCGTGCCCCTTGTCACGAAGGCGCTGGGCCAGCGGCAGGCCGGCCATTTTCCACGAGGCGCGGTATTCGTTGAGCGGATAATGCAAGCCCACCTCCGCGAAAAAACGGGTATGGTCGTTCGGAATCGCCTCACTTTTCCAGGAAACGACCCCGCGGTTGTAGAAATCCGCGTCGCCGGCATCAAACTTGAAGCCGTCCACCCCGTATTCCTTGACAAGATGGTCCAATCGCTCCTTGAACCACTTCATGGCCTTTGGGTTGCTAAGGTCGAGGCACGCGCTGGCTCCGTTCCACCACCGGATGACCGCAGCTTTGTTTCGTGTGTTGGCCCAGAGAATGTCCTGCGTTTTCTGCGGATCCAAGAGCAACAGCCCCTCTTTTGCAAGGTGTCTGAAGTCTTCGGAATCCGCTGAAACAAATGGGCAAACCCAAAGCATGACCTTGAACCCCATCTTGTGCAGTTCATTGATCATTCCTTTGGGGTCTTTGAAGCGCCGAGCGGAGAACTCCCAAGTGCCGTAGTCCTCCTGCCAGTTGTCATCGATCATCAGAACACCTGGGGGATAGCCGTTTGCGATGATCGAGCGGGCATACTCCAGAATGGCCGCCTCGTTTTGATCATACATCAACTCGATCCAGGTGTTGTATTGGGGATGGGTAAACAGGAGCGGATCCGGAATCCGCCCATCGGACGGGAAGAACGTCTGGGAAACAAATCGATACACGTCGGAGAGGGTGTCCCCGTGGTTCCCCGTTTCAATCGTTCCGGACCGTGTGGTGACTGTGATTTTCCCGTCCTTGAAGGTGTATGCAATCGGGCTGTCGCTCCAAATATACCGCCCTTTGGAGGACAGCAGCAGGGGTTGCGCCTGATTGCCAAAGTTGTTGCCATAGAGATCGTGGCTGACATCGGAGGAGGCGTCGTAGGGCATCTCGTGCCCTTTGGCGCTGATCCCAGCCCACCAATATTCGCCTTCCATGATGGGCAATGTCAGCGATTCTCCTTGATTTGCAGTGGCTTCAGCTCGCACGGCGGCAAGCTGGCAAAGGAATACCACTGGCAGGATGAGTTTTCGACAGGCCTGGGCCCAGCTCATCAAATGTAGTGCGAGGTTGGGCAGGGCAGCCACCGCTCGCGAAGGGACCAAGCTCTGACTCTCCAAAACCACAAGGCATTCACCGGGCTCTCCTCCTGAGGAAATTTCTCTTCTGGCATCAGGCTGTCGCAGCGACAACGCACGCGTGGCAAATGCCTTTTTTAGTATGGCGGATGTAATATGCATATTATTTTATTAATCGAAAAAACAGATTGATGCCTGCTTGACTCAAGAGGGCGTGGTAAAAACTACTCCACCCCGTTCCAAAAATACCAACTGTCCGAACCTGACCTGTTGTAATCTGTGGTGGGAAAATCTTCTATTTTCATCTGCCCCAGATGGCCATCCGCATAGATAAAAGTGACAATGCCATCGTCCCCCACGTTATTGGGAAGGGCCCATGGGGTAACCCCGACATTGAAAGACTTCGCTCCGCTCGCGAGCTGTCCCTCGGAAAATAAAAGTGTTCGGGATGGAGACTTAATGGCCAATGACTTGACAGTTTGCGTCTGGTTCCCCGTGATACTGCTCAACACATAATTCATCCCATAGGTGGGATAAAATGGGGTGGGCTTGCGTTTAATCGTTAGTTGCGGTTGCTCTCTCCACTGAATTGGGGATCCCAGCACTTTGTAGTTTGCTGGAAAATTCCCCCCCTGATTGGCATTGCCAAGGTAACCCCCATCGACCAGCTGGTTCCGCCAACTGCTCTGCGCACGCCCCAGCTCCGGATTCGCCTGAGTAAATGCACTGGGCAAATACATGTTGTTGTCCCGAGAAAAGTTGTTGCAGGCAGTAAAGAGTGTCCTCAGGTTGTTTGCACTCTGTGTGCGCAGTGCACTGGTCGAAGCATTTTGGACCATAGGAATCGCAAAGGAGGCCAAGATTCCCAAAACGGCGATCACAATAAGCATTTCGATCAAAGTGAACCCGGGGGAGGTTTTTCGGGGTGTCAGAGGGTAACGCATCTTTCAATCTAACGATGCCGACAAGAAAACCTAAACGGAAATGCAGCATCAGTGAAAAAACAATCCGCTGCAATCCCGCGGAGAGCAACCTGTCCCTTGGTCCCCGTCGGCACTTGATTGGCCCCGCATCGCGTTGTTCCGAACGCCCGCTGCCTTGCCCTCATCGTTTGAGGTGCAGTTTTTTTTAGAATTTTTTCTGAACTCCCATCAAGGCGTCATTCGAAGGTCGATTTATTTATATAATATCATATAAATTAATATTTTATATAAAAAATCAAAAAAATCAGATTTTTTCAAAAAAAATCCCCAAGCCTGTTGAGATTCGCGCCGGGCAGTCGTTCTGAAATGTGAGACCAATTCCATCCACCCCCATCATCCTCCATGAATTCCACCCTCTTTTTCGTGGCTTCCTCCCCAATCGTTGTCCGCCCCTTCGCCATGCTTGGCACTTCCCAAGCGAATGCGGTTCACGGTGACTGCAGGCTACGCGCCTGGACCGGATCGCTGTGACTTTCTGACAATCAGCTCACCATCAACCCCAAACAACAGAAAAAACCCACAAAAACAAAATGAAAAAAACCACCCTGACCGCGACGATCGCCGCCATCACCATCATGGGCGCCGCCCTCAGCCATGCGCAAGACGAAGAAGCGGCCAAGAAGCAAAAGCAATTCAACAACTTCGACGCCGACAAAAACGGGTCGATCAGCTTGGAGGAATTCAAAGCCAAATCCAAAAACCCGGAAAAGGCCGACAAACTCTTCGGTCGCATCGATACCGACAAGAACGGCTCCCTGAGCTTGGAGGAGTTCTCCACACGCAAGCCCGCCAAACCCAAAACCGCACAACCTGCGCCTGAAGCCGCTGAATAACCCTTTGTTGGTAGAGGACATGTGGTGCGGGCCACGAGCCCGCGCCACACATGCCTCCAGAAAACAAGACGGTAATTCTGAAACATAAAAATCACGAGATGAATAACCTGCGATAAATATTCCATCTCATTTCCCGTTCAACTCACCGATTCTTTCTCCCAGCATGAACCCCAAATCACACAGCGAAGCAACGTTCTTAAGCGAATTGCCGCAATCTTGGGGCGCAGTCAGAGCGTTTGGAGTCGCATCGTTGGTCGCGATGCTTCTCCTGTTTTCAACTATCCCCTCCAAGGCGGCGACCTACTACTGGGATACGAATGATTCCACGGCGGGGTTTGGCACGGCAGGCGGCACATGGTCCGCGCCGACCACGAACAACTCCACTCAGGGCTGGAGCACCTCATCTGCCGGAACCGCTGTGCTCTCTGGCACCACCAACACCACGAACTCGGATCCTGTATTTTTCGGGACTGGTTCGAATGGTCTTGGTGCCGGCACAGTGATCGTCTCGGGCACTGGCAGAGCCAACTCGATCATCTTCGGATCAGCCTCCGGCAATATCACGCTGGCTGGTGCGAACCAAACCGTCATTGCGTTCACAGGAAACATCACCGTCGATAGCAGCTACGCCACGATCGTTCCCAGGCTTGGCGGAATAAACGGGCTCACGAAAACCGGGAGTGGCACGCTTGCGGTGTCAATGGCCAGCACCTATTCCGGGTCCACCACGGTCAATGGTGGCACACTGCGCTTGGAAAACCTGCTAACCAACGGCGGGACCAACTTCAGGCTGATCCTGACTTCATCCAATGACTTCTTTATCAACAACGGCTCAACGCTCGTGATCCACTCGGATGTGGGGGGTGAAAATCGTGTCAATTCAGCAAACAAAACATACACCTTTGGTAGCACTGGAGGCGGGACCTTGGAGTGGTCCCAGGGAGATATGCTGTTATCGACGGCACCACCGGCCTACCACCGGATTGTTACGCAAGGTGGGCTGCAAAATGTGATGACCACGACAAATGGAGCGCGCCTCAACGGGATCCTCGGCAACGGCACGGTGGAATTCAATGTAGCCGACGGTTCCGATGACGTTGACTTGTTGGCATCGAGCTATTTTTTTAATATTAATATCACCAAAAACGGCACGGGCACAATGTCGATTACGACATCCACCTTTGGCAATTACAGTGTTACGGTGGATCAGGGCACGCTGGATATCGGAGGCAGCGCCACACTGGCCGGGGGAACATACAGTTCGATCCTCACGACCAACGGGACATTTTCGTATTCCTCCAGCGCCACTCAGAGGATCACTTCAGCGGTGGTCGGGACGGGCGGGGTGACTGTCAATGGCACGGGGTCGATGATTCTGACCGGCGCCAATACCTTCACAGGCTCGACCGCAGTCACAGCGGGGACCCTCCAACTGGGGGCCGGGGGGACAGCTGGAACACTTTCCACAAGCAGCGCGATCAGCACCGGATCGGGGGGCGTGTTTTCCATCAACCGCACCAACACGGTGACCCAAGGCACGGATTTCAGCGGATCGGCAATCACCGGCACCGGCGGGTTCCTTCAAAATGGCAGTGGCACCACTGTGCTGACGGCAGACAACACCTACAGCGGCAGCACAACAATCAATACCGGCACCCTGCAGATCGACGGCAACATCGCCAACAGCGGTCTGGTGATCAACTCGGGCGGCACCATTTCCCCCGGCACCACAGCCGTCGCAGACAGCTTCGGCACCTCGTCGATCACCATCAATGGCGGTGGATACAACTGGACGCTCAACACCGCGAGCGGCTCGGCTGGCTCGGGATGGGACCAGATCACCAGCACCGGAGCGTTGACCTCGTCGGGATTGTTGACCGTCTACGCCTACGGCACGCCGGGGGACTGGGACAATGCGGCCAGCTACTCTTGGGACATCATCAGCGCCAACAGCGCAAGCGGGTTTTCGGCAGGGAATTTTGCGATCGATTTCACCAACTTTGGCATCGCGGCAGGGAACCGAACCGGCACTTGGTCCTTCAGCAACCCGAGCGGCGGCATTATTCGCTTGAGTTACACCGCGGCAGGCGATCCGGCATGGACAGGAGGCACCGGCAATTGGGACACAGGCTTCACTCCCGCAGTCACCGAGGGTGACACGATCGCCTTCTCCGGAACCGGTGGCACGGCGACCAACAATATCTCTAACGGCACACTGACCACCGTGAATAACATCGAATTCCGCAATGGCGCAGGGGCCTACACGCTGGCCGCCAACGCCGGATCCGCCGGTGCCAGCGGGGGCATGGCGCTCACTGTCAATGGCTTGATCATCAACAACTCGCTCAATTCCCAAACGCTCAATACCGACTTGGCCTTCGCCGCCACGCGCACGGTCGATGCGAGCACGGGCGACATCACGATCGGAGGCGCGATTTCCGGATCGGGGGGGCTCACCAAGAATGGCACAAACCAACTCACGCTCTCAGGCACCAACACCTACGCCGGAGCGACCACGGTCAATGGTGGCACATTGACTCTGAGCGGCGGGAATGCCATCTCGAATACCGGAGCGATCATAATCGCCAGCGGGGCGGGGGTGAACTTCACTGCCAGCGAGGTGATTGGCTCCATCGCCGGCGCCGGGAATGTCACATTGGCGTCAGGGTCCACGCTCACGCTTGGCTTCGACAACACGAACACCACGCTCTCCGGCGTCATCAGCGGAGTCGGCAGCCTCACCAAAAACGGCACCGGCACGCTCACGCTTTCCAACAGCAATTCCTACACAGGACAGACATCCCTGGAAAACGGAACGATTGTTATTACGAGCAGCGGCGGATTGGGCACCAACCAGATCAATATTATCCGCGGGGTGGCCACATTGGAACTCGGGGCGGATGGCTTGTCTCTTTCCAACAAAATCTCCTACGGCAACTTTGGGGTTGGATTCAAAACCGTGCAACTCGATCTGGACGGCACCAATACCGGAACCATTTCAGGAGAGTTGGACATGAGATTGGGAGCCGCCGGTGCCGGTGACATCCGCTTCAATGTGGGTGCGGACGACACGCTGACCCTCAGCGGCAACCTTGTTGTGGGTGGTGGCGGCGGGAGCGGATTGGCCAAGTTGGGAAGCGGCACCTTGGTGCTGTCCGGCAGCCAGAACAATTATCTTGGAACTACGGTGATCAACGCTGGCACGCTTCAGATCGGAGCGGGAGGAACGACCGGCAAGCTGAACGGGTCCATTTACGGCGTCACCAACAACGGCGCGTTGGTGTTCAATCGTTCGGATGCCCTCACTGTCGAAAATGTGATCAGCGGCACAGGGTCGGTGACTCAAAACGGCACCGGCACACTGACACTCAATGCCGCCAATACATTCACCGGAAACACAGTGGTCAACTCCGGCACACTGCAAGCCAACGCCTCGGGCGCGCTGGCCAGCACCGGCGCCATCAAGGTCAACGGCGGCTCGCTCCTCGTGGGAGCCAGCAACGCGATCGGAAACTCGACCACCATCGAACTCGCCGGCGGCACGCTGGCATTCAGCGGCAATGTGACCGACACGATCGGCGCGCTGACGCTCTCGGCGAATTCGGTGATCGACCTCGGCACGGGCAGCGTGGTGGCGATCTTTGCGGATTTGTTCATGGGGAACTACACGCTTGCGGTGCACAACTGGACGGGCACGACGCTGTGGAACGGCGGGACCGGGAACAACACGGACCAGATTTATTTCAACCGGGCACTGGGCAGCGGAGAGCTTGATCGGATCAGCTTCTACAGCGACTTCGGCAGCAGCTTTGTGGGAACAGGCTTCCAACTCGGCCTCGGCAGCGGCTTCCAATACGAAGTGATTCCCGTGCCCGAGCCGGAAACTTGGCTGGCTGCCGCGCTGTTGTTGATCAGTGGCGGCATCTGGTTGGTGCGAACAAGGCTCAATCCCACTGGGGCTGTCTTGGTCAAAGCTCAGGAAGACAACGGGTTGATTCGCTTGGAGCATTCCCATCCTGACGGCGTCACACAAAATAATCACCGTCCGTTACTGAACAAGCCATGACATAGAAGAGGCCTTTGCCTGCTATTTCATGATCAGCAACACGACATTTATGGGCGACAATCAACTGGGCAAACGACTGCGACACATCCGTCGTTCCTTGGGACTATCACAAGAAGCAATAGGCATGCAGGGGTTTGTTTCCACGCCCGGATGGGTCAAGATCGAAAATGGAACGCGGCATCCCAGCGATGCACTCCTGAAAAAAATCGTCGACTGGCTGGCCCACGACGGATACCTCAAGGCGAAGGAAAAAGAATCCACGCTCGATGAATTTCTTACCTTGAAATACATGAGCCACCTCTCGCCATTCGTCCGCAAGTTGGCCCGCGACTACCATAGTCGCCTCTAATACCAAAGTCTCCAAAGTTTTGGATTTTCCGATGTCTTCGCTTCGATGGGTCTCGGGGAGCGCGCCCGCCTCGGGCGCACCGCCACGCGCCCTCGCGGGGCGATTGGAAAAATCCGGCCAGAGGCCGCTCGAGGCTCCCCATGTCGGGCGCGGGGCGCGCCCAACGGCACCCGAGGGCGGGCGCGCTCCCCGAGGCTGGGCGCTGCCGCGCCAATTTCCAAAAGTCCAAACGCAAGTAGATTTTGGTATAATCCCCTCTCACGCCGGAAGGAGTGACCCAAAAATCCGATGAGGTTGAGCGAAAAGTCGGGTATTCTCGCTCCCAGTTTTTCCCGGATCGGTTGACGCAAGCGCACTCTGACGATTTCGGCATTTGTCACTTCCGATCGCTTTGCTGATGTTGGCTATCCAAGGGCAGGGGCAAGAGTAGCGCCACTTTGGTGGGGATGTGAGGGATTTGAATTCCTGACCAATTCGAAACCACCTCAGGGTTGCCAGAAGAGGTCACCTTTTGACCACGCTGTCATGCCGTTGTCTCGAGGAGTTGGGAATTGGAAGGTCCCCATGCCTGTCGATGACTCGGCAGCGCGGCATTCCGGAAGCCCAAAGGGAATCAGACTGACTTTTTCTCGAGTTCCTTGACGCGGTTGTAGAGCTTCCTGATGTTTTTCAGGAGGGCGTAGTTTTCCTTGTATTCGCGGATGGGTTGGGCGGGGGCGCCGAACATGATGGTGTCGGGGGGCACGTTTTTGGCGAGGCCCGACATGGCGCCGATCATGACGCGGTCGCCGATCTCGATGTGACCGCTGAGGCCGACCTTGCCGGCGAGGGTGACATAATCGCCGATGCGGGTGCTGCCCGAGATGCCCACCTGGGCGCAGAGGATGCAGTGTTTGCCGATGGTGACGTTGTGGCCGATCTGGACGAGGTTGTCGATTTTGGTGCCGCACTGGATCCAGGTGCGGCCAAAGCGGGCGCGGTCGATGGCGGAATTCGCGCCGATCTCGACATCGTCGTCGATCTGGACTGTGCCGGTTTGCGGGATTTTCTGCTGGCGGCCTTCGCGGAATTCATAGCCGAAGCCATCGGAGCCTACGACGACGCCGTTGTGGAGAATGACACGGTTACCGAGGGTGCAGCGTTCACGCACGGAGGCGTGGGGAAAGAGGTGGCAATCGTCGCCGAGGGTGGTTTCGCGGCCGATATGGGTATGGGCTTCGAGCACGCAACGCGCGCCGATGCGTGCACCTGCTTCGACGACGGCGAAGGCGCCGATGGAGCAATCCGCGCCGAGGGTGGCTTCTGGAGAAACGACGGCGGTGGGGTGGATGCCCGGTGGATGCTCGATAGGAGCGGGCCTGAAGAGCGGGAGAATCTCGGCAAAGGCGGCTGCCGGGTCGGCGACGGTGAGGAGCGCGGGGGTGAGTGGCTCTTGGAGCGCCGCGGGGACCAAAATGGCGCTCGCGCGTGATTTGCGCAGGGCGCCGATGTATTTCGGATTTCCGAAAAACGAGAGGTCGCCGGGGTTGGCGTCGGCAAGCGAAGCGACCCCGGAAATCTCAATGTCCCCCGCTTCGGGTGCGAAGGTCGCACCCACCTTCGCGGCGAGGTCGCTAAGCTTCATTGTTTCTTCGCAGGGGCTGCGGTCTTCGCGGCGTCCTTGTTCAGGAGTTCGATGATCTCGCTGCTGAAATCCATGCCTTCTTTCGAGTAGAGGACTACGGGCACCTGGCCCATGCTCATGCCGGACTTGTCGAGAACGAGATCATAGCCGCCGGCTTTGACCTTCTCGGTGACGATTTTCATGATGTCGTCGATGAGGTCCTTGCGCATGCGAATGAATTGCTCCTGGAGTTGGCGTTCGCGGGTGCCACGGAATTCGGCGATCTCACGGTCGAGGTTGCGGGCCTCGACGACCTTCTCGTCACGGGCGCGGGCGGCTTTTTCCTTGGCGTCCTTGCTGAGTTCGGGCTTCTCGAAATCGGCATTCAGCTTGTTGATTTCGTCCATCGATTTCTTGAGCGTCTCGAGGCGTGTGTCGAGTTCGGTCTTGGCGGCGGCGCGGGCGTCGTTGAGCTTCGCCTCGGCATCCTTCGTGCGGTGGTATTGGGTGAAGATGCCGTTCATGTCGAGAATGCCGATCTTGACTTGGGCCTGGGCGAGGGGAGCGGTGGCGAGGGTGCCGAGGGCGATGGCGGCGAGGGCGAGTGTGGATTTGATCATGTTGATTTTGCTGTAGGGAAGTGGAGTTGTGGGTTGTTGGTGTAGATGGCGAATGCCTTCCTGGTCAAGCGCGGGGCTTGGCGCAGGGAGGAATTAGAATTGGTAGCCGATGTTGAAGTTGAACTTGCCGGGGGGGCCGTTCCAAGTGTCGTAGACAACGGGGATACCGTAATCGACGCGAATGGGGCCGATTGGCAAGTCGAGGCGGAGGCCGAATCCGATGTCGACGTTGTAGCCGGAGGTGCCGAAGTCGTAGGCGTCGGCATTGACAAAGCCGGCATCCGAGAAGAACGCGCCGCGCACGCGGCTGACGATCGGGAAGGTGACCTCGAGCGTAAGGTAGGCGAGCGAGTTGCCGCCGATGGGGTTGTCGTATTCATCCACTGGGCCGACCTCGCGGAAGTTGAAACCGCGCATGTTGTTCGCGCCACCGAGGTAGAGGCGGTCGAAGATCGGCACGCCATTTCCGTAGCCGGCGTCATCCCCGGATTGATCGGGGCCCCAGCCATCCACCACGGCGAGTTGGCCTTTAACGAGGAAGATGAGGTCCCACGGGAGCGGGAAGTATTTCGCGCCTTCGAGGGAGATGCCGTAGTCCTGAACATCGCCGCCGAGGAAGCCGCCGCCGAGGAAGCCGGTGAGTTCGAGGAGTTCGCCCCTGCGGGTGAGGAAGAGGCTGTCGCGGGTGTCCCAGATGAGCGAGCCGGTAACGGCGCTCTTGTAGTAGGTGCCCTCGGAGTCCTTGATGACATCGCCCACCTGGCCGTCGCCGCTGAAGCCGCCGAAGATGGTGTTTCCAAGGGGATCGACGTCGTCACCCACATCGTAAATGACGACACGCTCGAAGCGGTATTCCGTGCGCGCGGAGAGGGCGCGCCAGACTTGTTGGCGGGTCTGCACGGCGAAGCCCGCGTTTTCCTGCGCGTAGACCGCCGAAAGGAAGTCCGCGTTGCGGTAGTAGGCCTCGACGCCGGCGGAGAGTTTGTAGCCGAGGAACCAGGGCTCGGTGAGGGAGACGACGAAGTCGCTGCGGAGGATGCCGTATTGGGCGCGAACGCGGAAGCGCTGGCCTCCGCCGGTGAGGTTTGGCCAGTTGAGGATGTCGAAGTTCGACTGCTGGAGTTCCGCGAAGCCGATGAGGCTGTCGATCGTGCTGAAGCCCGCGCCGAAGTTGAACGAACCGGTGCGTTTTTCCTCCACGATCACATTCAGGTCCTTGCGGCCCGGCACGATGGTGTCGGTCGGTTGGGTGTCCACGCGGGAGAAGTAGTTGAGGTTCTCCAGGCGCTTCTTGCTGACCTCAACGAGGGTGGTGTCGTAGACATCGCCGGGCTTGACGGCGAGTTCGCGGCGGATGACGCGGTCCTGCGTGCGGGTGTTGCCTTGGATGTTGACGAGGTTCACGTAGGACTGGACGCCTTCGTCGATGCGGTAGGAAAGGTCCACTGCGCCTGGGCCTGCAGGGAAGACCTCGGGAACGATGAGGGTGTCGACGTAGCCGCGGGTGCCGTAGAAATCACGAACGGCCTTGATGTCGTCGCCCATGCCGGTGGGCGTGAAGAGTTGGCCGGCGTTCATTTTCAGAAGCCCGGAAATCTCGCTCTCGGGCACAACATTCACGCCATCGAGGATGACTTGGTTCACGCGGTATTGGGTGCCTTCCTTGATGGTGACGACGAGTTCCACGCCGTCCTTGGCGAGGGGTTCGGTCTGGATGTCCTGGATTTCGACGTCGGCGAAGCCGCGGTTCTGGTAGAGCGAGCGGAGGGAGGCGCGGTCCTCTTCGAGTTGGGTGGGGGTGAGGCGTCCGCTTTTGTTGAAGAAGGTGAGGATGTCGAGCGGCTTTGTTTTCATCGCCTTCCGCAGGTCGCGGGCGAGGATCGAATCGTTGCCGACGAAGGTGATGCGCTTGACGACGAGTTTCGGGCCCTCGGAGATGGCGATAACGACGCGGGAGCGGTTGGTGCCGGGGATTTCCTGAACGCGGTATTGGACATCGACATCCGAGTAGTTGCGGTCCTCGTAAAGGGTGAGGATTTTTTGGCGGGAGGCCTCGATTTTTTCCTCATCCACGACATCGCCCGGTTTGACGGTGATTTCCTTGCGGACGCGGTTCAGGGGAATCTGGGCGGCACCCTCGATGATGACCTCCTCGATGACCGGACGGCCTTGGAGAAGCACGGTAACGCGCACGCCGTCTCCGAGAGGTTCGGCAAAGAGGCGCACGTTCGACACGCCGCCTGTGGAATACAGGGCGCGCACGTCCTGCTCGGCGGTGCGCTCGCTGTAGGGTTGGCCGACCTTGGTGGCGAGGTTGGCGAGGACACGGTCCTTGGAGATGCTCGGGGCGCCTACTGTTTCAACAACAATATCGCGGACGATCGGCGCTTCGGGTTCGGGAAGTTGGGCTTCAAGCGGCAAGGTGGCGGCCAAAAAAACAGCGGCCAGAAGCTGGGCCATGCGGTGGAAAAACATTCGTTGGATTCTCATGGGATATGGACAAAAAGACCGCCGCACGGCGACGACGGCGTGGGAATTATCGGATGCTCCAGACGGGGTCAAGCAAAGCATCCGCGCTCGTGCGGGAGCGCGCCGCATGAAAAATTCTTGAATCGGGGGATTGTCATTCCGCGTGGCCGGGTGTAGTGATTTCTGCTTTCAAGGCGGCGGGGTAGCCAAGTGGTAAGGCACGGCTCTGCAAAAGCTGCATTCGCCGGTTCGATTCCGGCCCTCGCCTCATTTTCCGATCGTTTCGATACGTAGGGAGTTTTTTTGAGGAGCGGACGAACTCTTCAGTATGGTAGCCATGGTCATTCCACTTCATTGACTCGATTCCCTGCTTCCGTAGGATGAAGGGTCGTGACCCTGCCGCGTCGAAAGCTGCCTATCGGCATTCAGAACCTTCGCGAAATCCGCGAGGAGGGGCATTATTACGTGGATAAAACGGCCTTCGCGCTGCGGTTGATCGGGCAGGGGAAATACTATTTTTTGTCGCGTCCGCGGCGCTTCGGCAAAAGCCTCTTTCTGGACACGCTCAAGGAACTCTTCGAAGGCAACGAGGGGTTGTTCAAAGGGCTTCATGCCGACGGGCGTTGGGATTGGACGGTGCGGTATCCGGTGGTCCGGATCAGTTTCGGAGCCAGTGTCAGCGGGGGGCGGGAGGCACTCGAACTGCGAATCGGCGAGTTGCTTGGAGAAAATGCCCGGCGTCTGGGTATTGAACTCGACCCCGGCAGCGCGGGCGGGCGCCTCATGCAACTTATCCGCTCCGCGCGCGAAAAATCCGGGCAGCCGGTCGTGGTGCTGATCGACGAATACGACAAGCCGATTTTGGACAATATCGAAAATCCCGAGCGTGCGACTGCGATGCGCGAGGGGCTGAAGGATTTGTATTCGGTGCTGAAGGATGCCGACCCGCACATCAAGTTCGTGTTCCTGACCGGGGTGAGCAAATTTTCAAAGGTGAGCCTGTTTTCGGGGCTCAACAACCTCAACGACATCACGGTGGATGCCGAATACAGCGCATTGTGCGGTTACACCGACGCCGATATTGACGCGGTGTTCGCGCCCGAATTGGCGGTGGGCGATTTGGACCGGGGGCAGATCCGGGAGTGGTATAACGGCTACAACTGGACCGGCGAGGCGGTCTACAATCCTTTTGATCTGCTGCTGCTGTTCAGCAAGCGCGAGTTCCGGCCCTACTGGTATGAAACGGGCACGCCAACGTTTTTGGTGAAGCTTCTGTCGCAGCGCAAGGTCTTCCTGCCCGAGTTGGGGCGGTTGCAAACCGATGCGGCGCTGCTGGGAACCTTCGATGTCGGCAACATCCCGACTGAGGCGCTGATGTTTCAAGCGGGCTACTTGACGATCGCCGAGCAAATCCATGCGTTCGGCGAGTATCGATACCGGTTGCGCTACCCGAACCGTGAGGTTCAGCAAAGCTTGAGCGCAAGCCTGCTGTATGATTGGACGCCGGAATCGCGACAGAGCGTGATGGTCCGATCCCGCCTCGGCGACCTGCTGCTGGCCAACGATCTTGAGGGGATGGGAGAGCATCTGAAGGCGTTTTACGCGAGCCTGCCCAACGAGTGGTTTGCGAACAACCCTATTGCCCGCTACGAGGGTTACTACGCGAGCGTGTTTTATGCGTTGTTCGCCTCGCTGGGGTTGGAAATCACGGTGGAGGCTTCGAGCAATGCGGGCCGGTTGGACATGGTGATGCGATTCTCGGGGCGGGTTTACATTTTCGAGTTCAAGCTGGTGGGCGACGAGCCGGATGGCTCCGCGCTGCGGCAGATCAAGGAAAAGAACTACGCAGCTCCTTATCTGGGCTGTGGCGAGCCGGTCCACCTCATCGGGATCGAGTTCAGCAAAACCCGGCGCGCTCTTCTACGCTGGGAGGTCGAGACCCTCTGATTTATTTTACAGTGTGCGGGGTGGATCAGTGGGCTCCAAAGGGGGGGCAAATCGCGCCGTTTTTCCTGATTGCAAATCCGAGGGGCATCCCTTTTATTACGCCACTCTGCATGCCGGCGTGGCGGAATTGGCAGACGCGCGCGACTCAAAATCGCGTTCCGCAAGGAGTGTCGGTTCGACCCCGACCGCCGGTAGCTTCCCCCCTTCTTCTCAACGACAGTTGTCGTTTTTCTCAACCGCCCCATCGGGCACCCTTGCTGAGGGCGGGGATCCAACCGCGCAGGTGGCCATAGGCGTAATCGGTCTTGCCGATGGCTCCGATCATGCGTGTGCCAGTGGCTTTTTTCCATGCCTTGCTCATGCTTTCGCCGGTGTGGCAGCCCCAGGATTTGATGAAAGGCTTGCGGACAAAAATCCCGCGGCGGATGGATTTCAGCTCCGATTCGTGGAGCCAGCTTTTCGAGCCGCTGTCGATTTCGTTGCTGTAGTCGAACATCCAGCATGCGCGGTTCGAGTGGCCATAGTATTCGAAGTTCGCGATCTTCACGGTGTCGCGCGGCATGCCGTTGTTGAGGTAGGCGACGAGTTCGTCTCCGGTGTCGAACCAGACCAGCCGGATGTTGTATTTGTCGCGGACGGAAATGATGTTTGCGAGGAGGTCTGTCTTGTCCTGCCGCGAGGCGCGGCGGGCGTAGCTGGGCTTGTGCACGAGCCAGGTGATGAGGGTTTGCTGGCCGTGTTCCTTTTGGATTTGCTGGATGCGCACGCGGGCGGCGCGGATGAAGTTGCCCCACCAGCGGTCATGGGGTTCGTCTTTGTATTTTTCCCACTCCTCGAGGGACGGGCCGCCGCTGACGAGGATGTATTCCTCGCGTGGTTGGGCGGCCGTGGCGAGGTGGATCGAGAGAAGTGCGGGAATCAGGAGTGCAAGGAGACGCGGCATGCGGGATAGGTTTTGCGGGCGGGTCAGGAGTGCAAGAAGA
>CAZRLX010000038.1:0-1103 GCA_964601115.1 uncultured Chthoniobacter sp. | reverse complement strand
AGCGGGGTGTTTTCAAAGAAACGTTTCGCGGCGCCTTTGGGCAGGCGGATGCAGCCGTGGGATGCCGGGTAGCCGGGGAGGTAGCCGGCGTGCATGCCGATGCCGCCGTGGATTCGCATGAAGTAGGGCATGGGAGCGCCTCGGAATGAGGTGCCGGGGGGGCGCTTGTGGGTTTTGACGCCGATGTTCGCTTTCACAACAGTTCCGGAAGAATCGACGTAGTCCCCGTAGAGGTTCGAGACGTGGTTTTTGTTTTTTTGGATGACTTTGAACGAGCCCGTCGGGGTGCTGTAGCCTTCGCGGCCGGTGGACACCGGCGCTCGCCCGACTTCCTGTCCACCCTTGTAAAATACGGCTTCCTGTGAGCCGAGATTGATCACGATGGACGGCGAGCCGAGGATGCCGTCGCCGTTCCAAGTCCAGTTTTCGGCGGGTTTCGGGGCGGGCGAGGGGCGTGTGCCACCGTGCGAGGTGTAGGCGATGCGATTGTCCTCGGTGAGGTAGGCTGTGGAATACACCGAGATTCGCGAGGCGCGAGTGTCGCCTTGCGAGGCGCAGGAGGCGAGCGCGAGAGCCAGCACTGCGACGGTGGAGCGAACACATCGCCGCATCACGATGTCACATGCCTCCCGCAATGGGCGGCAGTGGGGCGCAGAGGGCGATTGAGCGGAAATAGGCATGTGCTGCCAAGGCTAAGAAAGATGAATCCGCTGTCAACGCGGGAGGAGTCGGCAATTCGGGTCATGCTTTTTACCGGGTTCCCCAGAATTGAACACCGCTGGAGAGGCGGGAGCCTCTGAGAAAGAGTAAGCGAAGAGGGAGCACGAACGGCACCTTGAGAATCCCCTTGGGCGAAGCGTGGCAGTCCTACAGCACGTGCGGGTTCATCTGTCGGGGGGGTATGCCAATCGATGGCGACTTCCTTTTTGAGGGGTTGCGTTTGTCCCCGCCAAATCAGATGGCTCGTTGCCGACTCACTGCGGAAAAAGTGCCATGCAAATGGTAAACCCCAACAAAGACGGAACGTGATTTTCTGGTGTAAGGGGTTCGGGAAGAAGAGCGCAGCCGATAGGACTCGAACCTATAACCTTCTGATCCGTAGT
>CAZRLX010000037.1:0-19620 GCA_964601115.1 uncultured Chthoniobacter sp. | reverse complement strand
TGCCCAAGCTCTACAGCCAGGATTTGCTGAACAATCTTTTCCGCTACCCCTACACGAAAATCGAGTTCATCGAAAACGAGCTTGGAGTATCCCGTCCGACGGCCACCAAGTATCTGGAGCAACTCACGACGGCGGGACTGGTGCGAAAACAACGGATGGGCAAGACGAACTTCTACATCAATGAACCACTGTTCGACCTGCTCAGCAATGTGACGCTGAATACAAATCAGTGAACAAGCACGAGCAACTCATCCCGCGGCACGGCGGTTACCGGAATCTCAAGAGCTTCCAGATGGTGCAGGCGGCTCGCAGCGGGGTTCAGAACATCGCCGAAGGAAGCCAAGCGAGCCGCACCTCCAAGAAAACAGAGCTCAAGCTTACGTATGTGGCCCGGGCCAGCCTCGAAGAGCTGCGACTTGATTATGAGGACTTCCTGCGACAGCGAGGGTTGGCGCAGTGGGCTCGTGAAGATGCGCGCCGTGCGGAGTTGATCGCGGCGAGGCCCGCCACTGCCAACGATGTGGCCGAGTGGGCGCGGGCGGTGCACAGTGGACAAAGTGGACGCCATGGACACGGTGGACAGGCGGAAAAGACCGAGTCCACGCCGTCCATGCATTCCACCTACCCCGAGATCGCCGCCAACGGCGTGCTGGCTCTCCTTGCGGTGGCCTGCGCGCTTCTTGATCGCCAGATCGCCACTCTCGAAAAGAACTTTGTCGAAGAAGGCAGCTTCACCGAGCGCCTCTACCGGGTGCGCACCGCCCGGCGCAACGCCAAATCATGAAGGAGGCGTCATGGCATTGATCCAGCGGTTGGCCTCGATGCTTGGGGTATTGTTTTGTGTGGTGACGATCACGTTTTTGTTGATCCGGGTATCGCCCGGCGGGCCGTTTGACGGGGAGCGGAAGATTCCCGCGGAGATCGAGCGGCAGTTGCTGGCGAAATACAAGTTGGACGGCTCCCTATGGCAGCAATACAGCGGGTATCTGGGGGATCTGGTGCGGGGGGATTTGCGGCTGTCCACGAAATACCGGAACCGGTCGGTGAACGAAATCCTGGCGCAGACGTTGCCGGTGACGCTGGTGCTGGGCGGGATGTCGTTTTTGATCGCGGTGGTGGCGGGGGTGTGGCTTGGCACGGTGGCTGCGATGCGGCGGCGGACGTGGCGCGACCATGCGGCGATGTTCGCGGCGTTGGCGGCGATTTCATTGCCGAGCTATATCACCGGGCCGTTGTTGATTTTGCTCTTCGCGCTGACGCTTGGGTGGCTGCCTGCCGGCGGATGGGGCGGCGTGTCGCATTTGATCCTGCCCGCGCTCACGCTGGCCGCGCCGGCGGCGGCGGTGATCGCGCGGTTGATGCGCGGGAGCATGGTTGAAACACTCGAGATGGATTTTGTGAGGACTGCGCGGGCGAAGGGGGTGGGGGAGACGGCGGTGGTCTACCGCCACGCCCTGCGCATCGCGATTTTGCCTGTCGTGTCGTATCTCGGCCCGCTCGCCGCGCATTTGCTGACCGGGTCGATCGTGGTCGAAACCGTGTTCCACATTCCGGGGGCCGGGGGATTTTTTGTGCATTCGATCATGAACCGCGACGGGTTTCTGCTGGGCGGTATGGTGATCGTCTATTGCCTGTTGCTGGTGTGTTTCAACCTGCTGGTGGACGTGGCCTACGGGCTGTTGGACCGCCGGATCAAGTCCCATGCTTGACCCGCGAGTGATCCAACGGGTGCGGGCGAATCCCGCAGCGGTCGTCTCGGCGGTGTTTCTTGCGGCCATGGCGCTGGCGTGTGTGGCGGGGCCTTGGGTTTTGCCCGCCTCGCTCGGGGAGCCAAGCCCGCTTCAATACGCGCCGCCGTCGTGGGAGCATCCGTTCGGCACCGATCTGAACGGCAGGGATGTGCTGTATCGCGTGCTGTCAGGCGGTCGGATTTCGCTGCTTGTGGGAATCTGTGGCGCGGCGGTCGCGCTCTTCATCGGCACGACGTGGGGGCTTGTGGCCGGATACGCCGGGGGGCGGGTGGATGCCCTCATGATGCGGGTGGTGGATGTCCTGTATTCCGTGCCGAGGTTGATTTTTATTTTGATCGCGATCAATGCGTTCAATGCCGGCCTTCAGGATTGGGCGTCCTCGCTGGGGTGGGAGTGGCTTGTGGGTTCGTCCCGCATCGCGATTCTGGTGGTGACGCTGGGAGTGATCGAGTGGCTGACGATGGCGCGGATCGTGAGGGGGCAGGTGTTGTCGCTCAAGGAGCGCCAATTCGTGACTGCCGCCCTTGCCCTCGGGCAGTCGCATCCACGCATCCTTTTCCGCCATCTGCTGCCCAACCTTGCGGGCATCATTTTGATCTATCTCACGCTGACGATCCCCGCGGTGATCATCGACGAATCGTTCCTGAGCTTTTTGGGGTTGGGCATCCAGGCGCCGCAGGCGAGCTGGGGTTCACTGCTGTCCGACGGGGCGGGAGCGATCAATCCGCTCCGGAGTTTCTGGTGGTTGCTGGTGTTTCCGGCCGCCGCGATGGCATCCACCCTGCTTGCGTTGAATTTCCTCGGGGACGCCCTCCGCGACGCGATCGACACGCGGACCGGCTGAGATTTTCAGGCAAACAGGGCGCGGAGCGAGGCAGGGGTCGTTCCCGTGAGGGATTCCACGGCGGCAGTGGCGCGGTGCAGGTCCGCCAGCGGATTGGTGGTCGCGACCGCAAGCACACGCATGCCAGCGGCGATGGCGGCTTCGATGCCTGCGTGCGCGTCCTCGATCACAAGGCACTCGTCGGGCCCGAGGCCGAGTTTGCTTGCGGCGAGGAGGAAGACATCGGGCGCGGGTTTGCCGTTGATGACATCGTCCCCGCAGACGACTGCCTTGAAAAAGCGGTCCAGTGCTGTGGCGGCGAAGATGGCATCGAGGTTCAAGCGAGGGGTGGATGAGGCCACGGCGGCGGGGATGCCCTCCGCTTGCAACGCCTCGAGAAGTTCGCGGGCGCCGGGGAGGATGGTCACGCCCGACTGGCGCACGAGGGCGCGGTAGATTTCCTCTTTGCGGTCGGCGAGGGTGGTCACCTCCGCCGGATCATCGGCCCAGCGCAGGATGCCGGGAATGATGACCTGGTTCTTTTTGCCGAATCCCGCCTTGAAATGGCCCTCGGGGAGAGGCTTTCCGATTTCCTCCGCGAGGAGTTCCCAGGAGCGTTCGTGTTGCGCGGAGGAGTCGATCACAACTCCATCCCAATCGAAGAGGATGCCATTCATATGCCGAGGATTTTTCTCAAAAGTGGTTCGTCGGGTTTCGGGCCGACGACAGCGAGCGTGATGCGGGAGGGGTCGAGAATCTCGCGTGCGACAGACTGGATTTCATCCGCCGTGACCGCGCGGATGCGCTCGTTGACGGTTTCTGGCGGCACGATATGGCCTTGCGAGAGGATGCTGCCGCCGAGGCGTGAGTTCTGGCTCGCGGCTCGTTCGAGGGCCATGAGGGTCGATCCGATGGTGTAATCCTTCGCACGCCGGAGTTCGGTCGGGCCGACCGGTTTGTTCCTGAGTTTCTCGAACTGGGCCAGGATGAGGGCGAGGGATTTTTCGATGTTTTTGCGGTCGAGTCCCGCCGAGATGGCCAAGTAGCCGCCATCGTGGAGGTTGAGCCAATGGGAACTGACCGAGTAGCACAGGCCGCGCTTTTCGCGGATTTCCTGGAAGAGGCGTGAGGACGAGCTTACGCCGAGGATCACGTTGAGGAGGTGGAAGGCGTAGCGTTGCTCGTCGCAGTGGCCCGGCGAGGGGACGGCCATGGCGAGCTGGGTTTGCTGGATATCCATGGCATCGACCACAAGGCGTGGTTGCGGATGCGACGGCGGGCAGGGTTTCGCCTTGGGGGATTTCGCGGCGGGGAGGGAGTCGAGCAGCGCCGTAACGCGGTCCACAACCTCGTTGTGGCGGATTTTTCCCGAGACGGTGACGATGGTGCTGCGCGCGTGGTAATGCGAGGTGCGGTAGGAGCGGAAGGCGTCGGCATCCATGCCTGCGATGGAGTCGAGGGTGCCTGTGATCGGGCGGCCGAGGGGGTGGCCCGCCCAGAATGTTTTTTGGAGGAGGTCCTGGACATGCGAGGACGGGTCGTCGCGATACATCTGGATTTCCTCCGAGATGACGCCGCGTTCGCGGTCGATGTCGCGTTTTGCGAAGCGGGGGTTGATGTAGATGTCGCAGAGGACATCGCAGATGCGCGGGAAGAACTCCGCTGCGGCGGTGGCGTAGTAGCAGGTGCGCTCCTCCGAGGTGTAGGCGTTGAGGTCGCCGCCGATGCCCTCGACATCGTCCATGATGCGGCGTGCCGAGCGTTTCGCGGTGCCCTTGAAGAGCATGTGTTCGATGAAATGGGAGATGCCGTTGAGCGGAGCGGGTTCGTGGCGCGCGCCGACCGAGGCCCAGATGCCCATGGCGGCGGTCTCTGCGTGTGGCATTTCGCAGGTCGCGATGCGGAGGCCGGAGGGGAGCGTGGTGAGGGTGGACTTTTTTTCCAGCATGCTATTCGGAGGGCTCCGGCGGGGTGGCTGTGTGTTTTTTCAAAAAGCCGATGATGTTGCGGCGAACGGCATCGCCTTGCAGTCCGAGGGTCGGGAGGTGTCCGGCATCCGGAACAACCAAGAGTTCGGCACCGGGAATGGAATTGGCAGTCGCCTGGGCCATGGCTTGGGGAAGGAAACGGTCCAAGGCGCCGTGGACGACGAGGGTGGGAGTGCGGATGTCCGCCAGTTGGAGCGGGGCGAGGGATTCGATCTGGAGGAGGTCGTTTGCGGTGCCTGTTTCGCGCGGTGAGATTGGCGAGAGGGCGGTGGCGAGCTGTTGGAAGTCGTCAAGTTGGGCGGGGTTCCCGAGGACGGCAGCCTTCCAGTCGGTCTCCGCGCCCGGTGTGGAGGGGGATAGAAACGGTGCGGCGGATGCCAGCGCGCGCGACGGCGAGCGGCGGGCGGTTTCCGCAAAGAGGCAGGAGCGGAAATCGGTTCGCAGCGCGCGGAGGATCGCCAGCGGAAAGGGAGTGGAGGGGTCGGAGCGGGCGGTGATGGCGGAAACGAGAACAAGCGCGTGGATGCGCGGCGAGTATTTGCGCGCGAATTCGAGCGCCGCCGGGCCGCCGTGTCCGAATCCAAGGACCGCAACTCGATCGACCTCGAGTTCCTCGAGGAGCCATGACACGGCATCCGCCTGCTCCGAGGGCGAGTGGCCCGAGGCCAGCGGGGTGCCGAGGTATCCAGGGCGTGAGGGTGAGATGATTTCCATGCCCTCGGCCGTAAGGAAGCCCGCCAATGCCACGCCTTGATCGTAGCCGCCCGGGGCCGTGTGGAAGACGACCACCGGCACGCCCTCGCCGAGAAGGGTGTATTCCATGTTGCCCGAGGGGAGCGTGGCGATCTCCGAGTTGGCACTGAGTTCGACCAAGCGGCCCGCTTTCCAGGATTCGAACCACGCAGCGATCGAGCCCCAGGCAAAGAGGGCGGCGACCAAGAGGAGAAATACAGAGCGCAGGGCGGGGTGGCGGCGGCTCATCGTGTCAGTTCCTCGCCAAGCGTCGGAAGAGCCAAATCCCGCCGGTGATGAAGATGATGTTTGGAATCCAGATGAGGAAATACGGGAATGCCTCCGCATGGCCCCGGAAGGTGTCCGCCATGAGGATGAAGAAAAAGTAGCTGAAGGCCACAACAAGACTGATGGCGAAGCCCACGGAGGTTTCCTTGCGGTGGGTGGTCACGCCGAGGGGAATGGCGATGAGGGCGAAGGCGATGCAGGAGAGGGAAACGGAGAAGCGTTTGTTGAGTTCCACCAGGGTCTCGGTGTGTTTCTTGCCCTCGCTGTCGGCGAGGAGGTCCCAGAGTTCGGGAAGGGTGTAGGAGCTGAGGCGGCGGTTTGTTTGGTGTTGCCCGAAAAACTTCTCCAGCGAGAGGGGGAAGACGCCCTCTTGCATGACGATGCCTTGCTGGATTTTCGAGATGTCGTTCGGGTTGCTTTTGTCGCGGCGCTCGAAGCGGGCGTCGAAGAGGCGGAGGAGGAGGCGGGAATTCTCCATGTCCGGCGTGAGTTCGCCCTCCTCTGCGTGGATCATTTTCACTGCGCGGAAATCGTCATCCATCTCGAAGACGATAATGTCCTGGAGACGATTTCCGTTTTTCGACCCGACGTAGACGCGGCGCTCGGGAAAGGCGTCCACGATCTCGTCCGCACGGAAGAGGGCGGAGGGGTTGCTGGTGGCGATGTCAACGATCGCGCGGGTCATTGCCTGTTCCGAGCGGGGGGCGACATCCGCATTGATCCAGAAGCACACGAGGGTGAGGAGGACGGAGATGACGAGCACCGGGGCGCTGGTGCGCGGGATGCTGACGCCGTTCGCCTTGAGGGCGATGAGTTCGCTGTCCGCCGACATGCGGCCGAAGACAAGGAGGATCGCAGTGAGAAAGCCCCACGGGATCGTGAAGGTGAGGGAAAACGGGAGCACCAGCGCCAGGAACCAGAGCACTGAGAGAATCGGAACCTCGGGGTTGTTGACGAGGACGTTGAGGAGTTCCTTGAAGATGTTCCCGAGCACGAGGACGAGGCTCAGGATCAACACGCCGAGGAATGCCGTGAGCAGGACGCTCGAGGACACATGGCGGTCGATTATCTTCATCGGCAGTCCGGCGGCGGGCGGCGCTTATTCCTCGAAGACGCCCATGGCGCGGAATTTCGCGTAGCGTTGATCGAGGAGTTTGTCGATGGGGGTTTTCTTGAGGGCGTGGAGTTCCTTGGAGACGGCCTGCTTGAGATTTTGCGCGGCTTGTTCGGGATCGGTATGCGCGCCACCGACGGGTTCCGGGATGACGCCGTCCACAAGGCCCATCGCGGTGAGGTCCGGGGCGCAGAGTTTAAGTGCCGCTGCCGCCTCCGGGGCGTGTTTGCGGTGTTTCCACAGGATGGCTGCGCATCCCTCGGGGCTGATGACCGAGTAGTAGGCGTTTTCCAGCATGAGGACGCGGTCTGCGACACCGATGCCGAGGGCTCCGCCCGAGCCACCTTCGCCAATGACGACGGAGACGATCGGGGTGCGGAGGAGCATCATGTCACGGATGTTGACGGCGATGGCCTCGGCGATGTGGCGTTCCTCGGCGCCGATGCCCGGGTAGGCGCCGGGGGTGTCGATAAGCGCGACGAACGGGAAGCCGAATTTCTCCGCGAGGCGCATGAGGCGAAGGGCCTTGCGGTAGCCCTCCGGGTGGGGGCTGCCGAAATTGCGGTGGAGGTTTTCCTTGGTGTCGCGGCCTTTTTGTTGGCCGATGATGACGCAGCGGACGCCATCGATGGTCGCCAGTCCGCCCGGCATGGAGGGATCGTCACCGAAGAGGCGGTCGCCCTTGAGTTCCACGAAGTCGGTGCAGGCCATGCGAACGTAGTCGAGGAAGAACGGGCGCTCGATGTGGCGGGAGATTTGGACGCGTTGCCAGGGGGTGAGGGAGCCGTAGATGTTGGTGCGCGTGTTCTCGATCTTGGCCTGCATGCTGGCGATCTCCGAGGAGAGATCGATGCGGCGTTCCTCGGATTGTTTTTTGAGTTCGGCGAGCTTCTGCTCGAGTTCGGCGACGGGTTTTTCGAAATCCAGGGTCTGTTTGTTCATGGCGCGCGTTATTTGATGAGCACGGGGGTTCCTGATTTCACCAGGACGAAAAGTTCGGCGAAATCCTCCGGTGAGAGAACGATGCCCGGAGGCATGGGAGGCGTTGTGCCGTCCTCTGCGGGAGTCGGCGGGGTGCGGATGACGACGGCGCCTGGATTGACGAGGATCGAGCGTTCAGTGGCCGGATAATCCTTGTGACCGAAGGCCACGCGGGTGTCTCCCTTGAGCGCGATGCGGTCGGCGACCTTGGCATCGACCTCGCTGGTGGAGACGCTCGCGGGGAGTTGAATGGAGATCGGGGTGTAGTCCTTGAAAAACGTGCCGTGGTTCATGAGGGTGACGAGGGATTTCGAGCGGTTGATGACGACCGCGGTGTCCGGCGAGGGGACGATGAGCGACTGGCCGATCTGGAGATTGATGTTCGGCAGGTCGTTTGCCCAGAAGATGAGTTCGGCGTTGCTCTTGAGCTGGGAGGCGATGCGCGCGAGCGAGTCGCCTTTTTTGACGGTGTAAACGGTGGTGCCCGGAGAGGCCTCGGGGTTTTTAAAGAGGGCGAGGTTCACGCGGCCGAGGGCCTGGCGCGCCTCCGGCACGGTGGGTGCCGAGGGGTGGGTGGAGAGGAACACAGCGAGCATGTCGCGGGATTCCACGGTTGGTGCCGCGACCTTGTCCTTGATTTCATCCCAGGCCGCAATTCCCGGGTCCGGCGTGGGTTCGGGCGTCGGCGTGGGTTGCGCCGTTGCTTCTTGGATGTCGAGTTTCTGGTCCTTGTAATAGAGTTCGTGGATGAAATACGCGCTGCCGCCAAGGATGGCCGCGACGATGACGAGGATGGTCAGGGATTTGAGAATCATTCGGAGAAGTGGTGAAGGCTATGGGTTGCTTTTGGAAAATGGAACCATGGAAATCAGGTGAGGCCGCGGCGTTTCCATTCCGCCACGTTGTCGCCCGCCGAGCGCTGGATCATTTCCATGGAGAATTTGAGGAGGCAGACCTCCCAGACATCGTCCACGCCGGCGATCAGGGCGCCGAAAGGGTCGTCGCCTGTTGCAATCTCCTCGCGCAGCCGCTCAACGGCCTCGTCCATGGGCTCCTTGACGAGCTTTTCCGAGAGGTCGGTCTTGCGGAATTGGAAGCCGTAGCGGAGCACGCGGGCGGCGTCGGGGTTCGCCTCGAGCCAATCGGCGAAATCGCGCGCCTCGTTGCCGAAGCCCTCCAGCAGGACCTTACGGAAGTGAACCGGAGACAAAATTCTCGGACGTTCCGCCTCGATCGTGCCCGAGCGGATGCGGACGGTCTCAACCTCGTCGAGCGGTTCGGTCACGAGCGAGAAGTGGAAGCGCGTGGTCCCGAATGTCTCGATGGCACTGCGCGGTGGAACCACGATGCGGGTGTTTTCCATGGCGTAGTGGAAGTCGTGTTCTTGAAACATGGCGCGGACCATAGCGCAGGGGGCGCGCGGGATTCAATCGTGTGTTGGCCCAGTGTTGCGCTTGATTCGGGAGTGGAGCGGCGATTAAATGCGCGCCCATGAATTCCCGAAAGACTTTCCGAGTCGCCGTGCTTGCCGGCGACGGCATCGGTCCCGAAGTGATGACCGAAGGCCTGCGTGTGCTTGAAACCGCCGCCGCAAAACACGGCATCCCCCTCGAGTTGGACCATCAATTGGTCGGCGGAGCGGCAATTGACGGGGTCGGTCGGGCGTTGCCCCCCGAAACGCTCGCAGCCTGCGAAGCGGCGGATGCGATTCTTTTCGGCTCGGTGGGCGGTCCAAAATGGGAGTCGCTTCCCGCGGCCGAGCAACCCGAGCGCGCGGCGCTGTTGCCGCTGAGGAAGCATTTCGGGCTCTTTGCCAATCTCCGCCCCGCCGTCTGCCTGCCGGAGCTCACGCACGCCTCGCCGATCCATCCGCGACTCGTCGAGGGAGGGTTCGATGTCCTCTGCGTGCGGGAACTCACCGGCGGACTGTATTTCGGCGAGCCCAAACACATCACCACCCGCGACGGCGAGGAGTGCGCGGTGGACACCATGGTTTACAAAGCCTCGGAGATTCGCCGGATTGCGAAGGTCGCCTTCGAGGCCGCGAAGGGGCGGCGCGGGGTGCTGACCTCGATCGACAAGGCGAATGTGCTTCAAAACGGTGTCCTGTGGCGCCGGATCGTGACCGAAGTGGCGCTGGATTATCCCGAGGTGGCCTTGAACCATCTATATGTGGACAACGCGGCGATGCAATTGATCAAGAATCCAAAATCGTTCGATGTCGTTCTTGCAGAGAATCTTTTCGGGGATATCCTAAGCGACGAGATGGCCATGATCGCGGGTTCGCTCGGCATGTTGCCGAGTGCCAGCCTCGGGGCAGAGACAGGCGGCGGAGCCACGCGCTTCGGCATGTATGAGCCGAGTGGTGGAACGGCGCCGGACATTGCCGGAAAGGGGATAGCAAATCCCATAGCGCAAATTCTTTCTGTCGCCATGATGCTGCGCTTTTCGGGCGGTTTCGAGGCCGCCGCCTCCGAGATCGAGGGGGCCGTCCGCTCGGTGATTGCCGCAGGGCTTCGCACGGGGGACATCCACACCGGGGACAATCGATTGGTCGGAACGACAGAGATGGGCGACGCGATCGTGAGCGCCATGGCGTGAGATTCTTCGTGTCGGCTCCAACAAAATCTTGACGCCGCCCGTGCACAAAACCACTTTGCACGATTCGAACGACACCCGAGGTGCATCTTCCGGCCACCCGCCGTCACAGGCCTGCCTCCCCCGGGCCACAGTTCGCAGGATTTAACACAACTCTATCATTTCGATGTTCGACAATTTACTGGGACTTTTCTCAAGCGACATAGGCATTGACCTGGGCACGGCAAACACACTGGTTTATGTCAAAGACCAGGGAATCGTGCTCCGCGAGCCCTCCGTGGTGGCGGTGCAGCAAGGCACGAACCGCGTGCTTGCGGTGGGCAACGAGGCCAAGCGGATGCTTGGGCGAACACCCGGCAACATCGTGGCGATCCGTCCGCTCAAGGACGGCGTGATCGCGGATTTCGAGATCACCGAGGCGATGCTCCGGCATTTCATCAGCAAGGTTCACAACCGCCGCCGCATGGCCCGTCCGCGCGTCGTGGTTGCGGTGCCGAGTGGGATCACGGAGGTCGAAAAACGAGCCGTGAAGGACTCCGCCACCCACGCCGGCGCCCGCGAGGTTTACCTGATCGAGGAGCCTATGGCCGCTGCGATCGGAGTCGGCCTCCCTGTGCAGGATGCCGCCGGGAACATGGTGGTCGATATTGGCGGCGGCACCACCGAGGTGGCGTTGATTTCTCTTTCCGGAATTGTGTTCAGCCGCAGCGTGCGCGTGGCGGGCGACGAACTCGACGAGGCGATCACGAACTACATGAAGCGGGCCTACAATCTGATGATCGGCGAGCGCACCGCCGAGGAGATCAAAATCAAGATCGGCTCGGCTTACAAACTCGAGAAGGAGGTCGGGATCGATGTGAAGGGGCGTGATCTCGTGGCCGGGTTGCCGAAGACGATTTCCATTTCCTCGCAGGAAATCCGCGAGGCGCTCATGGAGCCGCTGGCGACGATTGTCGATTCGGTGCGCATCACGCTCGAGCGTTGCCCGCCGGAGTTGTCCGCCGACCTTGTGGATCGCGGACTGGTGCTGGCAGGCGGTGGCGCGTTGCTGCGCGGGTTGGATCGTCTTATTTCCGAGGCGACCGGACTGCCTGTGCATGTCGCCGAGGATCCGCTCAGCGCCGTGGCCGAGGGGACCGGGCGTGCGCTTTCCGAACTTCGTTTCCTGAAGGCCGTCTCCGCCGAGCGGCCGCATGGACGGTAGTCCACCCGCCACCGGAAGCGGGTTTCCAATTCCGGTTGCCAGATGAACAGACTCAATATCGCACTCGCAATCGGCCTTGTGGCAGTGGGGATTTATTTGTCCACGCTCTCCGCCGAATCGCTCGGGGCGATGAAGGCGAATTTCATGTCGCTTCTTTCTCCGTTTTTGAGGACCGGCACGGCGGTGCAGCAAAACATCGGATCCTTCGGCCAGCGGTTGAAAACCCTCGACGAGTTGGAGGTGGAAAACACGCAACTGAAGACGGAAAACCGCGCCCTGCGGACCGAGAACGCCTTGATGCGGGAGACCCAGTCCGAGAACCAGCGGTTGAGGTTGGCGCTCGACTTCCGGTCGCGTTCCCCGCACCGCCTTGTGGCCGCGAGGATCATTTCCAGGGATTCCTCCACGTGGTGGAACACGGTGCGGATCAACCGCGGGTTCGAGGACGGCGTCGAGGCGGACCAACCGGTGGTCACAGATAACGGACTGGTGGGAAAAACAACCACCGTCTCCAAAAACGAGGCGATCGTGATTCTTGTCACCGACGAGTCGTGCCGGATCGGCGCGAAAATCGAGGGCACCCGCGAGCAGGGCATCGTGACCGGCCTGCGGGTTCAGGAAAACGCGCCCGAGGGATTGCTGCAAATGAACTTTCTATCGAAAAACGCGAAGATCACGCCCGACATGGAGGTGCTCACGGCGGGGGTCGCCCAAGGCTCGTTTCCACCCGGCATCGTGATCGGGAGGGTGCGCGAGTTCCAGCGGCGCGCCTTGGACGGGCAGGCCATCGTCGAGCCCGCCGTGCATCTTTCCAACATCGAGGACGTGTTCGTCCTTGTCGGGAAAAAATGAAGGTGTTGATCGACCTGACGGCCCTGTTCGCGGGGGTGTTCATTGCTTTTGTGGTTCAGCACGCGCTGCCTCCCATGGATGATTTGCACGGCGCGAGGGTGCTGCTTGTGCCGTTGGTTTTTTGTTATGCGGCGGTGGTTCTGCCGTTTCCCGCGATGCTTGCAGCGGCTTTTTACACTGGGTTCTTCAGCGACCTTTTTTATCTCCACATCGCGGACGGCAAGGTTGAAATCCCGATGGGTGTTTCTATCGTTTACTTCGTGATTCTTGGATGTGTGGCCAGCGGATTCCGCAATGTCCCCGAGGGGACAAGGGTGTGGATGTTCTCGTTGCTGAGCGGGGCCGGAACGAGTGTGTTTCTGGTGTTGCAGTTTTTGATGATCACATGGCACCGCGGAGGATGGGAGTGGGCGGGTGCGGCGGCGTGGAGGATCGTCGCCCCCGGGGTGTTGGCGGCGTTGATTGCCCCGCTGTTCCATCTGATCGCCTCGCACATCGATCATCTTGTTCCCGACTTCTCCCGCCGGAGGGCCCAGCGGAGATGAAGCGCGCGCGTCCGAAATCCCGCATCATGTTCCTCGGGGTGTTGATCCTGCTCGGCATGTGGGCGGTCGCCGCCCGGTTGTGGACCGTGCAGGTTGTGGACGGCAAGAAATACGCCGCGCGCATCAACACGAATTCCCAGGTGAGCGTGAGGATTCCCGCGGTGCGCGGCGAGATTCTGGATCGCAACGATGTGAAGCTCGTCGAGAACCGGGCGAGCTTCGAGGTCGACTTTTACCTGCCCGACATGGTTCGGGCGTATCGGGAGGTGAACGGCAGTGTGCCGATGACAAGCTACCGCGGTCGCGTCCACGGCATGGCGCGTGATTTGCGCGAGGCGGATGTGTCAAAGATCGTGGCCGAGATGGTGATTCCGCGTCTGGAGGAGATCGGGGCCGCCCGCGACTACAATGCGAATGCGCTGCAGATGCATTACCGCACGAACCGCGAGGTGCCCTACAACTACCGCCAGGATTTGACGTTCGAAGAGATGGCGCTGTTCTCCGAGAAAAACTTTGGTCTTCCCGGGGTGAATGTCGGGGTGAAACCCGTGCGGTGGTATGTCTACGGCTCCCTTGCCTCGCATCTGCTGGGCTATGTGGGCTCTCCGCGCGAGTTGGACAAGTTGCAGGATTTGCGGGATTTCAACTTCTACGAGCCCGATGTGGAGGGGAAGGCGCAGGTCGAGTTGCACATGAACTCATATTTGAAGGGAAAACCCGGGGCGCGCATCCTCCAGCGCAACGCCAAGGGGGTGATCGAGGACGAGGTGGGGCGGCGCGAACCAACCCAAGGCGACAACGTGCACCTGACGATCGACGCAAGGATTCAATACATCGTCGAGCAGGCACTGAGGGTTGTCGGGCGTGGCGCGGCGGTGGTGCTCGATCCGCGAAACGGCGACGTCCTCGCCATGGCCTCCGTGCCGTCCTTCGATCCGAATGTATTCATCCCCTCGATCTCGGCGACCGACTGGAAAGAGATCAACAAGGACGAGACGAACCCGTTGGTGAACCGCGCGATCAGCGCGTATGCGCCGGGTTCCACCTACAAAATCCCGATCGCCCTTGCAGGCATGCGCGCCGGTCTCGGGGGGACATGTTTCAGCTGCTACGGCGGGGTTCAATACGGCAACAAATACATGCGGTGCTGGATCGCTGAAAAAAAGCGAACCCACGGGCGCTTGGATTTGGCGGACGCCATCAAGGTGTCGTGCAACGCGTTTTTCTACCAGTTCGGCAACGCCGCCGGGATCGACCACATCGTTGCCACCGGCAACATGCTTGGCTTTGGTCAACGCAGCGGCCTGCCGCTGTCCGGCGAGTCACCTGGGGTCCTGCCGGGCCCCGAGTGGCTGTCGAGCGTCAACCCCCGTGCCCGCTGGTCGAACGGCCTGACCGCGAACACCGCGATCGGGCAGGGGGATGTGTTGGCGACGCCATTGCAGATGGCGATTGCCACCGCAGCCGTGGCCAACGGCGGCACGGTTTATTATCCCCGATTGATCGATCGGGTGGTTGACCAGCAGGGTCGCGTCGTGTTGCAGGATCCTCCGCGCGTGCGCGCCGATTTGATCAAGGATGCCGGGATCACGAAGGAACAACTCGACGAGGTGCGTCTGGGAATGTGGGAGGTTGTCAACGAGGGTGGCGGCACGGCGGGCCGGGCCAAGAATGCCGACATGCCCACGGCCGGAAAAACCGGCACGGCGCAGTTCTGGCGTTCCGGCAAAAAAGACAATCACGCATGGTTCATTGCCTTCGCTCCGTATGAAAACCCGGAATACGTGGTTGTGGTCCTGGTGCAGGGAGCCAAGTCCGGCGGAGGGGTTGCGGCACCGATCGCGGCGAAAATTCTTAAGGAAATCCACAGTTACAAGAGTGGAGGAGAGATCGAGATTGCCGCGCTGGAACCTGCAAAAGGGAACTTTCTTTTCACGGAAAGTGTTGATTTCAATCGTGAAGCACCTGCGGTGAACAAGCTTTACGATGATGGCGAAACAGCGGAGAATCCTTCCGCCACCGCACAGGAAAACAGACCCTCTGGCGCCCCGAATGTGCGGGAGGACGCTGATGCCGCAGGTCGCGTGAACAACAAACCTGCCCCGGCGGGTGCGGAACAGAAAAAATCAGACGAAAAACCCAACAACCCGATACAGAAAATTTTCCGCTTCCTTGGCGGCAAGAAAAAAGAAACCCCTTAGGCACCCACCCGTCGGTATGTCCGGCAAAACATTTCAACACCCACGGTCCAACCGTGAACACACCATACCCACCCCATGTTAGAAACAGTGAAAAAAATCTTAGGATTCGGAAAAAAATCCACCGGCATCAAGCTGGTAATCAGCTGCGAGAAGCTGGAGAAGCGAGTCGCGCTCCTCGAGAACAACCGGCTTGAGGAATACAACATCGAGCGCGACACCGATCGCAACATCGTCGGCAGCATTTTCAAGGGCAAGGTCCGGAACATCGAACCGGGCATCAAGGCGATGTTCGTGGACATCGGCTTCGACAAAAACGCGTTTTTGCAGTTCTGGGACGCCATTCCCGCCGCTCTGGACAGCGGAATCGAATCCGTGAGCCGGGGCAACGCGAACGCCCGCAAAAAAGCGCCCCGCATCACCCACAAGGATGTGCCGAAAATCTACCCCGTTGGCTCGGATGTCCTCGTGCAGGTCAAAAAGGGGCCGATCAGCAACAAGGGCCCGCGCATCACGACCGATATCAGCCTTCCCGGCCGCTACCTCGTGCTCATGCCGTTCAACGACCAGTTCGGCATCTCCCGCAAGATCGAGGATCCGAAGGAGAGGGACCGCCTCCGCAAGATTCTTCGCGAACTCGACGTGCCCGAGGGCATGGGAGTGATCATGCGCACCGTCGGGGCCGGGCAGCGGGCGAGGTATTTCGTGCGCGACCTGAGCATCCTCCTCGAGCAATGGGCGCAGGTGCAGAAGGGTCTTGAGGAAAAACCGGCGCCGGCGTGCCTCTTCCAGGAACCCGATCTCATCGAGCGCTCGGTGCGGGATTTCCTCACCGACGAGGTCGATGCCGTGATCATCGACGACGCCAAGGCTGCCGAGAGCATGCAGGAAATGGTCGGCCAGATTTCCAAGAGGGCGAAAAAATCCATCCAGCACTACAGCGGGGCGCAGCCGATCTTCGAGTGTTTCGGGGTCAAGGCGCAGATTGACGCCGCCTTCCACCGCCAGGTGTGGCTGCCCTGTGGTGGCTATATCGTGATCGACGAGACCGAGGCGATGATTGCGGTCGATGTGAACACCGGCCGCAACAAGGGGGCCAAGGACATGGAGAAGACAATCCTCCAGACGAATCTCGAGGCTGCCGAGGAAATCGCCCGCCAGCTCCGCCTGAGGAATATTGGCGGGCTGATCGTGGTCGATTTCATCGACATGAAGAACCGCAAGGACCAGCAGGCCGTTTACGTGAAGGTCCGCGAGCGCCTGAAGCGCGACAAGGCCCGCACGCATGTGCTGCCGATCTCGCAGCTCGGTCTCATGGAGATGACAAGGCAGCGCGCGAACGAGAGCCTGGCGAGTTCGATTTTCATCCCGTGTCCGCACTGCTCGGGCAAGGGCGTCATCAAGAGCCCCATGACCATGAGTGTGGAACTCCAGCGCGACCTGCACTCGGTGATGCGCAAATACCAGGAAACGGTCCACGAAATCCGCGTCACCGTGCATCCCGACCTGCTGAAGCGGTTGCGCACCGAGGACGAGGAGCATCTGGTCGATATCGAGAGGCGTTATGCAGGACGCCTCGCCTTCCGTGCTGATCCCACATTCCACCAGGAAAAATACGTGATCACAAACGCCCAGACCGGTGACGAGTTGAAGGCATAGTGGGGGAGCGATTGTTTTTCAACTTCAGCCTTGTGGGCGTTCGATGACCCTGTGCTAATTTTCCCGCATGTCAAAGTCGGCTAAAACTATTTGTCTCGAAGAGACCCGGGCCTTCGCGAGTTCGGAGTTGCGGGAGGTTGCTGAACCCATGGCCTGCACAGTTGCCGAAAAAATCGAGGAATTCGTCCTGAAGCTCGGGTATTCGAATGCCCAGGCGCTGAGCGTGATCGTGCAGCTTCTCACGCGCGGCAAGGTGCGGGTGGATTTCCGGGACTACAGCCAGCGGCTGCAGTTGGTTTCGCAAACGGACATCATGCCACGCGCGGAAGCGGTGGCGTTGTTCGATGCCTATCTGGCCGAGATCGAGAACCGTGACGATTCCCAGTCGATGGAATTCACGCAGAAGATCATGATTCAAGCGCCCCGGCGTTAGATCGGTTGAGTGCGGCGGTCCCGGGTGTTTCCGAGACGAGTTCGGAGTCTTCGCGCAGGCGTGCGGCCAAGGCCGAGGCACAGCGAGTCCATTCCGCGGAAAAGGTGAATGCCTGGCGGGGGTGACCGTCGCGGTGGATGATTTCGATCCTGTCGCCGAGGAATCCCTCCGAATGCTCGATCGCGGCATCGCGCAAATCCATGGCCGCCGCGAGGCTGCCGTGCCAGGTGCGGCCGATGAAGCGCACCTCGGAGGGTTCGGCGCCGAGGCTCAGCAGCCAGCCGTGGATGTTGCCCTTCACGAGATCCCCTTTGCGGCTGACGCACGGCACGGCCCATTCGACCGGTGATTTCACAGGGTGCATGCGTCGGAGTTGGGCTTCCCATGCGGGCGGGATTTTTTGAAGCGGCTCCGCGGTTTTTTTGTGTTCCGGCGGCGCGTTGAGTTTTTTCCAGGCCAGCCAGAGGGTCGTGCGGATGCCGCGAACGAGGCGGGGCAGGAAAAAGAGGATCGTGCCGAACAACACCACGCTTGCGGCGAGAGCGGCAAGCGGGCTCCACGCGAGAAGGGCCAGGCCGCCGAGCACGAGGGAGTCCTCCGCGAGGCTGAGCCCGATATTGCTGAAGGGCTCCGGCGAGGTGTTCGCCGCCAGTCGCGTGCCCGCCTTGGCCACGTGCGAGGAGAGCGCCATGCCTCCCGCGAGGAGCGCAGCAACGACCTCGAAGACCGGATGCGCCTCGCCCATCGCCGCCACTGCGAGCGCCGCCGCACCGACCGGCCGAATGATTGTGTGGGCGGCATCCCATGCCGTGTCGATCCAAGGCACCTTGTCGGCGAGGAACTCCACCAGATACAAAACTCCGGCAACGGCGATCACCAGCGGATGCCCCAACACCTCGAGCCCCGCCAGAGGAGTGGGGAGCGCAACCCAGTCCATCCGCACCGCCAATCCGGTGACAAAGACCGTCAGGTAGAGGTTGATGCCCGCGAGGGTGCCGAGGCTCAGGGCCACAGCGAGGGTCTTGAGGAGTTCCATGAATGGGGAACTATCCGCCCGCCGGGGGGATTGTCACGCCCCGAGCGAGCGGGCTCTTGATCAAGGGGGCACGCGCCGGTAGGGTGCCTGCCCGATCCCATGAAACCGGTTACGATCTACGACACCACGCTGCGCGACGGCACCCAGGGCACTGGCATTTCCTTTTCGGTCCTCGACAAGATTCGCGTGGCCCAAAAGCTCGACGAGTTCGGGATCGATTACATCGAGGGCGGATGGCCGGGGTCGAACCCGCGCGACGCCGCGTTTTTCGCCGAGGCGTCGAAGCTCGAGTGGAAACACGCCCGTCTGGCCGCCTTTGGAAGCACGCGCCGGGGCGGGGTGGATGTCGCTGGCGACCCGCAGGTGAAGATGTTGTTGGATGCCGCCACGCCGGTCGTGACGATTGTTGGCAAGACATGGCTCCTCCATGTCACCGAGGTGCTGAATGTGACGGCGGAGGAGAATCTCTCGATGATCGCCGACACGATCGCGCATTTGAAATCGCACGGCCGCGAGGTGTTCTACGACGCCGAGCATTTTTTTGACAGTTTCAAGGACGATCCCGAATACTCGCTGAAGACCCTCCGCGCGGCCCGCGATGCCGGGGCGGATGTGCTGGTGCTCTGCGACACGAACGGCGGCACGCTCCCGGAGGACATCCACAGAGCTACTGCCGAGGTCATCGCCCAGCTCGGCTGTAAGGTCGGCATCCACACCCACAACGATTGCGGCCTCGGGGTGGCCAACGCCCTCGCCGCCGTCCGCGCCGGAGCCTGCCAGGTCCAGGGCACGTTCAACGGCTACGGCGAGCGCGTGGGAAATTGCAATCTCACCACCACGATTCCCGCCTTGCAGGTGAAGATGGGCCTGCCCTGCGTGCCCGAACTAACGATGCTCCGCGAGGTGTCGCGGTTTGTTGATGAACTCGCGAACGTGCCGCAGGACATCCGGGCGCCGTTTGTCGGACAGGCGGCATTCACGCACAAGGGTGGCCTCCACGTGCACGCCGTGCAAAAGCTCGCCCGCACCTACGAGCACATGGATCCCAAGCTCGTGGGCAATTCCCAGACGATCCTCGTCTCCGACATGTCCGGCCAGAGCAACATCCTCGCGAAGGCCGCCGAGTTGGGGCACGCGTTCAAAAAAGGAGCACCGGAAGTCGCCGCCATCCTCAAGAAGGTCAAGGAATCCGAGGTGCAGGGCTACGAATTCGAGGCCGCCGACGCCTCGCTCGACCTCTTGATTCGCCGGACGCTCGGAGGGCACAAACCGCTGTTCGATTTGAGCGAGTTCCACTGCTCGTTCCGCCAATCCTGCCAGCATGGCTTCACCACCTGCGAAGCCACTGTGAAACTCGAGGTCGGCGGGGTTCCGGAATACACAGTGGACGAGGGGGACGGCCCGGTGAACGCCCTCGA
>CAZRLX010000036.1:0-20118 GCA_964601115.1 uncultured Chthoniobacter sp. | reverse complement strand
GAGCAGGGGACTCATAAGCCCTTGGTCGGGAGTTCGATTCTCCCCTCTGGCACCACCAAAAAATTTTTATGGCCAATACAAAATCAGCAGCGAAGAGCGCGAGGCAGAGCATCGTGCGCCACAACAGGAATGCGAGTGTCATTTCCGCTATCAAGTCGCGTCAGAAAAAACTCAACAGCGTGGTCGCCTCGGGCGATGCCGCGGGAGCCAAGGAGCAATTTGAAAAGTTCGCCTCGGCGTTGGACAAGGCCGCCAAGCGTGGAATCATCCACCGCAACGTGGCATCCCGCCGCAAGAGCCGCTTGAACAAGGCGCTCGCGGGCATGTCGAAGGCCGCAGCGGCCTAAGGCGCGGAAGCGGGCGGTTGCCCGGTTGACGACAACACACATTTCAGAACGGCATCGGGTGTCGAAACACCCGATGCCGTTTTTTTGTGGGCGGAGGGGCTGTGGATTTGCTTAAGTCCGCCATGCCCCGACCGGCAAAATCCAGGAATCCCCAACCGCTGCGCTCGATGTATGTGGCGATCACGGGGGTCGAGCCCGGGTATGTGCCGAAGAAGTGGGTGAAGGCGTGGGCTGGGGTGTTTTTGGTGTTGCCGTGTGTGGTGTTGACGTTGGCGTTTTTGCGGGCGTTTTTACGCACGGCGGCGGGTGGGGGATTGCTTGCCGAGGGGCCGCTGGTGTGGTTCGGGGCGGGTGGTGTGTCTGCGTTGCTGTGGTTCTTTTTTTTCAAGCCGCTGGTGTTTTTGTATGTGATCGGGCACGAGTTTTCACACGCGATCTGGGTGTGGCTGCACGGCGGGCGGGTGCACGAGTTCGAGGCGAGGATGGAGGGGGGGCATATCGTAACGGACAAGACGAACACATGGATCGTGCTGGCTCCGTATGTGTTTCCTTTTTACTCGGTGTTGTGGTTGGCCGCCTATGCGGTGGCTGTGGCAGGGCTCGGGGTGCCTGGGGACGAGCGGGTGCTTTTTGCAGGGATCGGGTTCACTTGGGTGCTGCACCTGGCATACACGGTGTGGATGATCTACAAGGGGCAGCCCGATATCGAGTATGGGGGGACGTTGTTTTCGCTGGCGTTTGTGTATCTGGCGAACCTTGCGGTGATCTCGTGTTTGCTGGTGGTGGGGTCCTCGCGGGTGACGTGGGGGTGTTTCGGCGCGGACCTGCTTCATAGCGCCGTGGAGGTGTCGGCGTTGATCGCGGGGTTGGTGGGAAGGGTGGCCGAGCGGTTTCTGTAGGGGGCGCGCCTCAGAGGTTGAGGCGGGCGTAGAGTGAGTCGAGCGGGAGTTGGATGCCGATGAGGAATTCTCCGAACTCCGCGTATTGGGCGCTGACCTCGTCGAAGCGCATCTCGTAGACGATGGATTTGAGTTCTGAGGTGGTATGGGCGAAGAGTGTGACGAACCACTCCTCGTCGTCGAGTCCGGTGGAGCCGGTGATGAGTTGGCGCACGCGGCCGGCGTAGGTGCGTCCGACACGGGCGTGGCCGGCCATGAGTTTTTTGCGGGTGTCGAAATCGAGGGCATACCAGTTTTGGCCCGGGGCGCGGCGTTTCGACATGGGGTAGAGGCAGGCGACGGGCCAATCGGGCATGTTCGGGTAGAGGCGGTCCTGAAGGTATTTCGCCATGCGGGTGCGGAAGGCCTCCATTTTTTCGGTGAACTCCGGAGAGCCGCTGGCGAGGCCCTCTTCGGCTTGGAGCGTGGCGGCGTATTCGTCTTCCGAGGTGGTGTATTCGCTGCGTTCGGTCATCGAGAGCCAGGTGAAGGTGGGGGTGAGGATGTCCGGGCCGAGGGCGAGGGCGAGGCGCTTGGACATGGCATCGGCGACCTGGAGGTCGGGGGTGAGGAGCATGAAGCCGAGGTCCGCCTTGGGCGTGACCATGCTGAAGAGGAGGAGTTGGGTTTGCGGGAGGGCGCGGATTTCGCGGACGAGTTCGGCGAGCGCGGTCTTGGCGGCGATGCGTGCCTTGGTGTCGAGGAGTTCCCATTGGGAGTGTTCGACACGGAAGAAGAGGTGGACGACGTGGAGGCCCTCGGCGGGCAGGATGGCTGGTGTTTCTTGCATGGGTTTGAAAGGCGCGGGTGAATTTCCGGTTGGGCTGAAAATTAGATTGCAATCGGGAGCGTGGATGCCGAATTTGCCGCTGTTTTTCAGCTCAAAAATTATGGCAGACGCAGCAAATAAATACAGCGACAACGTGACCGGGAAATTCTACGTGGACGATCAATGCATCGATTGCGATCTGTGCCGCGAGACGGCTCCGGCCAACTTCACCCGCAACGACGACGGCGGCCACAGCTATGTCTACAAGCAGCCGGAGTCTCCCGAGGAGGAGGCTCTCTGCCAAGAGGCAATGGACGGCTGCCCGGTCGAGGCGATCGGCAGCGATGGTGCGTAGGGGGTAGCTCCGTTGAAAACCTTCAAGGGCCCCCGCTGAACACGGGGGCCTTTTTTTATGCATCCGCTCAGGCTCAAAATCCTTGAAGAGTGGAGGGGGTTGCCGCAGACGGTCGAAAAGAAGGACCGATGTGCCGCGGTGGGCGATATTCTCCAAAAGCTGATGCCCAAGCTCGGCCTGTCCGAGATGGTCGCCGAGGAACAGGTGCGCGAGGCGTGGAGCGGGCTGGTGGGGGATTTCCTATCGCGTCATGCGGCACCGTGTGGCTTGAGCGGCGGGGTGTTGAGCATTCAGGTGCTCCAGCCAAGCGTGCGCTACGAGTTGGAGCGGCACTGGAAGCCGCAGATTCTGGCGAAGCTGCAGGATCGGTTTGGGAAGAAGGCGATCCGGGAAATCAAGTTCCGGTTGTCGTGAGCCCGGAGGGGGGGCAGCGGGATTGACCACAATCGAAAAGGCGGGGGCCTTTGAGATAGACCAACGCAAGTTGGCCCGAAGGGTGAAGGAGCGGGCGCGACTGAGTCAAAGGGCACAGAGAAAATGCACCGCTTCGCAGGGGATCATTGAGAGCGGTCGCCGCTTTCAAAGAATATTCCTGTGTATCCTGTGGGTCCTGTCCTCCTGTCTAAAAAACTGTGTTCATTGCATCCGCTTGGGAATTGCGCGGGCGTGGCAGGGTGTGCATCGTGGGGGGCATGAAGATCACTGCAGACATGACCATGCGTGAAATCCTCGAGGCGTGCCCCGGTGCGCAGCGGGCGCTGTTTCGCCACTACCATATCGGGGGCTGCGCGAGTTGCGGGTTCCAGCCTGAAGAAACGCTGGCGGGCGTGTGCGCGAGAAACCCCGGGGTGGATCCCGAGGCCGCTTTGGCCACGATTCTCGAGGCGCATGCGCAGGACGAGAAGGTGTTCATCGATCCGCAGGAGGCGGCGGCGTTGTTGACAGAGGGGACGGCCCGTTTTTTGGACGTGCGGACGCGCGAAGAGTTCGATGCCGTGCGGATCGAGGGGTCGCGGTTGTTCAGCCAGGAGTTGGTCCAGGAGATCATGGGGAGTTGGCCCAAGGACACGGTGTTGGTGATGGTCGATCACACCGGCACGCGGACGCTCGATGCGGCGGCGTATTTCAGCGGTCATGGGTTTCAAAACGCGAGGGCGCTTCGCGGGGGGATCGATGCCTGGAGTTGCGAGGTGGATGCGGCTTTGCCACGCTACACGGTCGAATGAGCAACTCCATCGACGAGGCGATCCGGGATCCGAAGAATCTCGGGGAAATGACAGGGGCCGATGCCGTGGGAACGGCAGGCAGTGGCGATTGCGGCGACATGCTGCGGATGTGGATCAAATTCCGCGACGAGGGCGGGCGCAGGGTCATCGACAAGGCCACGTTCCAGTCGTTCGGGTGTCAGACGGCGATCGCGGTGGCGAGCATGGCCACCGAGTTGATCAAAGGGAAAACCCCGCAGGAGGCGATGGAGATGTCCGGCGAGGATCTTTCCGCGCCGCTCGGGCCGTTGCCGCCGATGAAAATCCACTGCGCTCAGCTTGTGGAGGGAGCGTTGAAGAATGCCTTGGTCGGCGGGGACGCTGCGCCTGTCGCGCCTGCCGGGGCGAATGCGCCTGTGCTGGCGGACAGCCTCCAGCCCAAGGGGGGCGTGAAGATCACGTTCCGCTGAGGGGCAACGCTCTTTCCGCCAAGGTCAATTTTCCGGGATCGACGGATTCCATTTCATCCAGATCGGCTCTGGTGCTGAGAACAGCTCGAATGAGGCGCCAGATTTGGCTTTTGGAGCCAGCGGGGTTGTGTCGGGAGTGGCGAGGGAGATGCGGCCGCCCGGGCTCACGACGGATTCGGCATCGATGCGGAACTTGATGATGCCCAGCGAGGCCTTGAGGCCGCTGGAGTTCCAGAAGCGCGAGGTGGTTCTGACGAGGTGGGCGTATTGGCGGTCGATGATTGTGGTGAGGACGATGCTGCGGGAGTCGGAGGCGAGGTTTTTCTCCACCACGCGGCCCACGGTGATGCCCCGGTAGACGATTGGCGCACCGGCGGTGATGGGGGTCTCCGGGGCGGTGAGTTTGAGGGTGAGGCCGCCGTGGAGGATTTCCTCGGATTCGATGGTCGAGCGGCCCACGAAGAAATCGGTGGTAGCGGTCGAGTCGCCCGGGATGCATTCGATGTAAACGCCGCTGACAAGTGTCTCGAGGCCCGTGATGCCTTGGAGCGAGATGTTCGGGCGGACGACCGAGTAGATCGAGCCCTTGCGGCGAAGGGGTTCGTGGCCTTTGTCGAAACGCACGGTGGCAGTGACGGAGCCGTTGCCGGTTTCCACGTTTTCCACGAGGCCGACGGGCACACCGAGGTAGCGGACCTCTGTGCGCCAGGCCACGAGGCCGCGTCCGTTTTTGAACTGGATGCGCACCGGAGGCGAGACAGCCCTCGCGGCGGCGTGTGTATTGTAGAGGCGGAATTCTGCGCCCGGCTCCGAGGGTGTTCCCTTCGCGCCGAAGGCATCGAAGGCAATGCCGCCGTGGACGAGCGACTTGAGGTTCTCGAGTTCCACCTCCAGCACGCCCGGACCGGCCTTGACGGTGGTTGCGGCGAATCGCCAGAAGCGGGTCTCGGTTGTGACGATGTTTTTGTAAGCGGGATTTACCACTGCGCGGAGGATGGGAGTGCCGGAGGGGTCGAGCGTTTTTTCCAGCACGGTTCCCGCCACGATGCCTTTGTGGAGGAGTGGTGTTCCCTTGCCGAGGCCTGGAATGTCCTCGGCGCGGAGGGTGATCTGAAGGCCGCCCTCGGCGAGTGCCGCCGCGGTGGTGGTGTCCCCCGAGGCGCCTTGGAAGGCGGTGGCGAGGGAATCAGACGAGCCGGGCTCCAGTGCGATGTAGGCGCCGGTGAGCAGTGTGTCCAGGCCGGTGACCCCATCGAGGGAAATGCTCGGGCGAACAATACGGAAGATGCTGTCGGCGCGGGCGAGATTCTCGTGCGCGGGTTCGAGGCGCAGTGTGGCGGTGAGTGTGGATGTCCCGGGATCGACGGTCACGTCCTCCACGATGCCGACAGGATGGCCGAGGTAGTTGACGTTGGTCTGGCCTGGAAGAAGTCCTTGGCCGTTTTCAAAGGAAACGGAAAGCGGTGTGCCCGAGCAGCGTGCCGCGAATTCGGAGGGAAGGATCGGAAAGAGGAGGTTCGCGGAGGCCTCCATGCCTTCACGGTCGAAGTGGTCGTAGGAGATCGCCCCCTGCACGAGGGCTTCAAGGCCTTCGATATCGATGTCGAAGCCGTGCTGGCCGAAGGTGAATCTGGAGGCCGGGAGGGACCAGAAGCGCGAGGTGGTGCGCACGGTCGAGCGGAACTCCGGGGCAAGGCTGAGTTCGATCACGGCATTGCCCGAGTCATCGAGGCTTTTGGAGCGGACGAAGCCGGCTTTGATGCCGCGGTGGTAGACCGGTGCGCCTTTGTTGAGAAAGGGAACATCGTCGCCATTGAGGTTGACGGTGAAATAGCCGGGCTTGAGGGGCACGAGCGGGGGTTTGCTGTGGCCGTCGAAGCGGGTGCGCGGTGGCCCCCCGGGTGTCGATGCCTGGATCGAGTTGCCCACGACGATGGACTCGATGCCGGTCATCTCGGCGAGATTGAAGACTGGGCGTTCGATCCAGAAGACGGTGTCGTTCGTGGCGAGGCCGGCGGCGAATTTTTTGAGGCGGATTTTGACAACAACGGCGCCGAGTTCCTTGTCGAGGGTGACGGATTCGACGGTGCCCGACTCGACGCCGCGGTAGGTGAGGCGGGTTTTTCCCTCCGCGATGCCGGGGGTCTCCTCGAAGGTGACTTCGATGGTTGGGCCGAGGGATTCGATTTCCTGGTAGAAGAACCAGCCCGCGGCGGCCGCCGCCAGAAGCGGAAAAATCCAGACCCAGAGGGTCGGCCGTTTTTTGACACGGACGACCTCGCCGTGATCGACGGGCGGGGAGGGTTGGGAGTCGGCGGTGTTCATCGGGCCTTGGCGGGGGATTCCTGCCAGATCAACCATGGCTTGTAAACCTCCGCGGAAAAATAGGTCGTGATGATCAAGGCGCAGAAAAACAGGGAACCCCCGCGGGGTTGGACTCCGGCGAGCACGCCGAGTTGCCCCACCGCCGCAAGGACCGAGAGGAGAAAAATGTCGATCATCGCCCAGCTTCCGATTTTGACGAGAAAGCCGTGGACGGTCATGCGGGCGGTGCGGTGTTTGTCACTTCCCTGAAGGGTGTGGAGCCACGCGAGGGCCAAGATTTTCAGCAACGGCACGAGGATGCTCGCGAGAAACACGATGCCAGCCACAGGCACGAGGCCGGAATTGTAGAGTTCCTCCACGCCGCCGAGGACGGTGAGGTTTTCCACCTGTCCGGGGAGGGTGATGGTCATGACCGGAATGGCGTTGGCGGGGATGTAAAGAATGAGCGCCGAGACGAGGAGCGATCGGGAGACGGCGAGGCGTGTGCTGTCGGTCATTCCGATTCCTCGAGGTGGATGGCGACCTGGCCGGAATTATGGGCCTGCATGGCGAGCAGTGTGAAGAGCGAGGCAATGCCGATCCAGAGCGCCCCGGCGTCCCATGTGACGGTTCCGATGGTGCGCAATTTCACGACCGAGACGACGCAGGCCACGGCAAAGACCGGGAGGAGGTTCATGCTTTCCATCATGGAGGCTGTTTTGGCCGCGAGGCGGAGGCCCGGCCAACTTGCTCCGAGGGTGCAGGATCCGCCGACATACCAAAGCGCGGCGAGGTAAAGGAACGGGGCGGCGATGGTGCAAAAGAAGACAAGGGCGGCGATGGGGCCGAAGCCCTCGCTCCAGAGGCTCTCGATGCCCGTGAGGATGAGGTTCTGCTGGGATTTTCCGGCGACCTCGAAATGGAGGATGGGGCGGGTGTTTGCAAGCACCATGCTGATCAGGCCCGCGCTGGAAAACGCCCATAGCGGCTGGAAGCTGTTTCCCTGTCTGAAGGACTTCAGCTGGGCGTGGCAGCGTGCGCAGCGGAGGTATTCGCCTTTGGACAGGGTTTTGTCGAGGCACGGGGCAAGGCACCGGGGGCAGTCCAGCCAGACCGGATCGGCGGGTAGGGTCGGGTATGCGGGGCCTGATTGCATCGTGGCTTCGAGGTTATGGCAGGTGAGGAGGGCGCGGAAGCCAGAATTGGCGGTTGGAACACAGAAAACAGACTTGATCTAATCTGGTCTGATTTTACTTTTGAAATATGGTAACGGTGAATCTTTATCAGGCAAAGACTCAGTTTTCGAGGTTGGTGTCTGCGGTTGAGAAGGACGGGGAACGAATCATCGTGTGCCGGAATGGCAAGCCTATCGCCGATTTGGTGCCGCATGCACCCATGGCCTCGAAAACCTTGGAGCCTGATCCCATGCTGATTGGCGCCAAGTTTTTGGGGGATCCGGTGGCGCCATTGGAGGAAGGCGACTGGCCGGAGCATTTGCGATGACGCTTTTGGATACCCATGCTTTTGTTTGGTTGGCGTCTGATCAAAGCGCCCTGTCCGTGGCTGCCCTGAATGCGATTAAAAAAGACAGGGACTCGCTTTTTATCTCGGTGGTTACTGCTTGGGAGATCGCTTTGTTGCATAAGAAAGGACGCATTCTTTTGCCTCTCCCACACAAGGAATTTTTGCAACGGGCATTGACTCGCCATGGGGTGCAAGAACTGCAACTGAAGAGGGAAATCGTCCTGGCGGCGGTGGGACTTCCTGATGTTCACAATGATCCCTTTGATCGAATCCTCGTCGCCGAGGCGCTGCATCATCAATGTCGGATCGTGACGAAGGACCAAAAGATTCCGCTTTATGAAGGAATCAAAGCGATCTGGTGAGCGGCAGGTCGTTCGCGTTGACGGGGGCGGTCGGGGTGACTACGTTCACGCCCCTGGCCGATGACGATTCTGGACCGTTACATATTGAAGAAGTTTTTGGTGCCGTTCCTGTATTGCTTTGCCGGGTTCATCGGAATTTGGTTCATCTTCGATCTGGCCGATAATTTGCAGGACTTCATCCAGGGGAGCGCGACATTCGGGATGTTGGCGTCGTATTACGCATCGCAGGTGCCGGAGATCATCATTATCGCGTTGCCGCTCGGGACGTTGTTGGCGTTGCTGTATTCGCTCTCCGCGATGTCGCGCTCAAACGAGATCATCTCGATGCTCGGGGCCGGGCGGAGCATTGTTCGGATTTTGGTGCCCTTGATGGTGGTGGGGGTGGTGCTGACCGCGGTGACGGCATTTTTCAATTACGAGGGGGCGCCGCATGCCACGGGCATGAAGAAGGACTTGGTGGGGGAGATCAAACACGGCAGGAAGAAGGAGCGGACGATCAAGGGGCATCTTTTCCGCAACCGCGAGGACAAGCGGACGTGGTTCGTGTCGCGGATGCCGATGAAGAAGGACCGGCTCGTCGACATCCAGATCGTGCAGCAGGATGCGGAGGGAAACATCAGCGAGCAGTGGTATGCGAGGGAGGCGTTGTTCAACCAGGATTCCGGCAACTGGACACTGCGCGGCGCGCGGCATGTGAAGATGAACTCCGAGGGGGATGTGACGGAATCCGACATGGCTGGCACGATCGAAATCGAGGGGTGGAGCGAGACGCCGTGGCGGGTGGGGAGTTCGATGATGAACGCCGATTTTCTCTCGGTGCCCGAGTTGCGTGATTATTTGAAATTCAACGGGGATTTTCCCGAGCAGCGGCTGGCACCCTACCGGACGCAGTTGTATTACCGGTGGGCGTTGCCCGCGGTGTGTTTCGTGGTGGTGTTTCTGGCCGCGCCATGTGCGATTGTGTATTCGCGGCGCGGGGTGCTCGGCGGGGTGGCGATGGCGATCACGTTGTTTTTCCTGCTGGTGCTGGCGAGCAACCTTTTTGTGGCGCTGGGGAAGGGTGACCGTATTCCCCCGGTGGTGGCGGCATGGGGGCCGGTGGGGGCGTTTTTTGTGGTGGGGTTGTGGTTGCTGTGGATGCGGTCCACGAACCGCGACCTGCCGCGGTTGAGGATTCCAGGAATTTCATGATGCAATCGGATTGGGACATCAAATCACGGGCCCATGCGTGCACGCGCAGCGGGCGGGAGTTTTCGGAGGGCGAGTTTTTCTACACGATGCTTGTGCGCGAGGGGGAGGGGTTCCGCCGGGAGGATTTGTGCGAGGAGGCGTGGAGGGAACGGAATGACAATATCGAGCCGTTTTCCTTCTGGCGGTCGAAATACGAGCCGCCCGCTCCGCCGCCTCCGGAGCCGATCGCCAAGAACGACGCGGAAGGATTGTTGCGGAAGTTGATTGAGGAAAACAATCCAACGCACCGCAATGCGCGCTACATCCTGGCCCTCATGCTCGAGCGGAAGCGGGTGCTGAAGCCGATGGAGAGCAGCGACGCCGACATGCTCGTCTACGAGTTCGCCGGAACCGGTGAGACGATTGTTCTCGAAAATCCGCGGCTCGGTTTTGACCGCATTCCCGAGGTCCAGCTCGAGGTCGCGGAGATGCTCGGCTCGGGCCTGTGAGATGGCTGGGGCGCTGCATGGCGGGCCGTTGCTGTTTCTGGCGCCCATGGCGGGGGTCACGAACACGGTCTTCCGCAAGCTCTGCAAGGGGCTTGGGGCGGATGTCCTGACGACCGAGTTTGTTTCGGCCGAGGGAATCCTGCACCGCAACGAGCGGACACGGAGGTATCTCGAGTTCGAGCCTGGGGAGCGACCGCTCGGGGTGCAATTGTTCGGGGCGGATCCCGAGCGTCTTGCCGAGGCGGTGCGCGCGGTGGTCGATTGGGTGGCACCGGATTTTATCGATCTGAATTTCGGGTGTCCTGTGAACAAGGTGGTCGCCAAGAACGGCGGGTCGGCCTTGTTGAAGGATTGCCCGTTGCTTGCGAGGGTCGCGGGCGCGGTGGTGGGTGCCGCCGGGGAAACGCCCGTGACGGCGAAAATCCGCATTGGTTGGGACAGCGGGTCGGTGAACGCGATCGAGACGGCGAGGATTCTTGAAGGCGAGGGGGTGCGTCGTTTGGCGGTGCACGGGCGCACGAAAGCGCAGGGCTACAGCGGCCAGGCCGACTGGGGTGTGATCGCGGCGGTGGCTGGTGCGGTCGGGATTCCGGTGATTGGAAACGGCGATATCGATTCGGCGGCGGTTGCGCTGCGGCGGTTGCGCGAGTCAGGTGTGGCGGGAGTGATGATCGGGCGGCATGCGATGAGCCATCCCTGGATTTTTCGCGAGATTCGCTTGGCGTTGGAGACCGGGGTGCTTGAGCCGGAGCCCGTGACCGAGGCGGAGCGGTGGGCGTTTGTTGTCGAGCATGCGCGGTTGGAGACCGAGTGGTGGGGCGGGAAGGAGGAGTTGGCGATGCGATCGATGCGGGCGAGATTCATGGCCTATACTAAGGGGTTGCCCGGCGGCGCGAAGTTGCGGAGCAGGTTGCAGAGTGTCTCGAGCCTGGCGGAACTGGAGGAGATTGCCTCGACGCACGGGGTGGAAAAACTTTGCGGAATTCCTGAGACGGAATAGGGTGGCCGGTGAATGGCAAGAAATCGTTCGCTGAAGATTGGCCGGCTGGAATTGGGCGGCCGGGAACTGGTGTTTATTCTTGGTCCCTGCGTGATCGAGAGCCCTGCATTCACGCGCCGGATGGCGAAAAAAATCCGAGCGATTTGCGATGGGGAGGGGATCGGGTTTGTGTTCAAGGCATCGTATGACAAGGCCAACCGGACTTCGGTGGCATCGTTTCGCGGGCCGGCGATCCATGACGGGTGTGCGTTGCTGGCCGAGATCGGCGCGGCGCTGGATGTGCCGGTGACGACGGATGTCCACTCGCCCGAGGAGGCCGAGATTGCGGCGCGGTATGTGGATGTGTTGCAGATTCCGGCGTTTCTGTGTCGCCAGACCGATTTGATCGTGGCCGCCGGGAAGAGCGGGCGGGTGGTGAATGTGAAAAAGGGACAGTTCCTTGCGCCGTGGGACATGGCGAATGTCGCCAAGAAATTGGAGTCTGTCGGGTGCAGGGATTATTTTTTCACCGAGCGGGGGACGACATTCGGCTACAACAATCTGGTGGCCGACATGCGGTCGATTCCGTGGATGCGCGATCTCGGATGCCCGGTGGTGTTCGATGCAACCCACTCGGTGCAGAGGCCCGGAGGGGCTGGCGACTCCACCGGGGGCGACGGGAAGCTTGCGCCTGTGCTGGCGCGCGCTGCGGTGGCATCGGGCTGCGACGGGGTTTTTCTTGAGACCCACGAAAACCCGGCCAAGGCACTTTCCGACGGGCCGAACCAGGTCCCATTGAAGGATCTCGCCAAACTGCTCAAACAACTGAGGGCCATTCGCGATGCCATTCGTTAAACGCACGATTTTTCTCATGCTCTGCACGGCTGTCTTCGCTTTGGCGGAGGAAGCTCCGAGCGGCGGGAAAGAGGAGATCGACCTGCCGATCCCGTTGGGAATCCCGATGAACGGCTTGAAGATTCCGCATTACGACGACGAGGGGAAACAGGACATGCTGATGGAGTCCGAGGTGGCCACAAAAATCGACGACGAGACAATCGAGTTCCAGAATTTGAGGATCGAGGCGTTGGATGACGAGGGGAGGAAAATTTTCGTTGAATTGCCCCACTCGGTCTTTAATCTTGAGAGCCGTATTCTTTCCGGCAATCGGAGCGCGAGAATCCACCGGGAGGATTTCGAGATCAAAGGTGATTCCATTGAGTTCGACACCCGGACGAAATTCGGGCGCATGCGGGGCGATATCACCATGATTATTTCTTCTGCAAACACTGACAAATGAGAATGATGGATTTTTTTCTCCCTGTGATTATCCTGCTCGCCGCAGCCGCGTCGGCGATGGCCCAAAGCGGTGGAACGGCTTCCGGTCAAAAAAGTGCCGGGAACGCCCTCTTCAGTCCCATGGGCGGGGAGCGGCCGGAGGGCGCGAAAACAGAGATCACGGCGAACGAAGAGGCCACTTTTGACAACGACAAGAACACCGCGGAGTTCAAGGGCCGTGTGGTTGTGAAGGATCCGCAGTTCACGCTGACCTGCGACCGGTTGGTGGTGAATCTCGGGAAGGAGCGCAAAGGCATTGAGGAGGCCGAGGCGATCGGGAATGTGGTGATTATCCAGGAACTGCCACCGGACAAGAAAGATACGCCAAAGGCGATCGGGCGGGCCGGTGCGGTGACCTACAAGCCGGATTCCGGTGAGATGGTGATGAGGGATTTTCCTTCGATCCAGCAGGGGATCAACAACCATGTTGCGACCGAGGCCTCCACGGTCATGGTATTGCGTGGCAACGGGCAATCCCGCACGTTTGGCGGGGGGAGCAAGACGTTGATCGTGAGCGACACTGCCAAAGCCCCATGAGCGCCGAATCCGAGGCACCGCTTCTGCGCACCGAAGGGCTTGTGAAAGTCTACAACCGCCGTGCGGTGGTCAACGGGGTCGATATCCATGTCAAAAGCGGGGAGATTGTCGGGTTGCTCGGGCCGAACGGGGCTGGAAAAACCACGACTTTTTACATGATTGTGGGGTTGGTCCGGCCGAACGGCGGCAAGGTGTTTTTTCAGGATGCCGATGTCACCTCCATGCCCATGTATCAGCGTGCCCGTCATGGGATGGGCTATCTGCCGCAGGAGGAGTCGATTTTCCGGAAGCTCACGGTCGAGGAAAACATCCTCGCCATCCTTGAGACAACCGGCATGCCCAAGAAGGAGCGCAAGAACCGCTGTGAGGAGTTGCTCGCGAGGTTCGGGATCGAGCATATTGCGAAAAACGAGGCGCTCACGCTTTCCGGCGGTGAGAAGCGGCGCCTGACGATTGCCCGTTCGTTGGTGACGAATCCCTCGCTTCTGATGCTCGACGAGCCGTTCAGCGGTGTGGATCCGATCGCCGTGCACGACGTGCAGCAGATCATCCAGGATCTCCGGGAGCAGGGGTTGGCCATTTTGATCACGGACCACAATGTCCGCGAGACCTTGAACATCGTTGATCGCGCGTATTTGATCTTCGAGGGCCGCGTCGAGAGCCAGGGCAACAAGGAGTTTCTCCTGAACGATCCGATCAGCAGGAAACTTTACCTCGGCGAGTCGTTCACCATGTGAGGTTGGCAGGGAGGCATCGATGAAATCCAATCTCCTCAAAAAAGTCTCCCACATCACGGTCGGCCACTTTTACGCCAACCACGCCGAGAAGTTGGGACTGCGGCTCGAGGGGAGTTCGAGGGGATTGAACCGATTGATCCGGGAGCCGACGATCAACCGGCCCGGACTCGCGCTGTCGGGATTTTTCAGTTATTTCGCGGTGAAGCGAATCCAGGTGTTCGGGGCGGCCGAGTTGAGCTATTTGAAAGGCCTTCCGGCAGGCGAGGCCAAATCCCGTGTGCGTGCCCTCTTTGCAAAGAACATGCCCTGTCTGGTGATCGCCAGGAACGCGCCTGTGCCCGGAGTGATTCTCGATGCCGCTGCGGAGTTCGAGACACCGATTCTCCGGACCAGCATGATCACGATGAAATTCATCAACGCCGCCACGATCCTGCTCGAGACCGACTTCGCGCCGTCCACCACCGAGCACGGCAGCATGGTGAGCATTCTGGGGGTCGGCACCTTGATCCGCGGAGCCAGCGGCATCGGCAAGAGCGAGTGTGTGCTCGGACTTATCGAGCGCGGCTACAGCCTGGTGAGCGACGACATCACGCGCTTCCGGTCGGCCGAGGGAAGCGAACTGATCGGCATGTCGGACAGCATGTCGCGATACCACATGGAAGTGCGCGGGATCGGCATCATCAATATCGCCTCGATCTTCGGCGCCGGCGCGGTGGTGCCGCAAAAGCGGTTGGATTTTGTTGTGACACTCAAGGATTGGCATGAGGTCGAGGATGTGGATAGGATCGGACTCGATCGCGAAACCTACGAGATTCTCGACATCAAAGTGCCGCATGTCACACTGCCGGTCCGCACGGGGCGGGACATCGCGCGATTGGTGGAAGTCGCGGCACTGGATCAAAAGTTAAAAAACATGGGTGAAAACAGCGCGCAGGAATTCAATCAACGACTCCTTTACATGATCAGCGAACGCCGGAGCAGATAATGGGCATCCTCACCAAGAAAAAACATTCCGACCAAATGAACCGCTGCACAACCGATGTGACGATAGAGAACCGCAATGGACTCCATGCGCGCCCGGCGGCCATGTTTGTGAAAATTTCAAGCCGATACCGCTCGGAAATCTGGGTTGAGAAAGACGGGGAGCGCGTCAATGGCAAAAGCATCATGGGACTGATGATGCTTGCGGCGGGGAAGGGATCGAAATTGACCATCCACGCCGAGGGGAGCGACGCGGAGAAGGCCGTTGCTGAGATCAAAAATCTCGTCGAAAGCCGATTCGGGGAAGAGTAGTTCTTCTCATTGCGCCCCAGTTTTTTTCTGGTAGTTCTTGTCCGCTTATGGAGGCGGACCAGTCAATGAAATCCGAAAAGCGGTTCACCGGCATTCCGGTGGCGCAAGGGATTGCCCACTGTCCGGCTTTCATTCAATACACTCAGGACGAGGAGATTGTAGCCAGGCACATCTCCGATGAGGAACTCCCCGGGGAGGTGGCTCGATTTGAGGCCGCCTTGATTGCAACCCGGATCGAGTTGCTCGAGATCCAAAGCCAGATCGCCTCGGCGATCGGATCGCAGGACGCGAGCATTTTTGATGCGCATCTGCTTGTCGTCGAGGATCGCACATTGATCGATGAAGTGCTGCGCCGCCTCGAGCGCGACAAAAACAACATCGAGTATGTGTTTCAGGAAGTGGCCCGCAAATACTGCGAAACACTCGAGGCGATCGATGATCCGTATCTGCGCGAGCGGGTGGTGGATATCGAGGATGTCGCGCGGCGGGTGATCCGCAATCTTCTTGGCAAGGCCCCTCAAAATCCCGTGGCACATGATCAGCCGCACATCATTGTTGCGCACAATTTGACTCCCTCCGACACGGCACAACTCAATCGCAAGTTGGTCATGGGATTTGTCACGGAGATCGGGAGCAAGACCTCGCACACGGCGATCATGGCGCGTTCGCTCGAGATTCCCGCGATTGTTGGCATGCAGGGAATCTGTCAGGAGATACAACTTGGCGACGATATCCTGATCGACGGCTACAACGGCTTGCTGATCCTCAATCCGACGCCCGAGACCTTGGCTGAATACGGCCGGATCGAGCAGGCCAAGGAGGCGGTAAGCGAACGGCTCCAGTTGATCCGCGAGACGGCCTCCACGACCGGGGACGGGCGGCATATCATCCTTTCGGCGAATATCGACCTGCCTGAAGAGTTGGACGACATCGCGGCAAACGGTGCCGAGGGGATCGGCCTCTTCCGCACGGAATTCCTTTATCTGAACCGCGCGCAGCCGCCCGGCGAGGACGAGCAATACGAGCACTACCGCAGGGCGGCCGAGCGTTCACGGCCGCACAGCGTGATCATTCGCACGCTTGATCTCGGGGGGGACAAGACGAACCTGAGCCTCGAGAGCGCCGAGGAGGACAATCCGTTCCTTGGGTGCCGGGCGATCCGTTTTTGCCTTGAGCACGTGGATATTTTCAAGACCCAGTTGCGCGCGATTCTCCGTGCCGCGGTGGCTGGAAACGTGCGGATCATGTATCCGATGATCTCCGGCATCGAGGAGTTGCGGCGGGCGAATGCGATTTTGGAGGAGTGCAAGGCGGAGTTGTCCTCCTCCGGCATTCCATTCAACCCCTATGTCGAGGTGGGGATCATGATCGAAACCCCCAGCGCCGTCCTGGTGGCGGATCACTTGGCTCGGGAGGTGAAATTTTTCAGCATCGGGACGAACGACCTCATCCAATACACGGTGGCTGTGGACAGGTTGAACGACCGCATTGCGCATCTTTACAATCCCACGCATCCGGCGATTTTGCGCATGATCAAGCTCACGGTGGACGCCGGGAGGGCCCGCGGGGTGTGGACCGGCGTGTGTGGCGAGATGGCCTCGGACATCGTGCTTACGCCGCTGTTGATCGGACTGGGGGTCGAGGAGTTGAGCGCCACCAGTGTGCTGGTTCCTCGGGTCAAAAAGGCGGTGCAATCGTTGGACGCCGCAGGGTGCGAGGCGCTGGTGGCGAAGGTTCTGGAGATGGATGATGCAACCGGGATTCTTGCCGCGAGCATGTCGATGGCCCGGGAGCGATACGCGGAATTGCTCGATTGAGTCCCTGGCGGGTTCTGTTGGATTCCCTTGATTTTCTGAAATAGACGCATGACCGCACCTGCTCGTCCCGCCAAGCCCCGAAGATTGAAATGGATTTCCGTTGTGTTCGGGATCGCTGTGGTTGTGGCGGTGGCGGTTTGGTTCACGCAGGAGCGTGTTCTTTCGTTCGCCATGCGAACAGGGTTGACGTGGTATCTCGAACAAAACGGGTTGGAGTTTCGTGCGAAGATGGTTCGTTGCGGGATCGGGAGACCGGTGGTGATCGAGGGCATGGCGGTCAGGGAGGCCGATCGCGCGGTGTTTGGAAGCTTGTTGGAGGCCGGTCGTGTCGAGATCGTGCCGAACACGTTGTGGGATATCGTGGCGGGGGGCGAGCCGTTTGCCGGAAAAATCATTTGCTCGCGGGTGCATGCCTTGGTGGATCTCCGGGAGGCTGGGGCGATGCGAAAGCGGTCCGCAGGCAAGGCCGGTCCATGGGCGTTCGGGGCGGGAATGGCGGGAGCATGGTTCGGTGAAGCAAGCGAATTTGTGTTCACCGGGAGCACGGTGGATGTGCTTTCCGATGTGTCGCGGGTGGTTTTGGAGGGGATCGACGGGACGTTTGAAAAAGGAGGAAACGGTGGTGTCTCCTGCGAGTTGGCGCTGGTGTCGATGGGTTCGAAATCCAGAACCCTCGGGCCGCTGCGGGCCAAGGCCGCTTGGAACGGCAGGAGCCTGACACTGGCCGGGTTGGAAATCCTGCCCGGGTTGCTTCTGAAAGAGGTGGACTTCAGAGTGCAGCGTCTTCGCGATATCTCGGTCGGTTTTCGTGCGGATGCGTTTGGTGGCGGATTGAGAGGCGATATCGATTTTCGGGATGCCGCGAGCGGCCGGATTTGGGATGTGGCGATTGTCGGGGTGGGAATCGGAGCGGGTGGAGTGGTTGAGGCGCTCGGGTTGCCTGGGGGCGGGGCGAAGGGCCGGATTGCCGAGGCAAGATTCACGTTTCGCGGCGAGGGCGGGCGGCCCGCCGATGCGGAGGCGTCGTTCCGCGTGCTGGCGAGGGATTTCGAGTGGAACGGCCAGCGATGCAAAAGACTTGAGGTGGCCTCCAGCCTGATTCAGCGCCGATTGATTGTTTCCAATCTTGTGTTCGAACAGGGGGGCAACACGATCCGGTCCAACGGCGAGGTGTCTATTGCCGAGGGGTGGAGGAAGATCGCGGAGTCGCCGTTTTTGGTGAACATCAACGCCGGGATTTCCGACCCTGACGCCTTGTCGAAACTTCTCGGGCTTGGACTCGATGGGCTAAGCGGCCGGATCGACGTGGGAGGCAGTGTGAGCGGACGGCCCGGGATGCTTGATGGATTTTTGGGGGTGCAGGCGCGGGGCATCACCGGGCGGGGGGTGGCGGCGGAACAGATCGATGTGGAGCTTTTGTTTTTGAAAAAACGCATCGAGTTGGCGGCGTGCTCGATGGTTTCCGGGAGCGACACGCTGCGGGCTGGAGGGTCGATCGGCATCGTCGGGCCGCATGATTACAGCGCCTGGGTGGCGGCCCGCGCGGAGGACGTCTCGAAATACTCGCAAATGCTTCCCGAGTCCCTGGCAACGATCATTTCCTCGGGGGCATTGGATCTCGAGTGGAAAGGCGAGGGGAATCTGGAAAAGCACACCGGGACATTTGGATTGAGCTTGGGAAATTTTGTGTCGCGGTGGACGCCCAGAGGTGTCACCGGCCGGTTTGAGGGCGGATACACGCCCGGCGATGTCCGGATCGACACGCTTGAAATGGAAAACGGCGCCCTTCGTTTCACTGCCAAAGCGGGAGTGTCGCGGGCCGGTCTTGATTTGATGGAGATGGTGCTGACAGCGAAGGGGAAGCCGCTGCTCGAGGGGACGACCTTTTTGCCGATCGACCTGTTCGGACTCGGCAAGGGTGGGCATTGGTCGGAAGCTGTTCACCGCGGGCGGGCATTGGAATTGAGGGTAGGGACTCCCGGGAAGGTCGAGTTGGGTGAATTGATGCGCCTCGCCGGGCAGGAATATCCGGTGGTCGGATCCTTGGGGATGCAACTGGATTGCCGCGGGCTGCCGGAAAAACTGAATGGATCCGCAACCCTCGCGATCGAGGGATTCCGGTATGGAAACAACGGCGCGCCCCCTGTCACTATCGAGATCAGGGGCGATCTGAAGGATGGTGGTGTGGAGGGGGTCGGTCGCCTCGAGGCGCAGGGCATGGATGCGGTGGATGCGCGCATCTATTTGGACCCGTTTTTTTACCAGCAGGGGGCCGCGGATGGGGCGCTCGTGAAAGAGAGCGCCGCCATCAAGGGAGGCATCGTGTTTCCGAAATTCAATCTGGCCCTGCTCGAGCCGATGTTGCCGTCGGTGTCGCGCCTCCGTGGGAATCTTGCAGGCGAATTGAGCGTTCGCGGTTCCTTGGGAAGCCCCAGGATCGATGGCGAGGCGGTGGTGAGTGATGCCGCGTTTTCCCATCGACTTGCCACGGCGGCCACGGAGGGAATCAGCGGCCGGGTGGGATTTGCGGATGGAGTTGTCTCGCTTCAAGACCTGTCGGGGCGCATTGACGGGGGGACATTCCGCGTGTCCGGCACGTGTCGATTCGACAAGTCGAGGCAGCCGGAATACGCGCTGGATTGGGCGTTCGAGAATGTGCCGTTGTTTTTTTCGCCCGGGGTGGTTTTGCCTGTGAGCGGAAGATTGGCCGCGCGGGGCGGAGCGGGGTCGGGCGCTCTTGGGGGAGCATTGGAGATCGAGTCGGCGGAGTTGGGTGGCCGGATTGCTGTTCGGCCCAGGCTGTCCGCGGTGACGGTGGTTCCTCCGAAATGGACGCTCTCCTTGGAATCCGTTGCGAGGCTGGCTCCCTCGGCGGGTTGGGATCTGGGTGTTTCGATCGGGGCGAGGGGTCCGCTGGTCCTTGGAGGAGTGTTCGATGGCTGCCGGATCGATCCCAACCTGTTCCTTGGAGGAACCGCCGACAAGCCCATCCTGACTGGACACGTGGACTTCACCGGGATGCGCTTCGAGACGCCCGGCGGGCCGCTTTATGCAGACAAGGGGGCTATTTATCTTTTGCCGGACAATTCCACAGACCCCTTTCTGCTTGTCGAGGCGGCGGGTGTGATCGCGGGAGTGGACGTCGGGGCGTTTGCCTGGGGGGCACTCAGCGAGGGGAAATGGCTGCTTGAAACGGCGTCGGGTGACGGTCCCCATGCGGGGTTCTGGCTGTTGGCGCGCGGGATGGCACCCATGCCGCCTGTGGCTGGAAGCCTGCCGCCTGTGGATATCCGCCTGTATCCAAATGGCGCGATGGTGGCGCAACCGGTGAGCTTGCGGGTCGTTGACGGCAGTGTCTGGTGCGGGGGAATTGGATTTTCCGAAAGTTTGGATTTCGGGGTCGGAGCGAATGCCTTGCCCGAGCAAGGATACCGGCCCGGGTTCGAGTGGGCGTTGTCGCCTAAGCC
>CAZRLX010000035.1:0-21061 GCA_964601115.1 uncultured Chthoniobacter sp. | reverse complement strand
GCGGTCGTGGATGATGTCGTCCACGCTGTTGGTGAGGCCGAGGAACATGGCCACGACGAGGGAGAGGAAGAGGTAGGTCGGGATATGGAAGGCCGAGGCGAAATCGTAGACCGCGCTTTCCGAGTAGCGGAGGACCATGCCGGTGAGAACCGCCAGGAGGGGAGCCTCGAGGATGGTGGTGAGGAGGTTTGCGCGGTTGCGGAGTTTGCTGAGGAAGGCGCGGCGGAGGAGGATGGTGAACTGGCGCCAGTGTTCCACCGGGCGGAGGCGTTCCTTTCGGCGGGGGTCCGAGGGGGTTGCCGGCGGGGCGGCCTCGCGCGGGGGGGAGGGTTGGCGGACCTCCTGCATGAGGCGGTGTGCCTCGTATTTGTCGCGCCAGTAGTCCGGCGAGTAGCGGCGCGCGGGCACGAGTTGGCCGCGGTTGTTTTCCTCGAGGATGATGTCGCCGCCGAGGTCGCGGAGGGGGGATTCGAGGACGTCGAAGATGAACTCCGGGCGTGTGGTGCCGCAGTTTTCGCAGCCGCCGCGCGCCTGCTGCGACGACTGGGAGTGCTCCGCCTGTGCGAAGTAGTCCAGTGTTTCCTGTGGGGTTCCGAAAAAGACGAGCTTGCCCCCGCGGTCCAGCACGATCGCCTTGTGGAACATCTGGAAAATTCGCGAGGTTGGCTGGTGGATCGTGACGAGGACGATCTTGTTGTGGGCCATGTCGCGGATGATCTCCATGATGTGCTCGGAGTCCTTCGAGCTGAGTCCGCTGGTGGGTTCGTCGAAGAGGTAGACATCCGCCGAGCCCACCATGTCGAGGCCGATATTGAGGCGTTTGCGTTCGCCGCCGCTGAGGGTTTTCCGGTTGGCCGATCCGACGACGGATCCGCGGCGTTCGTTTAGGCCGAGTTCCGCGAGTTTGGCATCGATGCGGCGGTGGCGTTCGCGGCGGCCGAGGTGCGGGGCGCGGATGGCTGCGGCGAAGTTGAGGTTCTCCTCGATGGTGAGTTGCTCGTCGAAGGCGTCGTATTGGGGGATGTAGGTGACGTATTTGCGGAGGGACTCCTGGTTGGCGTAGAGGGAGAGGCCGTTGAAGAGGACGGAGCCCTGGGCCGGCGGGAACTGTCCCGAGAGGGTTTGGAGGAGTGTGCTTTTGCCGCAGCCGCTGGCACCCATGACGCAAACCATCTGCCCCCGCTCCACGGCGAACGAGACTCCGTCCATGGCGGTGGCGCCGTTCGGGAAGCGGCACACGACATCGCGGGCCTCGAGGGTGCGGACAAGGTTTTTTTCCTCCTCGATGAGGCGCTCGGAGAAGTTGCAATGGAGGACCTGTCCGGCATCCACATGGATTTTGTCGCCGTCCGCCAGCGGGGCCGAGTGGCGGACCGGGAGGCCGTGGACAAGGATCGGGCGGTCGGATTGGAGAACCTCGAGGGAGCCTATCTTTTTTTCGTAATCGCAGGAGATGCGGAGGAGGAGGTCGCCGCCAGTGCCCGGGGCGAGAAGGATGTCGTCCTCGTCGAGAAGCCCCGGGTTGTTCGAGACGAGGTATTCGCTTTTGGAGGCCTTGAGCGGGAAACGGCCGCCGTAGGAGCGGGCGCGGAGGCGGAGGGAGTCGAGGTCGAGTTCGCTGTCGTTGTGGAAGACGATCTTGTCATCCAGCGTGGCCGAGATGTCGCGGCCCGGAGAGAGGCGGGTCCCGTTGAGAACGGCATCGACATCCTTGAGGGCCTTGACGGTGACTCGGAGGCCGAAGGTGACCTGGATGCAGGAGTCGCGGGAGCGGTTTTTTTCCAGGGTGACCTCGTCGTCCTTGTTCACGGCGAGGAAGATGACCGGGAGGCTGACGTTTTTCTTCGCGTTGAAGTAGAAGACGAGGTCCGCGTAGGTGAGAACGAGGTCGTCCACGATGACGCGCTGGCCCGAGTAGATGCGGGCGAAGCTGCCCGGCTCCAGCACGCGGCCCTGGACGAGGAGGGTGCGGGAGCTGAGGTTTTTGATGAGAACGAGGTCGCCGTAGCGGTAGGCGTTGAGGCGTTCCTTGGGGGAGAAGCCCTCGATGACGACATCCGCGTGGTCCTTGTGACCGAACGAGACGGTCTCGAGGGTGGCCGCGCCCGAGCTGTAGATGGCATTGTCCGCCTCCTCGCCCGCGTTGAGTTGGTAGACGATGTCGATGGCCTGGGTGGCCATGCCGAGGTGGGCCATGAACTCGTAGTAGGCGACAACCGCCTCGTTTTTGAGGCCCGAGCGTGAGATGAGGTCGTAGAGTTGGACGCCGAGGAGGATTTTGCGTTCGTCCGAGAGCTGGTCCGCGAGGTTTTTCGCCATGGCGTCCAGGTCGTGTTTTTCGCGGAGGGCGGATTGGAAGAGGGTGCGGAGTTCCGAGTAGACGGCCTCCGGGTAGTCGTAGCGGAGGAAGCCGAGGCTCGAGTCGATTTCCTCCTCCAGGATTTCGCCATCAACGCGGGAGAACCCCGCGAGGACCTGGATGAGGGTTGGGAGGAGGTTCGGGGCCTCGGCAACGGTGCGGGGTTTGCGTTGGATGCGGCGGAGGGCGTGGCGAGCCAGCGAGCGGGCCTTCGAGGCCAGGCGCGCGGCATTGCTCCAGCGGCGTCTCAGGCCGTGGTCTTCGGAAGGAGAGGGTGCCGTGTCCACGCGTGGCGAACGTAGACGTCCGGGCCCGGCAATGCAATGCGCGCGGCGGCGGCGGTCAGAGTTCGACAGTGATGAAGCTGACGGTGGTGCCCGTGCGGGCACCGTTTTTGAGGGTGTAGGGGGTGGCGCGGAGGATGACGATGCCCGGTTCGTCGCGCGGGAGGGATTTTTCGAATTTCGGCTCGCCCGCGAGGACGAGGCGCGCGGCATTTGCGGCTTCCGCGAGGAGCGGGTGGGAGAGGTCGGTGATCGAGCGGCCGAGGTCGTGCGGGAGGAGGCCTGTGAGGCGCGCCGCGGTCGGGGTGAAGCGGCGGATGCGGAGGTCCGGATCGAGGAAGACGGTGGCGATGTCCGCGCTGGAGATGAAGTTGTCGAGGTCCTCGTTGGTCTTGGTGAGTTCCTGGATTTTGCACTGGTATTCGCCGTTCACGGTCTGGAGTTCCTCGTTGACGCTTTCGAGTTCCTCGTTGGTGGATTGAAGTTCCTCGTTGGCCGCCTGGAGTTCCTCGTTGGAGGTTTGGAGTTCCTCGCGGGAGGCTTCGAGTTCCTCGCAGGTGGATTCAAGGCGGGCCTTGTTGAACTCGAGTTCCTCCTCGAGTTCGCGGATGCGGAGCATGCTTTGGTGGAGGTCGAAGGCGGTTTTTTCGGTGGAGGCCGAGCGGGGTTCCTCCTCGATGAAGACGAGGAGGTAGTCCCTGCCGTCCTTCATGAGGTGGAGGGTCTCCACGAGGAGGCTGACGTTGTGTTTCGTTTTGTTTGTGGTCAGGGGGATGGGGCCGAAGCGAACGGGTTTTCCTTTTTCCACGCGGCCGAGGGCGGTGGTGAAGGGGATGGAGAGTTCGCCCGGGAGGAGGTCCGCAAGGCGGATCGAGGCGCGGCCCTCCGCGAGGGTGGTGTATTTGCCCGGGTTTCCGAAGCTGTAGAGGATTTCGTGCCGCTCGTTGAGGACGAAGCAGGTGCGATCCATGTGGGAGAGGATCCTGTTGGTGAACGCCTCGAGGAGGAGGGAGGGCGGGTGCTCGCGGAGGAGCGGGGCGGGGGGGATGTGTTCGAAGAGAGTCGAGATGGGTTGGATGGAGCCGAACTGGAGGGCGTCAGGGATGGATGTGGTCGAGTTCTGTTGTTTGAAGAAAATGTGGGTCTTGGGATCGACGGGGGCGAATTCCTCGTGGAGGTCGCCGACGGATTCGCTTTGGCCGAGGACAAGGGCGCCGCCCGGGCGGAGGGCGAAGTGGAGGACCGAGAGGATGCGTTGCTGGGCGGCGGGTTGGAGGTAGATGAGGAGGTTCCGGCAGCTGATGAGGTCGAGGCGGGTGAACGGGGGGTCCTTGAGGATGTTGTGTTTCGCGAAGACGATGCGCTCGCGAACGCTGCGGAGGATTTGATACGACTCTCCCACGGGGAGGAAGTATTGCTCCAGGAGGCGTGGAGGGATGCCCGCCGCGATGGAGAGCGGGTAGACGCCGCGGCTGGCGAAGGCCAGGGCGTCGCGGTCAAGATCGGTCGCGAAGATTTTGAATCCGTGGGCCGGCAGGCCGCGTTCGTGAAGGGCCTCCTCGAGAAGGATGGCGAGCGTGTAGGCCTCCTCGCCGGTGGCGCATGCGGGGACCCAGAGGCGCACCGGGCGTGCGTTGGCCTCCTTGAGGATCCCCGGGATGACGGTCTCCGCCAAGCGGTCGAAGACATCCGGATCGCGGAAGAATCTGGTGACACTGACAAGCATGTCCTTGGCGAGTTGTTGGGCCTCTTCGGGGTGTTTTTGAACGTGGGCGAGGTATTGGGCAAGGGTTGAGTTGCGGGTGATTCCCATGCGGCGTTCGATGCGGCGCGAGACGCCCTCGGATTTGTAGGCCGAGAGGTCGAGGCCCGTGTGGCGCTTGACGAGAGCGGCGAGTTTCCGGCCACGTGCGAGTGCGGCCTCCTCGTTGCGGCGGGGCGGGTCGGAGGCATCGCGGGGGTGGGATTCCGCGAAGCGCTCGAGGCAGGCGGGAATGCGGGCCGCCGGGAGGGCGATATCCGAGATCGAGGCGAGAAGCTCCGATGCGGCGTTGGCCTGCGGGGAATCGGCGGGTTCGTGGATGACGAGTCCTCCGGCCGCCTTGATGGAGCGGGTGCCCGCCACGGCATCGACACCGCAGTCGCCGAGAAGAACGGCGGCGCAGGAGGGCGACATGGACTCGGCCACCGATTCGATAAGGGCTGCGGCGGTATCGGATGCGAGGGGTGGGGCAGAAACAAGCACCCCCTTCTGCAACGCAAGCCTCGAGCCGTGGGGAATGAGAACGACCTCCCCCTGGCGGAGCACGAGGTCTGGAGCGGCATGGCGCACGGCAATCGCGCACGGGGGAAGGACATCCGGCAGGACCGGGCAGAGAACCAGAAATGTGGCGCACGATCCCGGGCTGATGGCTTCGAGAAAAGCTCCGAGCGACCCGACGTGGAGCGGATCGCAGCAGATGACGGAGATGAAAGCCGGGAGGGAAGGTTTCTTGGTCGTATGATTCAAGTGGGATGTGTGGACTGGGAGGCGCACCAGCGCGAGGCGAAGGCGATGAGTTCGGTCATGGTGCGGATTTCGAGTTTGAGTTTGATGTGCTCGCGGTGGGAATCGACGGTTTTCGGGCTCATGTTGAGCCGGGTGGCGATGTCCACGGTGGCGAGGCCCTCACCGAAGAGGCGGAAGACCTCGAATTCCTTCGGGCTGAGCGCCTCGACGCCGGTGCGTCCGTCCTTCGAGCGGATCGAGACGTATTCAAGAATCCGGGAGGACATGGCCGGGCTGACGAAGATGCCTCCGGCGAGGACGGTGCGGATGGCGGCGAGGAGGTTTTCGCTCGAGTCGCTCTTCATGACATATCCCCGTGCTCCGACCTCGAGGGCGCGGCGGGCGAATGTGTTTTCTTGGTGCATGGAGAATATCAATGTGGGAACGCCCGGGCAGCAGGCGAGGAGGTCCTGGACGAGTTCGAGTCCGCTTCGGCCCGGGAGGGAGATGTCGGTGATGACGAGATCTGGTTTGGTTCGGACGGCGTCCGCAACGGCTTGTGCGCAGGTGGGGGATTCCGCGCAGACGACGTAACCCTCCTGGGACTCGATGAGGGCGCGGAGGCCCTGGGCGGTCAGCGGGTGGTCTTCGACAATCTGGATTTTGATCGGGGTCTTTTTTTGTGTTGGCATGGTGTCACTGGATTCGGGGAGGGAACCGAGCAGACGAGACGCGCGCCCTTGGCGTTCGGTCGTTGGGATAGCGAGAGGGATCCACCGAGGATGCCGGCGCGGTGGCGCATGATTTTTTGTCCCATGCCGCGACCCTCTTCCGGAGTGCCCGGGGTGGCGGGGAGACCGTTGCCGTTGTCATCCACGGTGAGACGGATCGAGCGTGGGTTGACGGCGATGTGGATGGCGATGGTCGAGGCGGTGCCGTGGTGGATGGCGTTGTGGAGGGCCTCTTGGGCGATGCGGAAGAGGTGGGTGGCGGTCTCCGGCGGGAAATCGAGTTTGGGTCCGCGCCAACGGATGCGGCAGGAGACATCGTGGAGGCGGGAGGTGTTGTGGGCGAGTTCGTGGAGGGATGCGGCGAGGTCGCCGTTTTCGAGTTCCATCGGAGCGAGTCCGCGGGCGAGGAGGCGGGTCTCGTGCATGGCCTTGAGGATGCCGTCCTCGATGCGGAGCAGGCGTTTTCTAAGATGCGAAGCGGTTTCCGGCGATGCTGCCATGGCGGCGATGGCGAAGCGGATGCCCGCGAGTTCCTGGCAGACGCCGTCGTGGAGGTCGTGGCCGATGCGGCGGTGTTCGCGCTCGCTGATGCCGATCATGTCGCGTTCGAGTTGGCGGCGGACGAGGTGTTCGCGTTCGAGTTGTTTGTTTGCGGCGTCGAGGAGTTTCGAGCGGAGTTCGACCTTTTTTTCGAGGGCTGCGGTGATGGTTTGGAGTTTGCGATCGGAGAGTTCGCGCTCGGTGACATCGTTGACGAGGCAGAGGATGCCGCGGGATTTTCCGGCGTCGTCGAGGAGGGAGGAGAGATACCAGTCGCACCAGGAGATGGAGCCCGACTTGGAGACGGCGCGGGATTGGATGAAGGTGCTGGTTTCGCAGCCCGCGCGGAGGTTGTCGTGGATTTTGACGAAGCGGTGGAGGTCATCCGGGTGGACGAGGGCGAGGCAATCGCGCAATTTTTTCGAGGCTTCCCGGTGTGTCCAGCCGAAGAGGTGCTCCGCCTCGTCGTTCCAGCAAAGGCAGGAGCCCGAGGCGTCCCACTCGATGACTGCGAGGGGGGAATTGTTCAAGTGGTAGAGGAGTCGCTGGTGGGCTTCGCGGAGTTGGCGTTCGCGCGAGTAGTGGTCGGTGGTGTCGCGGATGGACGCGATGACGGTGTCAGCGGGGGATGATCCATCGGTCACGCCGGAGGTGTGGATGTCGAGAATGCGGGAGCGGTTTTTGGTGGTGATCGAGGTTTGGCCGCGATGGGGTGTGCCCGTGGTGCAGGTGTCCCGCAGGATGGTCTTCCAGAAGTCGCCGCATCCGACGCGGCGGCAGATGTCGTGAATATTGGCACCGGTGATGCGGTCCGGGGGGATATCGAACCAATCGGCGGCAAGGGCGTTGCCATAGAGGATGGAGCCGTCTCGAGCGATATGTAGCACTGCGTCGCAGGACACATCGGCGAGGATGGCGAAGAGATGCCCGGTCTCCGGAACGGGGGGGGGAGCCGTGGCCCGGCGGAGGAGGGCGGCGGGATGGTCTTTGAGCAGGGAACTCCCAGTGCCGCGTGACGCGGATTGCCGAGAGGAGGATCCGGGTGCTGTGGAGGCGAGAGTTTGTTGCATGGGGTTTTACGGGCTACGGACAATGGGATGGCAGCAAGCTGTCAAACCGAACCAATTAACGAAGTAAGAATGAGGGTTCCCGGTGGCAGGTCAATTCCCAAGTTTTCAAAAGGCGGCCTGGACTCCGCTGCGCGACTCGCCCGGGAGGTCCGCGGCGGCGAGATCGAGGAACAGGGCGCGGAGGTGGGCTGCGAAACTCTCGATGGTGTCGAAGGCCGACTCGTGTTCCCGCCGGAGGGCGATCCGGTCAGGCGGAGTGGGCGGCAGGCTGTCGTTGTTTTGCCAGCCCAGAGAGATCTGGTGATCGTGATCCGGGGCCGGATGCATGAAGAAGTCGATGCCGAGCGGGGAGGTTTTGCGGAGGAGGGTGCGCGCGGTCGATCGGGCGACCGGTGTGAGGTGGTCGCCGAAGAGGGTGAAGAGGGCGGAGGGGGAATTGATGCCGTGGGCAAACCAGCGGTCCGTCCATTCATGGAGGGTCCGGGGTGGGGCGTCGCGTCCGGGGGTCGAGAGAATGACGACATCGGCCATCGCGGCGCTGGATGCGGCGAGGTCGCGCTCCGAGGTGTCGGCAAGCGACTCGAGCGGCCATGCGTTGATGTGGATGGCGACATCCGGCGGGATTTCCTGTCTGAGGTGTTCGCAGGCGCGGAGGGCGCGTGCCGCCGAGACGAGAGTCTCGTAGACGACGACGATGTGGAATTGGCGGTTGAGGCGGGCCGGGTTGGCGATGCCCGCGCATTGGGTGATGAGGTGGTCCATGGGTGTGATTTTTTTGATCCGGCGGCGGCATGAGGCCGGCTGGCGGATGGGGTGTTTTATTTCACTGCGGGGCGGGAGGCTCCATGGGGTGAGTTCCCCATGGGGAGCGGGCTTTGGGGTGATTGCCCCATGGTTGTGCCGAAAGGAAATCCTTAGTGGTCCGGGCCTATGAACATGCAATCCATCGCAGCCTCCACCGGCGAACAACTCGAGTTGTTCGATTTCATTCCCGATCGTCCCTTGCCGAGTCCCGAGCCGACGGGAGGGTGTTGCGCGGGTTGCATGGCCGGGGAGGACGACACGCTTGTGGCGTGGCTGAGGAGGCAGTCCGAGGAGCAACTGGACGCGATCGTCGAATCGCTTGCGCGCAACAACGGGATGGCACGGCGATGAACGGCAAATCGATGTTGGCGGAACGAGAGCGTGCGATTGATGCCCGGGAGGTAACGGTGGTGCATCCGGCGCGGAGGCGTGCCGGGCGGGCCGAGCGGATCGTGAGCGAATTGTTCGCCGAGGCGGATATCGAGGTGAACGGGATGCGACCGTGCGACATTCAGGTGCGCGACGAGCGGTTTTTCCGGCGGGTGTTGAAAGACGGCACGCTGGGGTTCGGGGAGAGTTACATGCTTGGATGGTGGGAGTGTGACGATCTGGAGGAATTGTGTTTCCGCGCGATCCGGAGCGGGATCGAGAACCGGGTGAGGCCGGCGATCGGCACCATGATCGAGATTGTGTTCGGCATGGTGTTGAACCTGCAGAGCAAGTCTCGCTCCAAGGTGGTGGCGAAGAGGCATTACGATCTCGGGAATGATTTTTTCGGGGCGATGCTCGATCCGGCGATGCAGTATTCCTGCGCCTATTTCCACGGGACGACGGATCTGGCCACCGCGCAGGAATTGAAGATGGAATTGATCTGCAAAAAGCTCGGATTGCAGCCCGGGATGAGGTTGCTCGATATCGGGTGCGGGTGGGGAGGGTTGGCGCGGTTTGCCGCCGAGAACCACGGGTGCGAGGTGGTCGGGATCACGATCTCCGAGCAGCAGAAGGCGTATGCCGACAGGTATTGCGAGGGGTTGCCGGTGGATATCCGCTTGCAGGACTATCGTGATATCGACGGGGAGTTCGACGCGATTTGCAGCGTCGGGATGCTCGAGCATGTGGGGAGCAGGAACTACGACACCTACATGGACGCCGCGAGCGGGTGTCTGAGGGAAGGGGGGTTGTTCCTTTGCCACACGATCACGGCCAACGAGGCCAGGCGGCGACCCGACCCGTGGATTTCGCGATATATTTTCATGAACTCCGAGTTGCCAACGGCCGCGCAGGTGCTGCAGGCGGCGGAGGGATATTTCGTGAACGAGGACATGCACAATCTCGGTCCCTACTACGTGCCGACGTTGAGGGCGTGGGAGGCCGGATTCATGCGGTCGCGCGACGATTTCCGGATCGAGTATGGCGAGCAGTTCGTGCGGATGTGGAGGTTTTACCTGTTGAGTTGTTCCGGGGCGTTCCGTGCGAGGAGTCTGCAGGTGATCCAGTTCCTGTTCTCGCGCGGCGGGATTGAGACGCCCGAGCCGGTAAGGATTTGTTAGTGAGCCTGGAGGGTTTCGCCGATGGCGGCGGAGATCGCCGCGATGCCGTGGTCGAGTTCCGCCTCGGTGGTGCAAAGGGGCGGCATGAAAACGATGGTGTCCAGCACCGGGCGGGTGAGGAGGCCGTGGCGGCGGGCGGCGAGGCAGATTGCGTGGCCAGTGCGCTCGTGCCACGGGAAAGGCGATCCGTCCGGGCGGCGGACCTCGATGCCCGCGATGAGTCCGCATTGGCGGGTCTCATGCACGAACGGGAGGGAGGAGAGCGAGGCGAGGAGGTCGCGGAGGCGGGAGATTTTTGGCGGGAGGGACTCGAGGACGCGTTCGTCGCGGAAGACATCGAGTGAGGCGACGGCCGCCGCGCAGCCGAGGGGATTTCCCGAGTAGCTGTGGCCGTAGTAGAACGTGCGCCCCGCCTCGACCGGGCCGAGGAAGGCGCGGAAGACATGCTCGGTGGTGAGTGTCGCCGCGAGGGGAATGGTGCCGCCGGTGAGTCCCTTGGCGAGGCAGAGAAAATCTGGCACGACGTTTTCCTGCTCACAGGCGAAGAGGGTGCCCGTGCGACCGAAGCCCGTCATGACTTCGTCGAGGATGAGAAAAACACCCGCCGCGTCGCACTTTTCGCGGAGGCGGCGGAGGAGTCCCGGTGGCCATGGGCGCATGCCGGCAGCGCCCTGGATGAGGGGTTCGATGACCACGGCGGTGACATCGTCCATGGCCCCAAGGTCGTCCGGATCGGTGATGCGAGTGACGGGAAACGAGTGGCCCGCCACGGGTCTGTGGAAGGCGCCGATGCCGCCGATGCTCGCGGCGCCGAGGGTGTCGCCGTGGTAGGCGTTCTCAAACGCGATGAAGCGGGTGCGCAGGGGTTCGCCCTGGAGTTGGCGGAATTGGATGGCCATGCGCATCGCCGCCTCCACGGCGGTCGATCCGTCGTCACTGAGGAAGACGCGGGTGAGGGTGTTCAGCGGGAAGTGCGACACAAGGCGGTCCGCCAGGGCGATGGCCGGGGGGTTGGTGCTGCCGAGAAACGAGACATGGGCCACGCGGTCGAGTTGTTCGTGGATCGCGCGGGTGATCGCCGGGTGGTTGTGGCCGTGGATGTTTGTCCAGATCGAGGAGTTCCCGTCGAGGTAGCGGCGGCCCTCGCTGTCCTCCAGCCAGGCTCCTTCGCCTCGAACGAGGATCAGGGGATCATGGTCCTCCGCACACCAGTCCTGCATGGGCGTGAACGGGTGCCAAAGGCGGGCCTTGTCCATCCGCGCGAGGGCGGCGGTATTCCAAACATCTCGCATGGGGTGGGGTTTTACCGCATAGAGGTGCGCCAGTGAACGCCAATCCCGCCTCGCCCCGCATATTGTTGCGCCTTGCCGTCTGTCTTGGCGGTATCGTGCTTCTCGGGTGCGTGATGTCGCCGCCGCTGTATTGGACCGGGACATGGCTCGCGGAGGCCGGGGTGTTGCCAGTGGTGAAGGGGTTTCCATTTCACCGGTATTTCAGCCGGAGCATGCAAATCTCCGCGTTGCTGATGCTGTGGCCAGCGTTCCGGTGGGTTGGAATCCGGCGGTTGGGCGAGCTTGGTATCCGGCCCAACGGGTTGTGGAAAAAGGATATCGCGGCGGGGTTCCTGATCGCGTTGATACCGCTTGTGGTGTTGTCGGCGGGGTATTTGTGGGCCGGTGTGTATGAGATGCGAGCCGCGTGGGAGGGGGCTGGTTTTGCGAGGATCGCCGGCACGGCGATGGCGGTGTCCACGATCGAGGAGTTTTTGTTTCGCGGGGTATTGCTGGGACTGTGCCTGAGGGTGATGGGACCGTGGCGTGCCGCGGTGGTGTCTTCCGCGGTGTTTGCGGCGGTGCATTTCCTGAGGGGATCGAAGGCGCCGCTCGACGGGCCGGTGACATGGATGAGCGGGTTCGGGCAGGTGCCGTTGCTTTTTTCCGGGGCGCCCGAGTGGCCGTTGATCGGATGGGGTGCGGTGTCGCTGTTCGCCGCCGGGATGTTGCTGGCGTATGCAGCTGTGCGGACGCGGTCGTTGTTTCTCGCCGCCGGGTTGCATGCCGGGTGGATTTTCGGGCAGCAGGGGTTGCAATTGATTTCCAAATACCAAGGGAAGGCACCGGAGTTTTTGTTGCCGTGGGTCGGGCCGAATGTGGTGAGCGGAGCGGTGCCAACGGGTCTGGTGCCGCTGGCCGTGCTGGCGGGAACGGCATTGATCGTGTGGATGTATGCAAGGCGTGTCCGCGTTGCTCGGTGAGTCTGGTGCCGCGGTGCGGTCGCTGTTTTTTCCCGCCCACTGCGCGCATTGCGGGATGGTGGTCCGGGAGGAGGAGGATTTTTGCGGCGGGTGTGCTCGGGCGATCGAGCGTGTGCGGGCTCCGGCATGCGGGGTTTGTTCGCAGCCTTTTCATGGATCGATCGAGGAGTTCGAGTGTCCGAATTGCGCCGGGGAGAGGTTTGTATTCGATTTCGCCGTGTGTGTGGTCCGGAGCCGGGGGCCGGTGCGCGAATTGTTGCACCGGTTGAAATACGGGCGCGAGGTGTGGATCGGGAGGGTGCTTGGGGAATTGATGCTCGAGGGGTTGGAGGACTCGAGGTTCGAGGGGCGGACGATCGATGCGCTGGTGCCCGTGCCGCTGCATCCGGTGAGGATGCGCGAGAGGGAGTTCAACCAGGCCGCGGTGATCGCGGGCCATGTGTCCAAGCGGTCAGGCATTCCCGTGGCCGATGTGCTTCATAGGGTGCGTCCCACGGGCACGCAGACGCGGCTCGACCGGAAGCACCGAATGCAAAACTTGCGGAATGCGTTTGCGCCGCGCAAGAATGCCGACGTGAAGGACAAGTCCCTCGTGCTGGTGGACGATGTGTTGACCACCGGGTCGACCCTTGACGCGTGTGCGTCCGTTCTGCTGGAACATGGGGCGGCATCCGTCTGCGCACTCACGGTGGCGCGCGGTTGAAGCAATAGAGAAACAAATCCATGGCCATTTTCAAAAAACCCATCCTGCGGGCCCTCGGGGGCAAATCGCGCGAAATGCCGACCGGTCTCTGGACCAAGTGCCCGTCCTGCTCCGAGATGATCCACAATCTCGCGTTGTCCGAGAATTTGCAGGTGTGTCCGAAGTGCGCGCACCATTTCACGCTCGGATCCCGCGAGCGGATCGAGAGTTTGGTGGATGCGGAGACCTTCGAGGAGCACGACGCTGGGATGTCGTCCGTGGACCCGCTTGAGTTCAAGGGGGTGACGACCTATGCCAACCGCCTTGAGACCTACCGGAAGAAGACCGGGCTGGTGGACGCGGTGACGACGGGATTCTGCGCGATCGGGGGGCACAAAGCGGGTCTCGGGGTGATGGATTTCAACTTCCTCGCGGCCACGATGGGATCGGTGGTGGGAGAGAAGATCACGCGCATCATCGAGGCCTCGACCAAGGCCAGGGTGCCGGTGATCCTCGTGTGCGCCTCCGGCGGCGCGCGGATGTATGAGGGGATGCTGAGTTTGATGCAGATGGCCAAGACGAGCGGCGCGCTCGCGCGGCATGCCGAGGCAAGGTTGCCCTACATCACGATCCTGACAAACCCCACGACCGCCGGGGTGATGGCGAGTTACGCCTCGCTGGGCGACATTATCATCGCCGAACCGAAAGCGATGATCGGCTTCGCCGGGCCGCGGGTGATCCGCGAGACAACGCACCAGACTTTGCCTGCGGATTTTCAAACCGCCGAATTTTTGGAGAAGCACGGGTTGGTCGATCTGATTGTGACACGATCCAAGATGCGGGAGACATTGATCGAGTTGTTGGGATATTTCTCCTCCAAGTGACGTATCGCGAGGCGATCGGGTGGCTGGACGGATCGCAGACCAAGGGGATCAAGCTCGGCCTTGAAAACACCCGCCGGTTGATTGAAGAGGCGGGACATCCCGAGAGGGAGTTGCGGTTCCTGCATGTGGCGGGAACGAACGGCAAGGGGTCCGTGTGCGCGATGCTCGACGCCGTGCTGCGGGCGGCGGGGTATCGGACCGGGCTTTACACATCGCCGCATCTGATCGACTTCCGGGAGAGGATTCGGGTCGACGGGGAAATGATCAGTTGCGACGGGGTGGCGGAGGGGTTGACTCGGTTGCGTGAGGCGGTCGAGGGGTGGGATCACGCGCCCACGTATTTCGAGATCGGCACGGTGCTGGCGATCGATTGGTTCGCGCGGAGCGGGTGTGATGTTGTGGTGTTGGAGACCGGCATGGGCGGGAGGTTCGACTCCACGAATGTGGTGACGCCGCTGGTGTCCGTGATCACACCGATCGCGATGGACCACATGGAGTGGCTTGGCGACACGATCGAGGCGATCGCCGGGGAGAAGGCGGGGATTTTGAAAGAGGGGTTGCCGGCGGTATCCGCACCGCAATGCGTGGAGGCCGCCGGGGTGCTTCGGCGGCGGGCGAAGGAAATTGGATCGGCGCTGGCATTTGTCGATGCGCCATGGAGCGGCGGGGTCGGATTGTCCGGGGAGCACCAAGCGTGGAATGCGGCATTGGCCGCAGCCGCGCTGGAGGCCTCCGGATTGGACTGTCCACCCGAGGCCATCGATGCCGGGATTGCCCGAGTGCGGTGGCCCGGGAGGTTCCAACGGGTTGGGGAGCGGATCGTGGTCGACGGGGCGCACAACGCGCACTCCGCACGGAGCCTTGCGGCGACGTGGCGCGGGGAATTCGGCGGAGCGAAGGCCCGGGTGGTCTTCGGCGCGCTGGACGACAAGCTCCCCGCCGGGATCTTGAGCGAGTTGGCACCGGTGGCGTCGGAGTTTTTGTTTGTTCCGGTGGAGAGCCCGAGGTCGGCCAATCCAGCGGATTTGCCCGCGATGACGGAGGTGCCCGGCAGGGTGTTTGCATCCCTCGACGATGCGATGGGGGCGGCGTTGGAGGGGGACGGAATGGTGCTGGTCGCGGGTTCGTTGTATTTGGCCGGGAGTTTTCTGGAGTGGGCGAGGGGCAGGGGAATGGAGGAACAAAATCCCCCGCTGGAGGCTTGTGGTCGGCCATCCAGAGCGTAGTATCGCCATCCCTCCCCGCGCACTTCGGGGGTTGCTATTCAATCCATGAAAATTTTTATCGACGGCGAATTTTACGACAAAGCGAACGCGAAGATTTCGGTCTTCGACCACGGGCTTCTTTACGGGGACGGAGTATTCGAAGGCATCCGGTTTTACGGCGGTCGTGTATTCCGCCTGAAGGAGCACATTGACCGCCTGTATGACTCCGCGCGGGCGATTTGCCTGGATGTGGGGATGGACAAGGAGGCGATGACCAAGGCGGTGCTGGAAACGATTCGCATTAACCAGTTGCAGGACGGCTATGTGCGGTTGGTGGTGACCCGGGGAGACGGCGATCTCGGCTTGAATCCGATGTTGTGCCCGAGGGCCACGGTGATTGTGATCGCCTCGAAGATCACGCTGTATCCGCAGGAGAAATACGAGAAGGGGCTGGATGTGGTGACATGCTCGACCCGTCGTATTCCCCACGGCGCGCTCAGCCCGATGGTCAAGTCGCTGAACTACCTCAACAACGTGCTCGCCAAGATCGAGGCGCAGCAGGCCGGAGCGGGCGAGGGGTTGATGTTGAACGAGCAGGGGTATGTCTCCGAGTGCACGGGCGACAACATTTTCGTGGTGAAGAACGGAGTGATCTCCACGCCGCCGGTGTCTTCCGGGGCGCTGGCCGGGGTCACTCGTGCGGTGGTCTTTGAGATGGCCGCCGAGGCAGGCATCCCGATCCACGAGCCATTGATGACGCGCTACGACATCTACACCGCAGACGAGTGTTTCCTTACCGGCACGGCCGCCGAGATCATTCCTGCGGTGAGGCTCGACACGCGCCCGATCGGGAGTGGCGAGCCCGGGCCGTTGACGCGGCGCTTGATAGCGCGTTTCCGCGAGTTGACAGCCAGCGAAGGCGAGTCGATTTATACGTGATTCATGCAATGTGATGTTTGCCAGTCCAAGGAGGCCACTGTTTTCCTGACGCAGATCGTCGATGGGAAAATGCAGAAGGTGAACCTGTGCGAGGGGTGCTCCAAGGAGAAGGGGGTGAACGACCCGACGGGGTTCGCTCTGGCCGATTTGTTACTCGGGCTGGGGGATTCGCAGCAGATTGAAAAGACATCCGCCTCGAACAAGTGCCCTGTGTGCGGGTTCACGCAGGCGGATTTCAAAAAGACCGGCCGGCTGGGCTGCAGCAATTGCTACTCGGTGTTTGCCGAGGGAATCCTGCCGATGCTGAAAAACATGCACAAGGGAACGCGGCACACAGGGAAGGTGCCCGCCGTGCACGCGGAACAACGCGAGCGCAGCGAGAAGATGAAGTCGCTCCAGGAAAGCCTCGACAAGGCGATCGCCGACGAGGAGTTCGAGCTTGCCGCCGACCTGCGCGACCGGATCAGGCAAGTGGAGGCCGAGCTCGCGAAATGAAATTCTCACGCATCATCGCCAATACCGGTGAGTGGCTTTCAGGGGAGGGGCCCAACAGGCAGATTGTGGTTTCCAGCCGGGTCCGGTTGGCGCGCAATCTGCGCAACAAGCCGTTTCCCGGCTGGGCGAAAAAAGCCGAGCGACTCGAGGTGATGACCGCCGTGAAAGATGCGGTGTGCCGTTTGCCCGAGATGGAGGAGTCCTATGCCGAGAACCTCGAGGCGTTGTCTCCGCTTGAGAAGCAGGTGCTGGTCGAGCGCCACTTGATCAGCCGAGAGCATGCCGCCAAGGGTGTCGGAAGCGCGGTGGTGATGAACTCGCCGCAGTCGCTCAGTGTGATGATCAACGAGGAGGACCACCTCCGCATGCAGGCGATTTGTTGCGGATTGCAGCTCGAAAACGTTCACAAGATGATCGACCGGGTGGATACCGAACTCGACGGCCAGCTCGAGATCGCGTTCGACGACAAGCTCGGCTACCTGACCGCCTGCCCGTCGAATGTCGGCACCGGCATGCGCGCCTCCGCCATGCTCCACCTGCCCGGGCTCGTGATGAGCGACCAGATCAACAAGATCATCAACTCGGTGAACAAGATCGGGTTGGCTGTGCGTGGATTGCATGGCGAGGGCACCGAGGCGATGGGGAACCTTTTTCAGGTGTCGAACCAGACCACGCTCGGCGAGACCGAGGCGGAGATCATCGGCCGACTCAACCGTGTCATCGAGCAGATCATCGACCATGAGCAGAACGCCCGCGCGTTGCTCGCGCAGCGCAAGGCGATCACGCTCCACGACCAGATTGGCCGGGCGTATGGATTGCTGAGCCACGCGTATTCGATCAGCTCCAAGGAAGCGTTGAACCTGCTGTCGATCATCAAGCTCGGGATCGATCTCGCGGTGTTTCCCGACGCGCACCGGTTTCCGGTGGACGAGTTGTTCATCGAGACGCAGCCCGCGCATTTGCAGAAAGGCGCGCAGCTTCAAAAAATGACCTCCGAGGAAAGGGACTCCTTGCGCGCGGACCTGATTCGGTCAAAGTTGGCGCAGGTTCCACAACCCGACATTTCACGACTGACGATTTCCACCCCCGAGACACCTGAAACAACATGATGAACAACTTCACACCCCGGGCGCAGCAGGTGCTGGCCCTCGCACGCAAGGAAGCCGACAGGTTCAATCACAACTATGTTGGCACAGAACATTTGCTCCTTGGCCTGATCAAGCTCGGCCAGGGGGTCGCGGTGAATGTCCTCCAAAAAATGGGGCTCGATCTCGAGACCGTGCGCATGGAGGTCGAGAAGCAGGTGGGCTCCGGTCCTGAAAACAAGATGGCCGGGAACATTCCCTACACGCCCCGGGTGAAGAAGGTGTTGGCGTTGGCCGGCAAGGAGGCGAAAAGCCTGCAGCACTCGTATGTCGGCACGGAGCATATCCTGCTCGGCCTGCTCCGCGAAGGTGAGGGAGTCGCCGCACGTGTGCTCAAGAATCTCGAGGTGGATATCGAGCGCACGCGCAACGAGATTTTGAAGGAACTCGATCCGAATTTCGCTCCCTCCGACGAGGGGGATTCCGTGCCTGCCGAGGCTGGTGGCGGAAGCAAGCGCGATGGCAAGACGCCCGCGCTCAAGGCATACGGCCGCGACCTTACCGAGCAGGCCCGCAAGGGTGAGTTGGACCCGGTCATCGGGCGTGCCGACGAGATCGAGCGGATCATTCAAATCCTCTGCCGCCGCACAAAGAACAACCCGGTCCTGATCGGCGAGGCCGGCGTGGGCAAGACCGCGATCGCCGAGGGGCTCGCGCAGGAGATCGTCGCTGGAAACGTGCCGGAAATCCTGATCGACAAGCGCGTGATCACGCTCGACCTCGCGCTCATGGTCGCCGGCACGAAATACCGCGGCCAGTTCGAGGAGCGGATCAAGGCGGTGATGGACGAGATTCGAAAGACGAAGAACGTGATTCTTTTCATCGACGAGTTGCACACATTGGTCGGGGCGGGTTCGGCCGAAGGCGCGATGGACGCCTCGAACATCATCAAGCCCGCGTTGAGCCGCGGCGAGTTGCAATGCGTCGGCGCGACCACGCTCAACGAATACCGCAAATACATCGAGAAGGACGCCGCGCTCGAGCGCCGGTTCCAGCAGGTGAAGGTCGAGGCTCCGAATGTTGACCAGACGATTTTGATTTTGAAGGGCATCCGCCCCAAATACGAGGCGCACCACAAGGCGAAGTTCCTCGACGAGGCGCTGGAGTCCGCCGCGAAACTTTCCGACCGTTATCTCACCGGGCGGTTCCTGCCTGACAAGGCGATCGATCTTGTGGATGAGGCCGGCTCCCGCGCGCGTATTGCCGCGATGACGCGTCCGCCGAACGTGAAGGACATCGAGGCCGAGATCGAAACGATCCGCCTCGACAAGGAGGCGGCGATCAAGTCCCAGGATTTCGAGAAGGCCGCCGCGCTGCGCGACAGCGAGAAGCAGACCAAGGACAAACTCGAGGCGATCCTCTCCGAGTGGCGCGCCCACAAGGACGAGAAGGAGGTTGTTGTGACCTCCGACGAGATCATGCAGGTTCTCTCCAAGTGGACCGGTGTTCCTCTGTCCCGCATGGAGCAGCAGGAGACCGCGAAGTTGCTCGCGATGGAGGGCGAACTCGAGGACAAGGTCATCGGGCAAAACGAGGCGGTTGTTGCGATCAGCAAGGCGTTGCGCCGCTCCCGCGCGGATTTGAAGGATCCGCGGCGTCCGATCGGTTCGTTTATTTTCTTAGGTCCGACGGGTGTTGGAAAAACCTTCCTCGCCCGCACGCTTGCCGAGTTCATGTTTGGCTCCGCGGATTCCCTCATCCAGATCGACATGAGCGAATACATGGAGAAGTTCAGCGCCTCGCGCCTGATCGGTTCGCCTCCCGGCTACATCGGATACGAGGAGGGTGGACAACTCAGCGAGGCCGTGCGCCGCAAGCCGTATTCCGTGGTTCTTTTCGACGAGATCGAGAAGGCGCACCCGGATGTGATGCACCTCCTGTTGCAAATTCTCGAGGAGGGAAAAATCACCGACTCGCTCGGACGCAAGATCGATTTCCGCAACACGATCATCATCATGACCTCGAATGTCGGGGCCGAGTTGATCAAGAAGCAGACGACCATGGGCTTTGGCGCACCAGCGGCCGGCACGGACAATTACGACGTGATGCGCGACAAGATTCTTGAGGAGTCCAAGCGCGTCTTCAAACCTGAGTTTCTGAACCGATTGGACGACATCATTGTCTTCCACACGCTCGGCAAGCCCGACTTGATCAAGATCGTCGAGCTCGAGCTGGCCAAGGTGGTTGATCGCATCAAGACCAAGGAAATCCACCTCACGCTCGACGAGACCGCCCAGGAATTCCTCATTGAGAAGGGATACGACCCGACCTACGGAGCACGCCCGATGCGCCGCGCCGTGGAGCGGTATATTGAAGATCCCATGGCCGAAGAGGTGCTGAAGGGGAACATCAAGCCCGGCGACTCGGTGACTGTCCAAAAAGATGGCGACAAGCTCGGCTTCGTGGTGGTCCACTCCAAAAAGGAGGCCGAAAGCGAAACGGCGGCCGGGTAATTCCGGTTTTGTATGGGGCAAGGGACCTTCGGCTGGCGTCGAATGGCGCTGAATTGCTCATACGAAAGTCATTTTGAATCATGTTTTTGATGGTCGAGCGGTCGCCCTGGCCGTGATGTGATACCAAAAGCTCCTTTCTTTTGGAGAGATTCGCCGGGACGCCCGCCCTCCAAAAACAGCGTGCGGTTGGATGCTGAGGTGGCGCTCGGCGGGATGTGGTGCGATCAAACAGACGCCGGTTTGGATTCCTCTGAGGTGGGGTCTGGACCGCACTTCGCCCTGTAGGCACGCGGGGAGACGCCGATATGGCGCTTGAAGACGGTGGAGAAGTGGAAGGGGTCTGAGAACCCGAGGGTCTTGGAGATTTCCTGGATTTGCATGTCGTGGCGCTTGAGGAGGTAGCACGCGCGGGAAAGGCGTATGCGCATCAGGTATTGGTAGGGAGGTTCGTTGCTGTAGCGCTTGAAGAGGCGTGACAGGTAGGAGGAGTCGAAATTCATCGCGGTTGCCAACTCGACAAGCGAACCAATCTGGTGGTGGTTTTGGTCGATGAATGTTTTGACCGCGAGGTAGGTCTGGTAGGAACGGGTATTGACCGGGTTTTCGCGGTGGATGTCCAGGCTGGCGAGGTCGAGGAAAAGGTGCGCGGTGGTTCTGCGAATGCGTTCGTCATCGACTCCGTTGGTGGCGTCCTCGAGCAGGCCTCTCAAGAGGGAGGCGAGGCGGTTGGTTCGCGAGGTTTTGAAGATCATGCCTGGCTCGTTGATGGGGGAATCGAACAGCGTGGCCTGGAGCGTGAGATCGATGAAGTATTTTTCGAGGGGTTCGTGGCGGTCCGACTCGATGCGGTGGGGGATGCCGGGACCGTAGGTGAAGATGGAGCCTGGCCCGAGGGGGTATTCGGAGCCCTTCAAGCGGAGAGTGCCCTTGCCCTTGGTGACGAGTTCGAGGGCGAAGTAGGAAAATGTCTTCCGCGAGAGCTTGTAGTCCGGCCGGGTGATTTCAAAGCCAACCAGATTGACATCCAGATAAGGCACGTGTGGGAGCACATCGAACACGGCATAGTCCGATTTGTGCAGGTCCACGGAGGCCTCTATTTTAAGTGAATTCATGGGAGTGGCGTTATCATGATGGTCATCCAGCACATTTGGTCCCTGGCGACAATAAAGCATGAATAA
>CAZRLX010000034.1:19105-21293 GCA_964601115.1 uncultured Chthoniobacter sp. | reverse complement strand
CCTGGTATGGATTCCGGCACATCGAGACGGCGCGCATGCACACGGCGGAATCCCATGTGGGCGGGCATTACGCGCTATGGATGGAGGAAAAGGGGCTTGAGAATTGGCGGGAGTATTTCGAGCCGTGGCCGACGGATGCCGCCAAATCCGAACAAATCTATTCGTCGCGGACATGGAACCTCCCCGAGGAATTCCATTACAATCGCTGGACCTCGGAGCGAACGATCGCGTCAATAGAGGCGGCGGGCGACAAACCGTTTTTCATCTGGTCGAGTTTCCACGATCCCCACCCGCCGTATCTGGTGCCCGAGCCGTGGGCCTCGATGTATGATCCCGCCGACATGGAGCCCGGCCGGATGGAGCCTGGCGAACACTCGCGCAGCGCACCGCATTTTCGCCATGCCGCCGTGGTGGACGATCCGGAGTGGTGGCAGCGGGCCACGGGAGGGGAACCGATCCATGGTGGCTGGTTCCAAGCCCATGATGAAGAGCGTCTCCGTCGCGACATGGCGTGCTACTATGGCATGACGAGTTTCATGGACCGCGAGATCGGCCGGATACTCGATGCGCTCGAGACCTCGGGGCGTGCCGAAAACACCCTGGTGGTCTTCACTTCGGACCACGGGCACTTTTTGGGCCATCACGGCCTCACGGCGAAAGCGATCCACATGTATGAGGACCTCGTTCGCGTGCCATTCATAGCGCGTTGGCCGGGGAGGATTGCACAGGGTTCGCGGGACTCCTTGCAAAGCCTGGTCGATTTCGCGCCAACGGTTTTGTCCGCCTGCGGACTGCCCGTTCCGGGTCGCATGACTGGAAAAAACCAACTTCCGGATTGGCTTGACGGTCGCCTCGTGCGCACGGATGTCGTGGTCGAGAACCACCACGGCGCGGAGCGTTTCCACATGCGGACTTTTGTAACCCAGACGCACAAAATCACGGTTTACCGCGATGGAATGGATGGAGAGCTTTTTGATCTCGTGGACGACCCCGGCGAGGTGAGGAATCTTTGGCATGATCCCGCAGCAGCAATGCTGAAGCAGGACATGTTGCTGGCTTTTGTCCAATCCACCCTTCGAGACGAGCCGATGAGCATGCCACGGATCGCTCCTGCTTAGTGCAAAAGTTCAATTTTAAATATCCCGTGCGAGACTCCCGGGCATCGGCACACGAGTTGGCCGTCGCGGAATTCCAAGGCGGCCTCGCCGCCGAGGTGCTTGATTTTCGGTGATCGCACGGGCGACTCGAAACGGCAGTTTGCGGGTTTTTCCCGGGGATTCACGGCCACGATGATGCGCTCGCCCGCGTCGAAGCGCTCGTAAACGAGCGGGTAGGATTTCGGTTTGGCGAAGAGGAGGCGGAAACCGGCGGAGTTTGAGAGGGCGGGCTCGGAGGCCCTCAAGCGAAGAAGTCCGCGCACGAAGTTCAGGTGTGAATCCGGGGATTTCTCCTGCGTTTCCACATCGGGCGAACCCTTCCGGCGATCCACTGGCAGGTAGAGCGATTTTGCGGGTGCCGGGGAGAAGCCTCGATTGGTTCTCGGGGTCCACTGCATCGGGGTGCGCGAGCCGGTGCGTCCGAAAAAACTGCCCTCCTTCGGCTTGAGGTCCTCGAGATAGTCCATCCCGATCTCGTCACCGTAGTAGAGAAACGGGACGCCGGGCATGGTGAGAAGCATCGCGTGGATGCAACGCATCTCGGCCATGGTGCGGCCTTGGCGGAGTCGTGCGAAGTCGTGGTTGCCCGTGGGGATGGCGATGAATCCGGAGTTTTTTGTCGCCGCATAGTGGGCCTCGTATTCCTCGAAGAACGGCACGGCGTTTCCGCCGCCGTCGAGTTCGAAGAAGGCGTGCGGAATGCGATGGCCCTTTCCGATTTCACTCCAGCAACCAAAGAGGTGGTTGTAGGAAGCCTTGCCGACCGGGATCATGAAATCGATGTGGAACCCCGCGCCGATGGCCTGCGTGGGGTGGCTCCACTCGGAGACCAGCACCGCTTCCGGATAATCCTTGTCGAGCCAGGAGCGGATGTCGTGCCAGAGATCGCGCAGGGGCTTGCTGTCTGGCGGTCCCTTGATGAGCGAGGGGGCCATGTCAACGCGGAATCCGTCGCAGCCGGCATCCAGCCAGAATCGCATGATCCCGAGGAGTTCCGCGCGCACGGCCTTCGGCCCGGGGGCGGTGGGCGG
>CAZRLX010000034.1:0-19005 GCA_964601115.1 uncultured Chthoniobacter sp. | reverse complement strand
CCGCGCTTGTGGGCCTCGCGGAAAAGCCGCTTGGCGTCGGCGTTCGTCCCGTAGCGCGGAGCGACCTTGCGGAAGTCCGCGACATCGTAGCCCGCATCAAGAAACGGGGACTCGTAGATGGGATTCAGCCAGAGGGCCTTCACTCCGAGCGAGGCGATGTAGTCGAGCTTTTCGATGATGCCTTGGAGGTCGCCGATGCCGTCGCCGTTTGTGTCCAGAAAGGACTGCGGGTAGATTTGATAAAAGACCGCCGACTTGAGCCACTCGGGACCGGGGGCAGGAGACATGGGTTTCTTTTTCATAAAATCCGGACGCGGTAGCTCCATTCGTGTGGGCCGGGGCCGGCGCGGTATTCCGGCAGCGTGTCGGGCCCGCAACTTCCCGTTCCCAGGCCGCGATGGATCGCATCTATGCAGAGAAAAGTTTCGGGAGCTGGCGTGAGGTCGGTTTGTTTTTTTCCGGCAAAGAGCATTTCGGGTGTGAAGTGCAGCGCCGAGAAGCCCAAGGGGACTTCAAACTCGAACCGCAACCGGCGTCCATCGGTGGAGGAGAGTTCCACCCAACGCGTTTCGACATGGTGGCCGGTCTCCTGGGGCATCACATAGGGGAAATATTCCGAAGAAACCGATCCGGTGTGGACTCCGAGGAGTGCGCCGCTTTTCCGGTCCGGGTAGTTTTCATGCGGTCCGAGGCCGAAGTAGCGCAGGCCTTCGAGACCCTCGGCCAATGTCCAGAGCACGCCGACGCGCGGCAGGTCGTCGAGATCGGGTCCCGTCAAATCGATGCGGTGGCGCACGAGAAAGGAATCCTGCGCATCGAAAATCCATCGGGTTACGGAAGCTCCGATTGCCTGCCCTTGACGCCCCGTGATGCGGCATCGGGTGGTGACAATGGGCTCGCCCCGCTTGCCTGTTTCAATCGAACCGACGGTATCTTTTTCCGAAACCGCATCCAGCCCGAGAGCGAGCCATCGCCCGAGGGGTTTCGAGTCTTGGCCGTCCCAGAGTTTGATGCCGTCGTTGTCCGTCGCGGCACGCCAGAGGTTGGGGCTTGGATGGGATGTGCAGAGAGGGCCTGCCTGTGTTTGCAGCTCGAGCAATCGCCCCGAGGACTCTTCGATCCGAAGCGAAAAAATCCCGGCTTCGATTTTCACGCAACCGGCATTGCGCGCCGCGACAGGCGGATCGCCGGAGGCGGTTTCGATTTCCTCGCGAAGGAATGGAATGGGAATCTCCACATGGGCGACCTCTTCGTCTAGGTCGAAAAACGATTTTGGAACGGCAGCCCTCCAGACCAGCCTCCAGTGGTGCTCCTTGCCTTTCGCCAACGGAAGATCGGGCATTGAACAGGTGACGCTTTCCTGTGGCGGGCACACAGGAGCCTCGAGAAGCCCCGAGGCCACGGGTTCGCCATTCGCCAAAAGGGTCCACTCCAGCGAGAGCCAGCCGGTGTCGGTGAACTCCTGGCGGTTCTGGATTTCCAGAGTCTGCGGATCGCGAAGCGAGGCGTGGACGGGTTGGGCTAAAAATCGGTGTTCCCACATGGCGGGATGCGGCCGCCGGTCCGAGGAAACCAGGCCGTCGCAGACGAAGTTGGCGTCGTTGGGGGCATCTCCGAAATCCCCACCATAGGCGAAATACGGACGGCCGTTTTCGTCCTTGCGCAGGATACCGTGATCCATCCATTCCCAGATGAAGCCGCCCTGGATGCGGCGCGAGGCGCGGAAGAGGGAGAAGTAGTCGGCCAGCGAGCCGTTGCTGTTGCCCATGGCGTGGCTGTATTCGCAGAGGATGATGGGGCGGTTCCAAGGTTGGAGAAGGCTCTTCTCCAATGGCCGTCCGCTGCGGGAATCCACAACGGGCGGGGGCAGGGGAGATTTGTCCACAGACAGGCTTCCAAGCCACTCCTCCGCCTCGCGGAGGCGCTGGATTTCCGGATACATCGGGCAAATGATATCCGTAGCCAAGCTTCCGTGCAGGTAGGAGAGGCCTGACTGGAATTCCGAGACCGCGCCCTCGTAGTGAACCGGGCGGGATTGATCGCGGTGGCGCACCCAGCCGGCGCAGGCATCGTGGTTGGCCCCGTGGCCGCTTTCATTCCCGAGGGACCAGGCGATCACGCTCGGATGGTTTTTGTCCCGCTCGACCATTCGGATCGTGCGGTCCAGCCAGGCCGCCGAGAAGCGCGTGTCGTTGCATAGCGAGTTGTGGAAGGCATGGGACTCGATGTCGGCCTCGTCGATCACATACAGCCCGGCCTCGTCGCAGAGTTCGAGCCAGCGGGAATCCGGCGGGTAGTGGGAGCAGCGGACGGCGTTGAAGTGGAATTTCTTCATCAGCGCGATGTCGCGCCGCATGGTTTCCTCCGGCACCGCGCGGCCATGCACGGGGTCGAACCCGTGGCGGTTGACTCCGCAAAAGAGAATCCGGCGTCCGTTGAGCAGCAATGCGCCGTCGCGCACCTCGATGCGGCGGAATCCGGTTTTGATCGCGGAGTGCGAAATGCTTTCGCCATGACGCACCGTCACGAGCGCGGTGTAAAGGGCGGGGCTTTCATGGTTCCAAGGAACAACTGCCGGGATGTGCTGCTGGAATCGCGCGATGCCACGGAAGTGTTGTGCCGATTCGCGTGTCCATTTCGCCACGGCTTGAAGGGGAGCCTCAAACACGGCTCTTCCGGTGGGATCGAAAAGCTGGAATTCCACATTCGCCGATCCGGGAATTTCCGCTGGCGGGGCCACAACGATCTCGGCGGAGAGGAGTCCTTTGCCGCACTCGTCCAGATGCCCTCGCACGAAAACATCCGCCGCATGGACCTGCGGCATGGCCAGGAGAGCAACTCGACGGGGCAGGCCGGAAAGCCACCACATGTCCTGATCCTCGATGAAACAGGCATCGCTCCATTTCGCGACAAGGGCCCGGATTTCGATTGTTTTTCCCGGAGCGGCGAGGGGTGTGATGTCGAACTCCGAGGGCAGGCGGGATCCCTTTCCCATGCCAACAGGCTGGCCATCCACCCATACGGCAAGGAACGACTCGGCGCTGCCGAAATGTAGGACGATGTGCAATCCATTCCAGTCACTCGGAACCTGGATTTTTTTGCGGTAGACACCCGTGGGATTTTTCGCCGGGACGAAGGGCGGCTCATCGGGGAACGGCATCGCGATGTTGGTGTAATGCGGGACGCCGAAGCCTTGCATCTCGGGATGGCCTGGAACGCGTATTGATTTCCAGTCGGGATTCGTTGTGGCAATCAGCGCCTCCGCTTCAGCTGGGTCGTCGGCGGTGAGAAAATCCCAATCCCCACACAAATCGAGTTCCCATGGTGACTCGCTGTTTTTCAGTGCATCGGCGGCATCCGGGTGGAACCGGTGGGAGGATCGGGCGGGCAGTTTGTTGAGGCCTGTGGCGGCGGGGTCCGTCCAGAGTTGCAACAGACCGGTTGAAACGAATGGCATAGTCAGAAGGCACCCCGGCGCTGCTCGAGTTCCGAGCGGATTTCCGCCATGCGGGCGGGCCCGAGTTGGTAGAAAAGGAGAATTCCGCCCGCGAGAAGAAGTGAGGTTGTTGGCACAATTGTGAAAGCCAGCCGCATCGTGTTCATGACTTCCACGGGTTGGTCGGCTCCAAGATCGATCCGGAACCCGCTCCACTCCAGAAACGGCCCGCTCAAGGCGAGGCCGAGCGTCATGCTCACCTTCAGGATCCACGAGAAGATCGAGGCGAAGGAACCTTCGCGCCGCTCGCCGGTGGCGAGTTCGTCGTAGTCCACCGTGTCCGCCACCATCGAAGGCAGCATCACCCAGAGGCCCGCGTTGGAAATGTAGATGAGGGCTTTTTGAACGATGACCAGCGAAGGGAACTCCGGAGTGTAGAGCCACCAACTGCCTGCGTGTCCAAAGATTTGAAGGCTGGCGCACACACCGAGCGTCCGGGTTTTTCCGATGCGGCGGGAGAGAAGGTTGAAGAGGGGTAGCGAACCGATGGCCAGTGCGAGACCAATAGTGCCTGCCATGCCGGTGATGACTGACGCGCGGCTCTGGTCTCCGTCGCAGACATGGAAGGTTGTGATGTAGGGACCGAACGAAAGCGGGATGTTCGTGCCGAGCGAGAAAAGCACGGCAAAGGCGAGGATGAGGAGAAAGGGTTTCGAACGCAGGGTGAGCTTGAGGCTCGGCAGGAGTTTTTCCATTTTCGTGCCTTCGACCTTGGCGTAGTGGCGCTCTTTCAGGAGAAGACCAGGCAGCATGCCGAGGACGATGATGAGGATTCCCATCACCACGGCCACGACGCGGATACCGGAAAGCGTGTCTTGTTTTCCAGTGGCCTCGTCCAAAAAGAAAGGCAGTTGCGTGATGGCCCACACCCAGCCGCTGATGACGGTGGCGAGGTTTTGAAAGACCGCCCGGAAGCTGGTCACCGAGGTGCGCTCGTTGTAGTCGCCCGTCATTTCCAGGAGCATGCTCTGGTAGGGCATGTTCCAAATGGTGAGGAAGGTGAAAAACACAATGCCCGCGACGATGAGCCAGGCGGTCATCGCAAAGTGGCTCCAACCCGGCTGCACCAGCCAGATCAGGGGAAAGGTGAGGCCGGTGAGAACCGCGCCAACGACCACATAGGGCCGCCTTCGGCCCCACCGCGTGCGCGTGTTGTCGGAAATCCACCCCATCAAGGGATCGATCACGGCGTCGTAAAGCCGGAAGATGGCGAACGACATGCTGATGAGCGCCGGGGAAAGCCCCAGCGCCATGTTGAACACCTGGTAGGCCATGGTGAGCGGCACCCAGGTGGCCCAGATGTCCACCGGTCCGGCCGCGCCATAGAGGAGTTTGTCGCGCAGCCGGACCTTGTCGGCGGCTGCTGTCGAAGTGGCGCTCACTGCCCCTGAACTTCCAATCCGTCGATCCACACCGTGGCCGGGCCCTTGATGCCGATGGAAACCTGCCAATGCGTGGCACCCTCCGCGCGTTGGATGGTTTGTTTATGAACCTGCCAGGAAGGAGTGATCTGCGAGCTGCCGAAGAAGGGCTTGAAGTCCACGTTCTGGAAATCCGGATTCATGTTGTAGCTTTGCAGTCCGATTTTGACATCCGATCCGGCGCCCAAATCTCCTTTGCAGGCGATTTTCAACGCCGCTGTGTTCGAGGTGCGCCGAAGGGGAAAGGAGACGCTAGCGTATGCGGCCACAGGCATGGAGATTTCCAGGCAACCGGCTCCTTCCATCGCCCCCTCGTTGACGACTTTAACACTCAATGCGTTTTTTGCCTCTGGAGATTGGTGGATGGCCATGCCGGGGAGTGCGCTGGATTCAAACCTGGGATCGGGGATTTGAAGGAGGTTTTCCGCGTTCGAGAGCGGGATCGAGAGGGCAATGGCGACTAAGAAGGAAGACAAGTGTTTCATGGCGGGAATTGGATCATGGTGCTGCCGGCAGAAAGGGGTGTTCAATGTGCAGATTGATCGAAAAAATGCATTTTAAGAGTTCAATGGTTCAACGGCCTTGAGAATTCTCCGAAAACCCCCGGCAGGCCCTTGAGGATGTTTTTCATCCTTTTTTTCATGTCGGCGAGTCTTGCCGCGTGGGCTGGATCGCCGGCGAGATTGCGCTCCTCGGCCGGGTCGTCCGCCAGGTTGAACAACTGGTCGGCCTCGTGGTAGTGGGCCTTTTTGCCTGTTGTCGAATGCTCGGCATGGGCTCCCCCGGGGATGGCGCTCAAGTGGCTGAACGGAGCGGCGGGGTCGGTATTGACCGGGGCGATCCCTCTTTCGATCAGTCCGGCGTTCCACTCCTCCAAACGACGCTGCCGTTCCTCGATGGTCATTTTATCCACTTCCTCGGGATATCGGATGGCCAGATATTTCCAGTCTCCCACTCGAATGGCGCGGGTGAAGCCCATTTCGGAATAAAGCACACGGTCTTCCGGCGGGGGCTCTCCAAGCAGGATTTCCCGGAAGCTTTGTCCATCAAATGCCTCCTTTGCGAACGGAATGCCTGCGAATTCGAGGATGGTCGGGGTGAAATCGACATTGCTCACAAGCGCATCGCTGCGGGAACCGCAGGGGAAGCCTCCTTTGCGCCAGACGATGCTCGGATATTGGAGCCCGCCTTGATACAGCGTGCCTTTGGCATCCGTGCCATGGTCGTTGAAGAAAAAAATGATTGTGTTGTTGAGTTGACCGTTTGCCTCCAGGCGGTTCATCACGGCTCCAATCGCGTCGTCCAGCGCGAGCATCATCGCAGCGCCTTGCTCCGGGTCGTCGAGGGATTCCTGTGGTAGTCTCGCTTTTTCGAGGCGCTCCCGAATGGTGTGGCGTGGAGGAAGGACAGCGGATTGAGTGTCTCGTGGGCCATAGGGGCCAAGGGTGGGGTCGCTGTTCCAGGATCTCGATTCCTCGACGGGCCCATGGGGGAGGGTGGTCGCCATGTAGAGAAAGAAGGGTTTTTTCGAGGAGGGCTTGTCTAAAAACCGGACGGCCGCCTCCGCGATATGATCCATGTTGTGGATTCTGAGCGCTCTCGGTCTTAATTCGTCCGGATTGCCAGGAAAAATGCCGCCTGCCTCATCGAACCCGGCAGCCTGGAGAGCGGCTTCGTAGGGCGCGCGGAACGATTGGAGGGTTCCCACGACTTTCGGGTCGCGCGGGTTGGCATCCAAGGGGATTTCGGGAATGCCCGGAGCGTTGATGACATGGTTTTTCCCCACCATCCCGGTTCGGTAGCCGGCATCGCGGAGGAGCTTGGGCAGAGTAGCGTCGGTCGGTTTAATGTGGGTTTCAAATCCCACCACGGCCTGATCGCCTGGCCCGACCGGCATCGCCCGGCTGGCGTAGCGTCCGGTGAGGACATTGTAGCGGCTGGGCGTGCAAACCGCGGAAGCCACATGCTGCCCAGTCATCAGCACGCCCTCCGAGGCCAAACGATCGAGGTTCGGAGTCAGGTTCCGCCCTTTTCCCTCGGGGAGGGCGTTGAACATGGAACGCTGCATGTCGTCCGTGATGATGAAGAGAATGTTCGGGCGCTCCTTGTCGGCAACGGATGGGGCCGGGGCGGGGGTGGTCACGGCGTGGGCTTGGGAAAAGGCATGAGCCATTCCGACGCAGAGGCCAGCGATGATTTTTATCATCGGGAGGAAGGATCGGAGCCGGCGACCGGGGTTCCAAAAAGCGAGTTCGCGCGGTAAAACGCCATGTCATGCAAATCCACGGAACCGTCGCCCTTCAGCAGAAGAACGATTTCGGCATCGATAGCGTCGGGGTGCGGTGAACAAAAGAATTTAAAGGATCGCTCGCCTTCGCCCGCAGCGAGGCGGCCCAGAGGCTTCCAATCGATTTGTGCCCTGCCCGCGCCATAGGATCGCAGGGCGAGATCGGCCACGGTTCCATCACCGCCTTCCACGATCCATTGTCCTTGCAACTCGAACTCCGAACCCGTGGGTTTGAAGACCCACCCGGTGGAGCCCTCCGCAGGGCCGTTCAGGCTTTTAAGAACGAGTCCCAGGGCCTCGCTATGCGGCGTTGCCTCCAGTTCGCCCTCCCGGTGCCACGGCTTGGTCCATTTGTTTTCCCCTTTTGGGAGAGGGGTCTCCGCTTCCTCGAGAACGGGAAGAAGTCCCGCTGACGGGGTCTTTGCCGCCACGGATTGTTCTCCGCTGGCGGAGAGAGAGGTCAGGAAAAACCCACCACCGCGCGTGCCCACAAGCAACCGCTCCCCGGCAAAGCCAAGGGTCGAGATTTGCCCGAAAGGAGGTGTTCCCAGATCCCGCCAGGTCGCCCCGGAGTCGTTCGAGAGCGCCACCTTGCCGTTTGTCGCCAAGGCAATCCTTCCCGGAACAGCGCGATCCACGGCCAGAACCTCGCAGGGGCCTGAGTAAACCTGCTTCCAGGACACGCCATCCGTGCTCCGCCAGAGACCGCCGGATGATCGGGTCAGAAAAAAATGTTCGCCGTCCGCCCGGATTTGGAAACTTTTTCCGGGGAGGTCTTGTTCGATTTTTTGCCAAGTGGTTTCTCCCGCCGGGAGCCTGTGGATGTCCCCCGTTCGGTGACTTGTGACCACCAACGTGCCGTCTGCGGCATGCGCGAGTTCCGACACGAGCCCCCAGATTTGCTTGTGGAAATAATCGGCGCCTTTTTCCAATCCCTCCAGGAGGGGTTCGAAGGTCAGGCCTCCATCGGTGCTGCGGAAGACGCCACCGCCTTCGCCGATCGGACCGGAGTAGGCAACCGCGACCTCATAGGGGCTCCCCGGCCTGACGGAGATCGAATTCATGCTGTTTTTGAGGTCCGCGGGCGCACCGCGCATCGGGGACCGGATCCAATTCTCACCGCCATCCGCGCTCACCCAAAGGTAGCCGGCGCGCCACTCGCCCGCACCGCCGTCGCCGGCCCCGTAAATGCGGCCCGGCAACGAGGGGTCGAGCGACAACGCCTTCATGTTCGAGAGAAATTTTTTCCCGCCCTCGAAGCGCATTCCGCCATCCGTCGAAGGCACATAGCCATTGTCGGCCATCCCCGCATGCACGCGCCCGGGATCGGTTGGATCCTGCGCGAAGCAGTGAATCACTGTCACTTCGATGCCGTCGATCCGCAGAGCCCAGTTCCTCCCCGCATCCTTGGATTCGTAGATTCCATACCAGTCGGTCATCCACCAGTTGTCCGGATTTGCCGGATTCACGGCCACGGTTCCCATGGCCGAACCGAAATGCTGCCACTTGCCGGGCTGGATGCGTCCCCACCATGGCTTGCCCTCGAAAATCTCCTCTACTCCTTCGCGCTCCACTTTACTCCATACCCTCTCGCCAACCGCCCGACGGTAGATTGTGCCGCGCGAGGAGCCCACGAGCTGAAAGCCCGGCCCTGCAGTCAGGGCTCGGAAGCGGCTCTCGCTCGTGAAGCCTTTTGAAGCCTCGATGTCCAGGGGAAGGCCTTCGGAATCCAAGGACCATGTTTTTCCACCGTCAGCGCTCGTGCGAACCTCGCGGGCGTCGAAGACTCCGGTCAGCACGCCATCGGGAGCGATCACGATCTCATCCGGCCCCTCCGGATGTTCAATCCATTCCCCGCCGGGGGCCTTTGTGAAAAACCCGCCGCGCAGCAACCTGCCGCCGGGCAATGTCTGGGGCTTCGCGCAGACATGGACCTTGCCCGCCGAATCGATCTTGATGTCGGTGACATTCACGCCCTCGAGGCCATCGAGTGCCCAAGTTCCGCCCCTGTCGGAGCTTTTCCAAAGCCCGGCACCGGCCGATCCGGCCAACCACTCTCCGGCGGGTGTCTGCGCAAAAACAAACCCGGTGCTTCGATGCTGTTCGTTGCCCAGGAATGGAACATCAAGCACCTTGAGCCATGTATCCCCGGCATTGGTGCTCAGGAAAATCCCGCGGTTCGAGGTCCATTGGTTTCCCACTGCGATGACGAGGCGATCGGGATTCCCGGGATCGACCGCGAGTCCGCGCACGCACAGATAGCCGTCTCCGACCGGCAGGCCGCCGTGGATCATGCGCCAAGTCTTTCCGGAGTCATCGCTGCGGTAGACGCCGCCCACGTCCACATGCGCGTAAAGCCGGTTTGGCGCTCCCGGGCAGATGACCACGTTCTGGGTGTAGCCACCGCCGCCGAAAGACGCGCTTTTCCAGCGGCCGTGTGTGCGGGTGTCCTCCGCCAATGTGGCAGGGGAGCTGGTTTCCGCGCCGGAAGGTGCGCCATTGTCACCGGAATCGCAGGAGACAAGGAGCAGCGATGTGGCGAGTGCGAGGATAGAGGGGGGGGTGCGTCCTGGGATTTGCATGGCGCAAAAACTCCCCCCGGCACCCGTTCTTGACAAGGTGCAGTTTGCGCTGAAGTTTGCAGATCGTTCCATGGCTCCCAAGCGTTCCTCCACAAGTTATCCCTATGAAATTCCAGTCCTGCGCAGCGAGGGGCCTTTCTTCCGGCCCACGATCCTGGGCCATGAGACCGTGGGCAGGGATTTCAAGGGCGGTCTTTACCACGACTACTCCACCGATGCGGTTGAGCGCATGGAACTCGCGCTCATCACCGTTTCAGGTTTCGCGCAGGTTTCGATAGGCAACGCCCGGGAGAGGCTTCGCCGCGGATCTGTTCTTCTCCTGTCGCTGCCCTGCGATGCGCGGATTCATGTCAAGGAGGACGGGTGTCCTTGGGAATTCATTTACGTCCACGTCTCGGATGCCACACCCGCCGCCGCCTTTCGATGGCTTCGTTCGCAATACGGGAGTATCGTTCACCTGCCTGCGCGATCCCGCGAGGTTTCGCGGTTGGGGAGGGTTTCGAGGGAACTCTGTCTTGAACTGCGTTCCCGGGCAAACCACAACCTGCTTTCATGCTCCCGCCGTGCTTACCTGTGGTTTCTTACTCTTGCGGAAGTATTGCAGGCAGTCAGGCGCAAGGCCTCTGAAATCCGCGAAGGGGAGGGACTCGATGTGTCCCAAGTGATTGGAGGATGCCATACGATCAAGGAATACGCGCGCCAACTCCACTACTCCCCGTCCTACCTTTCGCGGAAACTTTCCAAGACTTGGCAAAAACCGCCCGGCCGCACATTGCGCGTGGCACGTCTCGAGCAGGCGGCGAGCCTGTTGCGCGACTCTGATCTTGCGGTGTGGGAGGTGGCCAGCCGTGTGGGATATTTCTCCACGAGTTCATTCATTCGCGCGTTCCAAACCCTGTATAAAACCACACCGGCAAAATTCCGGCACAGCACGGCGCAAATCCGCCCGGACGCAATCAAGATTTCGGCTCCCAAACCCGCCGCTACCACCACTTCCAGCGCGAGGGCGCGCCGTCGGAAGGTGTCAACTTGAGTTCATTTTCATCGAGAAGTTCGGTGTGGCCGTCCATGAAAAGCATCATGGCCTTTTTCTTTCCCGCATGGCGGTAGGCGGGCAGGCCCCAACCGCTTGCCGATCCATACCAGTTGCGACCATCGCTGGTGTTCATGAAGTCGGTGTTCCCTTGTTGCATATCCCCAGCAAGGATAATCTTGGCGGCTTCAGGCACTCTTACAATCCGGTAATCCCAGCGCCCTGCGTCGGCCATGAAGTTGTTCATCCCGAAGCTTCTTCCCTCCTGCCAAACCGCCATGCTGCCGGTGATTTTCTGGTAGGGGGAATTAAGAATGAGTTTAGGATCCTCCTTGGCACCGGCGCGGTTCACTAAATTCAGGTAGGGTAAAAGTTTTTCCTGCCAAGTCTGAGGGGTTGCCGATGAGTAGAAGGGCGTCAATCGTCCATTGTTGTCCTGCGCATAGGCCATTTGGAGCACGTGCACCTGACGGAGCCTGCCCGCGGTTGTCGCCTGTTTTCCAGAATCCGCGAAACGCCCGGCAGCAGCCAGTGCCAGCGCCGCCAACACAGCAATAATCGCGATCACAACCAGCATTTCCACGAGTGTGAAACCGGCTTTTTTCTGAAAGGTTTCTTTGATCTGGAGCAAGGGGCGGGCGGTCATGGGAAGATTCCGAACGTAATAGCTCATGCACCCCTTTCGCATATGCAATTCATGACCTTCATCGCATCTGGAGTTGCAGTCAGGCAGGAAAAAAAACTGCACGGAATCAAATAAAATGCATATTTCTTGTTCTGTAGCTGGTCGTGATTGTTTGATGTCAACCCACTCCCAGATGCGTCACCCAGACCTTGCTTCCGCTTCCATGCTGCGACTTTTTCCGGCATTGATAATCGGGATTTTTTTCATTTCTCCCGAGTGTCGCGCCCAATTTACCTTCGCCAGCGACAATGCCACCGATGCGGCCTACTCGGGCGGGTTGGCGAGTGGCAATAATGGCGGCTCCGGATTCAACGCTTGGAGTATCACCTACGGCAACCTCACCAGCACTTTTGTTGGTAATCCCTCGAATTCCAGTATTGGCACTGCCGGCATCGGCACCACGGCCTGGGTAGCCAGGGCGGAGGGCAACACGAGCGGATGGGTGAACGCCTCGCGGCAACTCTCGAATGCGATGCAGGTGGGGGATTCCCTTTCTTTCTACTGGGCCATGAATTGGGATTCGGGCAATGCGGGCGGAAGTAAGGGGTTCGACCTGAAAGCCGGTGGAACGAATGTGTTCACGCTGGAGAACACCAACTCCCAAACCATTTCCTACAAGAATGCCGGAACGGGAACCGTTTCCGGCAACTACGGAACCACTCCCATGCTGGTCACCGTCAACCGCACCAGTTCCTCCCAGTATCAACTCACCATCACGCGGCGCGACACCAACGAGGGAACCTTCTCGCTCACTGTCAACAGCGCGCTCAACCTCGACACGGTGAATTTTTATGAGGGAAAGCAGTCGGGCACGAACGCCAATCAAAACACCTACTTCAACAACCTGCTAAACGCGAATTCGGGCAACTACAATTCGGGTGGAAACCGCACAGAGGCCCGAGCTCTCGCTGGAACTGGAAATCTCGTTGTTTCCAACAGCACCAATCTCACGCTCACCAATGCAGGAAACACATACAACGGATCTACGACCATCCAGAGCGGTTCCCTCCTGCTCGGCAACGGCGGAGCCGGTGGCTTTATCGGAAGCACCTCCTCCATAACGAACAACGGCACGCTCGTTTACAACCTGACATCCTCAGGAACACTCGGAATTGTTATTTCCGGCACCGGGGCGCTGGTGAAACAAAGCAGCGGCACGCTCACGCTTTCTGGATCGAATACCTACACGGGAGCCACGACGATCAGTGTCGGCACGCTGGCCCTCGGCGTATCGAACGCAATCGCGGATACCTCGAATCTTTCCGTCGCCTCGGGTTCCACGTTTGCGCTCGGGGGATTTTCCGACACCGTCGGCCGACTCACTGGAGCGGGATCCGTGACCCTCGGCGCCGGCACGCTCACCTCGACCTACAGCGGCGGCGGGGGCTTTTCGACCTTTTCCGGTGTCATCTCCGGGACCGGCGGCTTCACGCTCGCGGGAGCGGCGGATTTCAACGATTTCCTGACGTTGAGCGGCATCAATACCTACACGGGAGCAACGACCCTCGCCGGTGCGACCATGATTCTTGGGGCGGACAATGTGATCTCCTCCGCAAGCGCTCTTATCCTGTCCGGTGGTCGGCTGAACGCCTCGAATCGCAATCAGACATTCCATTCCCTATCAATGGATTCCGGCGCAATCCTTCGCGACGGCGGAGCACTCACTTTTTCAAATGGCGCTGTGTTCAACGGGGGTTCTGTCACGATCCGAAACAATGGCGGAAGCATTAATTCTGGCGGCACAACCACTCTTGGAAATGTCACATTCACCTACAATGCGTCGACCTCGGGTTTTGACGCCCTTGTTCTGGGCGGCAATGTGCTCGTCACCAGTGGAGCCTCCGCGCTTTTTGAAATGGGCTCGGCCGGCGGTCAGGGGTTTATGAAACTTGGTGACACAAACCGCGTCTTCGATGTCGGGGAAAATGCCAACGCCACTGTGAACTGGGTCGTCCACAGCACGAATCTGTCTTTGGGGGCCATCACAAAAAACGGATCCGGCACCTTGGCTCTGAATGCGGTCAACACCTACACGGGCGGCACGACGGTGAATGCCGGCACGCTGGTTCTCGGGCATGCCTCAGACACCCTCGCAAACGCAGCGGCTGTGATGGTGAACGGCGGCACACTATCGTTGGGATCCAATAACGACACCATTGGCTCGCTTACGCTCACCGGCGGCTCGATCACAGGAACCACAGGCGTGCTCACGGCGTCCTCCCTGACGCTTCAAAACGGCACCGTCTCTGCGATCCTCGCTGGCTCCGCCTCCATCAACAAAACAACAGCTGGCACCTTGACCCTGGCAGGAAACAACACGCTTTCAGGCGGGATTACCCTGACGGCCGGTCAACTCAACCTTAACGCCTCTGGAGCGCTTGGATCCGGCAACTTCACGATCCAAGGCGGATCCCTGGGCAACACTTCGGGTTCCTTGGTGACGATCACTTCAAGCGCACCTCAATTTTGGAATGCGAATTTCTCCTATGCCGGACCGGATAATCTGAACCTCGGCACGGGAGCTGTGGCGATGAATGCCACCCGCACTATTACGGTCGACTCCGGCACCCTTGAAGTGGGCGGAGTCATTGCAGGTTCCGGGTTTGGCCTGACAAAAAACGGCACCGGCACGCTCACGCTTTCCGGCGCGAACACCTACTCCAGCACAACCACCGTCAACGCCGGCACCTTGGCCTTGGGGGCTTCCAATGTGATTGCGAACTCCTCCGATGTGGTCATTGGCGCAGGGGCTGTTCTTTCCATGGGCGGGTTCAATGATACGATTGGAAAACTCACAGGTGCCGGGTCGGTCATGCTGGAAAGCGGCACCCTCACTACGACCTACGGGTCTGGCGGGGGAACCTTTTCGGGGGTCATTTCAGGAGATGGTTCCTTCACCCTCGCCGGACCAGCCGACTACAATGCCTACCTGACCATCAGTGGATCAAACACCTACACTGGATCAACCAATGTCAACGGAGCGACCCTCATTCTCGGTGCCGACAATGTGCTGAGCAGTTCCAGCACGCTCAACATCTCGGGCGGGCGCTTCAGCGCCTCCAATCGCAACCAGACGCTCCACTCGGTAACAATGTCGAGCGGCGTCATCGAGCGCAATGGCGGCGCCTTGACATTCAATAACGCCTCCAGCCTCACGGGGGGAAACGTGAATATAGGAAACAACGGCGGGTCGATTGTAACCAGCGGCACTACCACGCTCGGGAATGTCACGTTCACCTACAACGCCTCCTTGGCGGGATTCAACGCACTGGTCCTCGGCGGCGATGTCGCGGTTGGCAACAACAGCACTGCGACGATGACCATCGGCTCCGCCGGTGGGCTCGGCTACATCAAACTTGGCGACGCCAACCGGGTTCTCGATGTCGGATCAGATGCACAATTCACCATCAACTGGGTTGTCACCAGCAACACCCTGTCAGCCGGGGCTCTCACCAAAAACGGCGCGGGCACGTTAACCCTGAATGCAGGCAATGCCTACACCGGCGGAACAACGATCAACGCCGGCACGCTGGTTCTGGGCCATGCCACGAACACGCTGGCCGATCTTGGAGCGGTGACGATCAACGGCGGCACGCTCTCGATCGGATCGAATAGCGACACAGTGGGTGTGCTCACCCTCGCTGGTGGATCAATCACGGGAATGAGCGGCACACTGGCAGCCTCCTCCTACCAACTCCAAAGCGGCACGGTCTCAGCCAAACTGGGAGGCTCGGCATCGATCAACAAAACAACAACCGGCACAGTCTCCCTCAATGCAGCCAACACATTCACCGGGGACACAGTGATCAATGGGGGAACGCTCGAAGCCAATGTCAGCAGTGCCCTTGGCGCCACGGGCACCATCACCGTGCATCTTGGCGGGTCGCTTTTGGTTCAAGCGGACAATGCGATCGGCGACGCGTCGAACATCACCCTTGCCGGCGGCACGCTGGCGTTCGGGGGGGACGTTAACGAGACGGTCGGCGCGCTCACCCTCTCGGCAAACTCGACCATCGACATGGGCGGGGGCAACATTTCACTGGTCTTCTCGGAGTTGGTCGCGGGCCTGACCAACACCACCCGCTTGAATGTCTACAACTACACGCTGTATTCCGACCACATCTACTTCACGGGCAACGCGCACCTCTCCGACAGCCTTCAATACATCAGCTTTTACAGCGGATTCGGCACCGGGTTCATCGGCAACAGCTTCATCGAGGGGTTCACCAGCCCCTATGAGGTGCGTCCCGTTCCCGAGCCCGGAGCATGGCTTGCCGCCGGGCTTCTTCTGGCGTTTGGCGCGTTCCATCTGTTGAAGAAAAAACGGCAGCCCGCATCTTGCACATGAAAACATTGATTGAAGTCCCCTGTAACGAATCGTTCGATGTCGTGGTCGTGGGTGGAGGTCCCTCCGGTTGCGCCGCGGCCGCTGCGGCCGCCCGGGAAGGAGCTTCCACGCTGTTGATCGAGGCGGGGGGGTGTCTCGGGGGATCCGGAACCAGCGCCCTCGTGCCCGCGTGGTGCCCCTTTTCCGACAAGGAGAAGATCATCTACCGCGGGTTGGCGGAAACCGTGCTCGAGCGCGCCAAGGAAGGCATGGCGCATGTCGCTGCGGACGCCCTCGATTGGGTGCCGATCGATCCCGAGCGGCTGAAGCGCGTTTACGACGACCTCGTGGGAGGGTTTGGAGTGAAGGTTCTCTTCCACACGATGCTTTCGGCTGTTCGCACCGACGGCAACGGCCGTGTGGAGCATCTCATCACAACAAACAAGGCCGGCCTCCATGCGTGGAAGGCAAAGGTCTTCATCGATTGCTCGGGCGACGCGGATTTGGTCGCTTGGGCAGGCGGGCGGTTTCACAAGGGCGATGCCGATGGGAAGGGGTTGATGCCCGCCACGCATTGTTTTGTTCTCTCGAATGTCGACGAGGAGGCCTACCTGGCAAGCCCGCCGCTCCACCTTCCCGTTCCCGAAAATCCGATCTTCAAAATCCTCGAATCCGGAAAATTCCCGCTGCTTGTGGATGCCCACTGCTGCCAGAACCTCATCGGCCCGGGCACGGTGGGGTTCAACGCCGGCCACATCTTCGATGTCGACAACACGGATCCTGAAAGCACCTCGAAGGCGCTAGCCCAAGGCCGCCGCATCGCCGCGCAATTTTGTGATGCGCTGCGGGAGTTCCATCCCGCCTTCCGCAACGCCTTTCTTGTGGCGACCGCTCCGCAGGTCGGTATCCGCGAGACCCGCAGGATCGTTGGCGATTACACGCTCACACTCGACGACTACCTTCAGCGGCGCTCCTTTCCCGACGAGATTTGCAGGAACTCCTACTACATCGACATCCACTGGGCGCGCGAAGAGGCGGCGAAAGACCTCGACCAGTGGGAGAAATGGGAGAAAGCCAGCATCCGATACGGTCCCGGGGAGTCGCATGGGCTACCCTACCGCTGTCTGATTCCCGCCGACCTTCAAAATGTCCTCGTCGCAGGGCGATCCATCTCCACCGAAAAGGCGGTGCAGGGAAGCATCCGTGTCATGCCGGTCTGTCTTGCGATGGGCGAGGCGGCAGGAGTTGCTGCGGCGATGTCGGCAGCCTCCGGCGTGGAGCCTCGCGCGATCGCAGCGGATATCCTTCGCATGCGTCTCCGGTCGCATGGCGCCTACCTCCCTTAAATCAGCGGGAGCAACCGGATCAAAAAAATGAAGCATCGAATCCTGTGTCTCGAGGGGGGATGGCGCGGCCACCAACCCGCGCAAGTCGTCGACATGTTCGCCAAAGCGCTCGGCGCGCGCGGGCATTTCGTGGAGGTCTCGCGCACACTTGAGATTCTCGCCGACGCCCCCCGTCTTCGCTCGTTCGATGCGGTTTTCCCGTGCTGGACGCTCGGCAGCCTTTCTCCAGAACAAAGCGAAGGGATTCAATCCGCGGTGCGCGATGGTGTCGGCTTGGCGGGCTGCCACGGCGGCATGGGGGATGCCTTCCGGGGCGATATCGGGTGGGAGTGGATGGTTGGCGGTCATTTTGTCGGACATCCACACTGCGGGCTTTACCTCATCAATGTGTGCGACGGGGGGCACCCCGTGATGGCCGGGTTGCCGGACTCCTTCGACTATGAATCCGAGCAGTATTACATGCTTGTGGATCCCGCGGTGCGCGTCCTTGCCGACTCGCCCTACACCCACGAGGGTTCGACGTTTTCGATGCCAGTGGTCTGGACCAAGCACTGGGGGCGTGGCCGTGTTTTTTATTCATCGCTCGGGCACGAGCCTGCGGAATTTGTGAAATACCCAGCTGTTTTTGAAATGACCCTCCGCGGCGTGGAGTGGGCGGCGCGGCGCACGGAACCCTGACCCTCCAAATTCATGAAAAAATACACCAAACCCTCTGATATCCGGGTGGGCGTCGTCGGCTACGGCGGGGCCTACAACATGGGTCGTGGCCACCTGCTGGAAATGCGGCAGGCGGGAATGACGCCCGTCGCCGTGTGCGAAATCGACAAGAAGCGCTTGGCGGCCGCCCGTGATGATTTTCCCCGCATTCAAACATTCAACAGCCTCGATGCGATGCTTCGAGGGTCGGATGTCGAACTGGTCACACTCATCACCCCGCACAATACCCACGCCAAGCTGGCGCTCGAATGCATCAAGGCAGGTCGCCATGTCGTGTGTGAAAAGCCGATGGCCATCACCACGGCCGAGTGCGACAAGATGATCGCCGCGGCGAAGAAAGCCAGGGTCGTGCTGTCGGCCTACCACAACAGGCATTGGGACGGGCTGATTCTTCGGGCTCTCGAACAGGTCGTGCAGGAAAAAAAGATCGGCGATGTTTTTCGCATCGATATTTGGTGGGGGCATCGGCGTCCGCCCGAGCAATCCTGGCGTGGCAGTCGATCGATTTCCGGGGGCCTCCTTTACGACTGGGGAGTGCACCTCATCGAGTATGCCCTGCAGATCGCCCGCTCTGACTTGGTCGAGGTGTCGGGATTTGCCAAGTCCGGATACTGGGCCCCGAAAAGCCGGTGGAAAAAAGACACGGTGGAGGACGAGGCGGGGGCGGTCGTGCGTTTCAAAAATGGCATCAAGCTCTCGATCAATGTCAGTGGGCTGGAGTCGAATGTGAGGCCCGGATTTTTCCAAGTCACGGGGACCGAAGGGGCGTATCTCATTCTCGACTGGTCGAAATACCAAATCCACCGCCGCCTCGATTCCAAGGTCACGATCGAGGAGGGGACGCACCCGCTGGGAACACCCGAGGAGTATTATCGAAATCTGGCCTCCCACCTTGTCGACGGGGAACCGCTGGTTATCACTCCGGAGTGGGCCCGCCGACCGATCCATGTCCTTGACCTCGCCGGTCAAAGTGCCCGTCTTGGCCGCACCCTGTCGGCGAAGCACAGGTAGGTTCCGGCGTGGAGACGCGGGGTTGTATGCTGAGGTGTTGGCAGACACCCCGGGCGGCGCGGGTGGCGGTGGAGAAGCAGGCTTGGAGCAGGAAGCCGCC
>CAZRLX010000033.1:11947-21310 GCA_964601115.1 uncultured Chthoniobacter sp. | reverse complement strand
GCCCGGTGTAGCCGCCGGGTTCGGTGTGGCTGCCGGCGCTCATCATGGTCACGCCCAACGGGGCGACGACGTCGCGGAAGGCTGCCGATTCGCGCGTGCTGAGGATGATGCCCACAGCCGGAAACGCGAGGCGCATGGCGCAGAGGAGTTGGATGAAATCGCGGTCGGCGAGGGGGTGTGTCGGCTCGAATTCGCCCGCGGCCGGGCGGAGGCGGGGCATGCTGACGGTGAGTTGGGATTTCCAACAAACACGCTGGAGGTATTCCAAATGGGCCGCCAGAGCGATGGCCTCGCCGCGCCAGTCCGAGAGGCCGAAGAGCGCGCCGATGCCGATGCGGCGGAATCCCGCGGCGTAGCCTCGCTCCGGGCAGTCGAGGCGCCAGTCGAAGTCTTTTTTGGGGCCTGCGAGATGAGTGGCGCGGTAAGCCTCGCGGTCGTAGGTCTCCTGGTAAACGATGAGCCCCTCGGCCCCCGCCAGCACGAGCGGTTCGTAGTCGGGGGTTTCCATGGGGGCGACCTCGATGGAGAGCGAGGGAATGAACGGGCGGAGGCGCTCCAAACAGAGGCGGAGGTAGGGGCCGGAGACGAATTTCGGGTGCTCGCCGGCGACGAGGAGGATGTTGCGGAAGCCCTCCGTTGCAAGATGACGGGCTTCCGTTTCCATCTGATCGATCTCCAAGGTCACGCGCTGGATGGCGTTTTCGCGGGAAAATCCGCAATAGGCACAGGAATTGATGCACTCGTTCGAGAGGTAGAGCGGGGCAAAAAGCCGCATGGTTCTACCGAAATGTCGACGCGTGAGGGCGGCAGAGCGGGCAGCGAGGGATTGCAGTTCGGCATCGTTAGCAGGTTCGAGCATGGCCTCGAATCGCCGGAGAAGCGGCGATTTCTGCTGCAGGGCGGTGTCGAAGGATTTGGAAAAACTCATGCCGATGCGAAAATGCGGGGGTATTAATCGATGGATTGACCAGAACCGCAAGTGGCGAATTTTTGCACTGACATCTCGGCGGTGCGGGGCGGCAAAATCTGCCTTGAGGGTGGGGTGGGGGTGGCGTTTTCTCCTTGTGTGGAGATGGCACGGTCGATGCTACGAAAGAAGTCATGGTAGAAGGAATTTACAGCAATGCGGCCTCGCTCTCGGCCTTGGAGAAATGGCAATCGGTTGTTTCTCAAAATCTTGCCGCATCCAATGTGGCTGGATTCAAGAAAATGGACTTCGCCATCGAGTCGGACGACCAGAAAATGATGGAGTATGCGCAAAAAGACTTCGGTGGTGCGCAGCACACCGGTCACATGCCGACCCGCACTACGAGCATCAATTTCGCCAATGGCGACCACAAACCCACTGGAAAACCGACGGATTTCGCGATCGACGGGGACGGATTTTTCCAAGTCCGCGGGGACGACGGGAATCCGCTGTTCACGCGGGATGGCGAGTTTCATTTCAATCAAAACAATACACTTGTGACGAAAGACGGGCTTGAGGTCGTCGGAGCCGATGGCCCGATCACGATCGATCCCGAGCAGGGGGCGTTCACAGTGGCCCGCGACGGCACGATCACGCAGGGCGACAATGCGATCGGGCGTTTGGCGTTGTATGAGATCGAGGACACCGACGCTCTGACCCGGGTCAACGGCGGGTATTTCGAGGGACCCGCCGGGCAAAATCCGCAGGCGCTCGAGGAGATGGCCTTGATTCAAGGCTCGATCGAGTCCAGCAACGTGGCTCCCATGGCTGAAATGGTCAGCATGATCGCAATCTCCCGCGCCTACGAAGCCTCCCAGCGTGCGATGCGCTCGCACGATGATTTGATTTCAAAAGCCATTAGTTCACTCGGCTCACCAACAGCCTAACCCAACACACCGCCATGCTAAGAGCACTCCAAGCCGCTTCCACTGGAATGGAAGCACAACAAATGAACCTGAACACCATCGCCAACAACTTGGCGAACGTGAACACCACAGGGTTCAAAAAGAACAAAATCGAGTTCCAAGACATGCTTTACCAGAAGCGCCGTGCGGTTGGCGCCGAGGAGGGAGCGGGAAACCTCGTGCCTGCGGGCGTCGAGGTCGGCAATGGAACGCGCGTCGTCTCGACGGCCAAAATCTACACCCAAGGCCAGTTGATGCAGACCGGTGAGAAGATGGACGTCGCGATCCAAGGCGATGGCTTTTTCGAGGTGCAGCGTCCGGACGGCACGACCGCCTACACGCGCGATGGTGGATTCAAGGTTGCCGCCGATGGCACGGTGGTGACGAATGACGGCCTGCCGGTGCTCGGCGGCTTCCAGCCGATTCCTGTGGACGCCCTGAATGTAAACATCTCCTCGACCGGCCAGGTGACAGTCGAAACTCCCGGCGGGCAGCAGAATTTCCAAATCCAGTTGGCGCGGTTCAACAACCCCGCTGGATTGCGCAGCGAGGGCGGCAATTTGTTTGCGGAAACCCCGGCCAGCGGCGCTCCTGTTCTTGGAGCCCCGGCGCAGGCTGGTTTCGGTTCGCTGCTGCAGAACCACTTGGAAACCTCAAACGTCAACGTCGCCGAAGAAATGGTGAACATGATCCTGGCCCAACGCGCCTACGAGGTGAACGCCAAGGCGATCCAATCCTCGGATCAAATGATGCAGGAGACCAACAACATCAAACGCTGATGAAACTCTTCCCTTCATGCCTTCTCGCGTTGTCGCTTGCGCTCACTGTGCGCGCCGCAGACCTCGGAGAAATCACCTCGCCGCTGGCCTACGCGCCAAGCAATCCGGTGGCCAAGGTGTTCGAAGGCCCGAAATCCGGCCCCGCGCCCGCCGTGGTGACCTCGCTCGGGACTGTGCTGATCGGCTCCGAGCAGGTGCTGGATGCATTGAAGAGGGAAATGATTGCCCGGTGTGGCGTGGAGGGGGATTTGCAGTTGTCCTTTGCCAAGCCTTGGAACGGCGTGGAAATTCGCAACGACAAGGATTGGCGGGTGGTGTTGGAGCAAATGCCCGGCGGGTATGTGACTCCTTCCATGGAGGTGGTCTTTCGTGTCGAAGCCTCCGGCAAGACGGTCGGAACATGGACCGAGACCGTGAATGCCAAGCTCTACCGCCCTGTGTGGACAACCCTGCGCCGCTTGGATCGCGGCGAGCGGTTGGATTCCTCGGTGTGCGCGTTGAAAAACACCAATGTGCTTTCCCAAAAACTTCCCTATGTGCCAGCGGATGCGGATCTCTCGATCTATGAGATGGCCCAAACCCTGGGTCAGGAGCGTCCGTTGACCGAACAGGACATCAAGCTCCGTCCGCTGGTGCACAAGGGAGACGCTGTCAATGTGGTCGTGAACCAAGGCGCTCTGAATATCTCGATGAAAGGCATCGCACTGGGCACGGCCGGGGCCGGAGAGACTGTGGGTGTCCGCAACAAAGAAAGCCGCAAGGATTTCCAGGCCCAGGTGATCGGTCCGAATACCGTTCAAGTTCACTTCTAAGCTCCAAAAATGAAACGCATCCTACCGCTTTTGACCGCCTCGGTGATCGCAGGAATCGCCTGCCAATCCACCATTCAAGCCACTTCGTTGTGGGTGAAGGCCGGAAATACCGAGCAAAGCATGTTCGCCGACAAGATCGCCCGGAATATCGGCGATATCCTCACGATCGTGGTGCAAGAGGACACCTCGACCTCGCAAACAGCGCGGATCAAGACCTATGACAGCGTCCAAGGCGGCGCGGGCATTTTTCCGGCACTGAACGCCACCTTCAACCAGTTCCTCCAAGCCCTGCCGAGCTGGATATCAAGCGCCTCGGGTGTTCCCTATAATGACGGCGACGTGACGATTCCCACCCTCGACCTCGCGGCGAAAGGCGAGTGGAATGGCGGCGGCGACACGCAGAACACCCTTACGATCACCAACCGCACCGCAGTGACTGTGGTGGATGTGTTGCCGAACGGAAATCTGGTCGTCGAAGGGGCGAAAATCATCCGCTCCGCTCAGGAATCCCAATACGCCTACATGCGCGGCATCGTGCGACCGGTCGACATCCGCGCCGACAATACCATTCTCTCCACCCAGGTGGCCGACGCCCAGGTCGAGTTCATCCCCGAGGGCGAACTCACCGACGCCCAGAAAAAAGGCTGGCTGCTTAAGGCGTGGGACAAAGTCAAACCCTTCTGAAATCCTGTGAAAAAGCTCCTCCTCATTCCTCTCGTCGCCTCCTTCCTCGGCCTGCCCGCGCAGGCGCAGGAGTCGCCCATCACGCTCAACTACACCGGCGGATCCCGCATCAAGGATCTCATCGATGTCGAAGGGGCGCGTGACAACCAACTGAGCGGCTACGGCCTCGTCGTGGGTCTGACAGGCACCGGCGACAGCAAGATCGACTCGACACTCCAGACGATCGCCAACGCATTGAAAAACTACGGCGTCAACGTGCCGCAGGATGACATCAAGTCCGGCAACGTCGCCGCAGTCATGATCACGGCGGATATCGGGCCGTTCATGCGGCCGGGGTCGCGGATCGATGTGGTGGTCTCGTCGATCGGCGACGCCAAGGCGCTCCAAGGCGGCGTGCTTCTCCAAGTGCCTCTGAGAGGTGCGGACCAGACTGTCTACGCCGTGGCGCAAGGCCCGATCGCCGTGGGTGGATTTTTGGGTGGAACCGGCGGGCCTGGTGGTGCCACGGTGCAGAAGAATTTCCCGACTGTCGCAACCATCCCCGGCGGAGCGATCGTCGAGCGCGAGATTCCCACCGAGATTGTCCGGAATGGATCGATGAACCTCATGCTTCGCAACGCCGATTTCACCACCTCCGCCCGCATGGCCGAGGCGATCAACCGCGTGTTCCCGAACACCGCCGTCGCCCGCGATGCCAAGACGGTCAACGTGCTCGTCCCGCCGGAATACAGCGCCTATGAAGTCAACTTCCTCGCCACCGTGGGCGGGATCGAGCTTGAACCCGACTCAGTGGCCAGGGTGGTCATCAACGAACGCACCGGCGTGATCGTGGCCACTTCGAATGTCCGCGTGTCCAAGGTCGCTGTGAGCCATGGCTCGATCACGATCTCGATCGCCTCGACACTCACCGCCAGCCAACCAGGGGCCTTCAGCGGGGGCACGACAGCCATTCTTCCCAGCACCACCACAAGCGTCGATCAGCAAAAGGGATCGTTCCAAGTGGTCGAAGAGTTCCCGACCATCGAGAAGGTGGCCGCCGCACTCAATGCCCTTGGCGTTTCCACCCAGGACATGATGTCGATCTTCCAATCCATGAAGCGTGCTGGCGCCCTGCAAGCCGAACTCGTCCTGAACTGATATGGAAATCTCTGCTCTCCAATCCAACCCACTGCAGTTGAGCGATTCATCGATCGGCGCGCTGCAGTCCGCACTCAAGAACGGCAAAAATGCCTCTCCGGAGGATGCAAAAATTGCCGACTCCTGCAAACAGTTCGAGTCCATGCTCTGGCGCCAGATGCTCGACAAGGCCCTGCAACCGATGCTCCACAGCACGGAAAACGGCGCGGACAAGACCGGCACCTACAACTATTTCATCACAAGCACGATCTCGGATGCCATGAGCGGCGGTCCGACCGGCATTTCCTCACTTCTTCAAGCCCAACTCATCAACAAATCCAAAGCCCTTACCGAATTATGAACATCCAACAAAAATTCCACGAGATCGTTTCAGCGTTGCAATTCGAGCTTCAAGAATACGGCGGACTTTTGCATCTGTTTGACCGCCAGCAACAATGCATTATCCACCAAGACCCCGCTGGTTTTTTGGACATCAATGTCGAGGTGGACGAGCAGATCGCCAAGCTCACCCACTGCCGTCAGCAGCGGGAGCAACTCGTCAGCAATATCGCCCTCGCTCTCGGGAAGCCGGCAAATATCACGCTATCCGCGCTCAGTCAGAGCTTTCAAGTTGATCATCAGCCTCTTCTGCGTGCATTGATCGACGAGATCAACGATCTGATCACCCGCACGCAGCGGCGCACCCGGCAAAATCGCATGCTTCTCGCCCAGTGCGTGGAGTCGGCACGGCAATTGCTTAACATCAGCAGCCCCGGAGCAATTCCAGGAACCTACGGGGCCCACGGACAGATTCAGACACACTACAACCCCAACCGCCTGACCGCCGCCGTCGCCTAAGACTCGACCCGGCGGGACCGGGCAACCAAACAAGGAAGTTACAATACCATGTCAGGCCTCATCTCCTCGCTTCAGAACAGCAGCGCGGCACTTCGTGTTCACTCGAAGGGGCTCGAGACTGTCGGGAAGAATCTGGCGAACATCAACAACCCCGCCTACGCCAAGCAACGCGTGGCCATCGGGGACCGCGGCCAGATCAACACCGGCATCGCCACCGAGATGATGGGTGTCGAGGCCATGGAGCTTCGACAAAACCGCGACAGCATGCTCGACAAGGGCGTCATGCGCGAACTCACAGCAACCTCCGCCCTCGAGGCAGCCAAACATGTCCTCCAAAGCGCCGAGACCGCGTTGGGCCAATTCCTCGACCGCACCGAGGACGGCACCTCGATCCAAAATGTCACCGGAGCGACCGGCGGCGGCATCAGTGACGCGCTCACCGATTTCTTCAATGCCTGGGAAAGTTTTTCCGTCAAACCCAACGACGTCGCCGAAAAACAACTCCTCATCGCCAAGGCGCAAATCCTCGCCGACAAGTTCAACGCCACCGACAAGCGCTTGAACCAAGTCCAAACCGATGTGGATCAGCAGGTCCAAACAGACCTGATCGTTGTCAACGACATCCTGAACGAGATCGCCGAGATCAACGACTACATCGCCAAGGCGGAGAACGTGAAGCCCTTCTCGGCTGTCGACCTCCGTGACCAGCGCCAAGCCAAGCTCGAGGAACTCTCGAAGTATGTCGATGTGACGTTTGCCCCCATGGATCCGGATTTCAAAAAGAGCCTTGGCCGCATCGACGTGCTCTTGAACAACGGAGAGAACCCTCCGGTTAAATTGGTGGACGGCTCTGCAGTCACTGCCGCCGGGCAATTCCAATACAACTCCGCCACTCGCGAGCTGAGTTGGTCCGAGGCCACCGCCACCACGATTCCCGATGGATCACTCACTGCCCGCGTGAGAGCAGCCACCGAGACTGTGGCGGAGACACGAGCAAGCCTGAGCGACTTGGCCACTCAATTGGTGGAGCAAGTGAATGGGGCCTATCAAGGGGATGTCTTCAAGCTCGCCAAGACCAATGGCATCATCGACATGAGCTACAACAAGGAGCTTACCCTTGCTGCCGGAGTAGGTGGCGGCAACAGAATCGCCTTAGCCGTGGCTGAACTGGGAACAAAAATTTTCGAGCCGACGGAAACTCCGCTCTTCGACAGTGACACGGAGCATGGGTTTGCTGACGGTGATCAAGTCTACGCTACCGAGAGCGGTCTCCTCTGGATTGCTCCCGGGATCGACCCCTCGAAACTGGGAGTGGTTGCCGATACGCCGCGCTACGAGGTCGAGGTCGTCTCAGAGAAAAGTTTCCGTCTCAAGAATGCCGATGAATCCTACGTCAACGGCACCTTGGCGACTTCGCCGGTGACGAAGGTCACCTCCTATGTTGAGCCGACGCCGGTGCCGCTCGCTCCTAAAGTTGAGCCCTACATCACTGAGTTTGCGTTCCCAGAAGCGGATTTTGAGGATGGCGACCAGATTCAGTTCACCTCCCTGCCACCAGGGACCGCCGACGAGGTTCTCGACAGCAAATTGGTTTACACCATTCAAACGAATGGCAATGGGTTCAGTATCTTGAAGCCGGATGGAACGCCGATCCAAGTCACCAACGAAGCGCTCTTTGGTGTTGATGGGGAATTTGTTCCTCAGATAAAGGAAGTAGCCGCCGCTTCCACCACGACTACCACACTCACAGCGCTCACCTACGGTGGGGCCTTCTATGGGGATTTTACTCTCGCGCAGCCGGAAGCATTCAATAATGGAGACCAAGTCCAGTTCACCGGTCTCCCGGCAGGGTCGCCCTTGGAGGAGGGGGCCGTCTACACGCTGAGCACATTGTTCGTGAATTCCGAAACCGGTGCCGAGTCCTCGGAGGGGCAACCGAACGCCATCAAGGTCTATCAATTCAACGACATCAACGGGAATCCCGTTGCCGGGGTGAATGAAACATCCATCGGTGCCAACACCCAAGTCACCTTGCTCGGCCCAACAGACGATCCCGCCAACCCCAAGACATCTTCGATCTCGGCGGTTGCCTTTTCAACCCAAATCGCCGGTCAGTTTCTGGGCCAGTTCATCACAGGCAACCCGCCGGAATTCACCGAAGGCCAGAAAGTCAGCCTGACGAACCTGCCGGCGGGCTCGAAACTCAGCGCTTCCGAGGTTTACACCATTTCCACCTTGGCCATCGATCCGTCGAATCCGAATCAAAACCTCTTCACGCTTCTCGATGCGGATGGCGTTTCCTTGGAGTTGTCCCAGGCCGACATCGCCGATAACACTCAAATCGCGTTGAGCGCGATCAGTTCTGAGGGCACCTTCCTCTCCTTTGACCAGCGCAACTTCGAAGGCTCCTTCGCGGGCAATTTCAACAACATCGTCACTGTGCTCGCCCAGGAACTGAACACCACGAACATCCGTCTCGAGGATCAGGAACTCAGCGAGAAAATGGCCCTCGAGACCCGTGATCAATACAGCGGCGTGTCGCAGGACGAGGAAGTCACGGACATGATGAAATTCCAGCGGAGTTTCCAAGCCTCCGCCCGCCACATCAACATTATCGACAGCCTTCTGGATCAAGTCGTCAACCGCCTCGGCATAGGCTAACCTGAAAGATAAGCTATGAGAGTCACCTTCAATTCCGTCTCGGACACCCTCCTCGGTCGATTGCAATCGCTCGGAGCGCAGCAAAACAAGGCCCTCGTCGAACTCAGCAGCGGGCAGCGCATTTCCGCTCCCAGCGACGACGCGCCGGCCATGCAACGCGTGCTCAACCTCCGCACCGAGAAAAAGCAGAACCAGCAATTCTATCGCAACGCGACCGACGGGTTGGAGAAAAGCCAAGTCACCTTTTCCACCTTGGAGCAGTTGAAAGACCTCCTCGTCCGCTCCTCGGAACTCTCCGCCAACATCAGCGGAGCCACCTCCGAACAGGAATACAAAGCCAAGGCCGCCGAGATCGATCAACTTATCCAGCAAGGCGTGAACCTCGGCAACACGAAGCTTCGCGGGTCCTACCTCTTCTCCGGCGAAAGCACATTGAAGGTTCCCTTTGAAGCGATCTCATCGGATGGAAAAATCTCCGCCGTGGCCTACAGCGGCAGCGACAAGGAGGCCGAGATGCACGTGGGAGAAGGCTCCGAGATGACCATCTCGGCATCCACCTCCGCCTCGGAAAACGGATCGAT
>CAZRLX010000033.1:3830-11847 GCA_964601115.1 uncultured Chthoniobacter sp. | reverse complement strand
GCCCCTCTTGCCGACGGCACCTACTTCGTTAGCGAGGTTGTGGGCGACAAAGTAAAACTCACCAAGACCCCTGGTGGTGAACCGATCGAATTGACGACAGGTATCACTTCCGCTTGCACCTTCCAGCGCATCGGCGGTCTTCAGGAGATGGAGGACACGATCCTTTCCACGCTGTCCCGCCAAGGCACGATCCAATACCGCTTGGAGACGGTCATGAAAGATTTGGAGAAGCGCTACGAGCAATCCGAGCGCCTGATCTCGGTCGATGCGGATGTTGATTTCGCCGACGCCTCGGTGCGGTTGAACCGCGCCCAATTGGCCTACGAGGCGGCGATCCAGAGCGGCGCGAGAATCCAGAACACATCTTTGCTGGACTACGTGCGCTGAATCGGCTTAATTCCGCGCCATGTTTGTTGAAGCGTCGGTCTCCGGGCAGGAGGAATTTGTTCCGGACAATTCGAATAACCAGTTCCTCATGCCCGAGGGGTTGATTGGGTTGCCAGACTTCAAAAAATTCCAACTCATCGTCGACCCCGAGTCGCTTCCCTTCGTCGTCCTACACTCCACCGAAGGCGACAGCATTCAGATTCCCGCATTGGAGCCCGTCGGCTTTGTCGAAAACTACAAGCTCAATATCAATGACGAGGATGCCCAGTTGCTCGGTCTCAAGGGGGCGGACAGCAATCCGCTGATCCTGAATGTCGCCACGATCAAATCCTTCGAACCGCAAAAGGTCACCCTCAACCTCGCGGCCCCGATCATCATCAACCGCAGAACGCGCGTGGGCAAGCAAGTGCTCCTGATCAACTATCAGGACTACTCCACAGCGCATGTTCTGATCGACGAAACTGCTTGAGCAACGAAAGTCCCCACTAATGCTCACGCTTTCAAGAAAAGTTAACGAAACGATCCAGATCGGCGACGACATTGTGTTGCTCGTCAAGCGGGTCGACGGTGATGTGGTCCGCATCGGCATCGAAGCGCCGAAAAGCATCCCGATCTACCGCGGGGAAATCTACGAGGAGATCAAAGCGCAGAACCTCGAAGCCATCCGCAATCCGCAGACTTCGCTCACCAAGCAAAACCTCTCCAAGTTGCGCCTCGCCGCAGCCGCCGCCCGCGGCCTCATTAAAAAGCCCGCATCCCCCCCCGCGCAGGGCGAGGACAAGCCACAGCAGTAACTGGGTGAACCTTGCGCGCCGGGTGCGTTCACAAGAGCGTTGCCGGTCTCTGCCTCGGCGGAAAAGTCCCTGTGCGGGTCAAGCGAGATGAAGCTCCTGCATGCGCTTGATATTGAAGTAAAGCGGGTTTGTGAAGGAGTCGGGGATTTTTCCGGCGGCGAAGGCCGAGACGAGTTCGCGGATGGCATCCTCGATGGTGAAGCGGGGGGAGTAGCCGAGTTCGCGGAGAATTTTTTCCGAGGAGATGTGGTAGGAGCGGTTGTCGTCGGTGGGTGTGTGGGTGATCTTCACGTGCGGGCCGACGATCGAGCGCACCTTGTCGGCGATGGTGTCGAGCGAGAGGTTTTGGTAGCCCGCATTGAAGACCTTGCCATCGATTTGGGCGGCTGGGAGGGCGAGGCATTTGACATACAGTTCGGCGCAGTCGCGAACATGGAAGTTCGGGCGGAGTTGGGTGCCCCCGAAGACGGTGATGACGCCTTTGTTCACGGCGTGGTTGGTGAGGATGTTCACCGAGAGATCGAGCCGGAGGCGCGGGGACCAGCCGCAGACGGTGGCCGGGCGGAGGGTGAGTGTGGTGAAGCCCGGAGAGCGGCGATTTTCAAGTTCGTCCTCGCACATGGCTTTGAAGCGGGAGTAATCGGTGAGGGGTTCGCGCGGGAGGTCTTCGGTGACGTTTTGTTCCTCTTTCACGCCGTAGACGCTGGAGGACGAGGCGTAGATGAAACGCTGGACGCCGGAGTCCTTGGCGATGTCCACGAGCGGCATGAAGGCGTCGAAATTGATCGAGCGGCCGAGGGCGGGGTCGAGTTCGAAGCTCGGGTCGTTCGAGATGCAGGCGAGGTGGATGACGGCATCTGTGCCAGGAAGCGATCGCTTTAGGAGGCTTGTGTCGCGCAGGTCCCCCTCGATGAGTGTGAGGCGCTCGCGGTGGGCGGCGGGAATTTCGTCGAAGACCTGCTTGCCGTAGAGGAAGAGATCGAGGACGCGGACGTTGTAGCCAGCATCGAGGAGGAGAGGAACGAGGACGGAGCCAACGTAGCCTGCTCCCCCGGTGACAAGAATGGTGTTGAGATCGGGATTTTTCATGACGTGTGGCCGAGGTGTTTGAACCAGTCGGCGGTGGCTTGGGCGATGGATTGTTCGTTCCAGAGGGGCGCGTCGCGCCAATCGTCGATAACGGCGAGCATGCGGGCGACTCCTTGGTCGAGGGGCACGGAGGGTTGCCAACCGGTGAGGGCTTGGATTTTCGAAGTGTCGGCGAAGGTGCAATCGGGTTCGCCGGGGCGGCGGGGGATGAAGGTTTTTTCGCCGCCGAGGAGGTCGACGAGTTGATTGACCGCGTAGGTGTGGCCCGAGCCGACATTGAGGGGTTCGCCCGAGACATTCGAAGTGGCGGCTGTGAGGAAAGCCGAGGCGACATCGGTGACAAACGTGAAGTCGCGTGTCTGGGATCCGTCACCGACGACGGTGAATGGAACGCCGGCGAGTTTTTGGCGGAGGAAGACACCGAAGACAGCGCCGTAGGCCCCGGTGGTGCGGCTGCGCGGGCCGTAGACATTGAAAAGGCGGAGGGAGACGGCGGGGAGTTGGTAGACGCGGTGCCAATGGAAGACGAGTTCCTCGCCCATGAGTTTGGTGAGGGCGTAGGGGTGTTCGGGCTTGCAGGGGGCGGATTCGGGGGTGGGGTAGGTATCGGGGATGCCGTAGCAGGTCGAGCTGGCGGCATAGAGGAATCGCTTCACGCCGAGGGAGCGCGAGAGTTGCAGCGCACGGAAGGTGCCCTCGACATTCACTTGAAAGTAGTCCTCGGGGTTGACGATCGAGGGAACGAGGTCCGCACGGCCGGCGAGGTGGAAAAACCAGTCGCAGGATGTGGCGGGGATGTCGTCCAAGGAAAGGTGGCGGATGTCTTTTTCGAGGAAATGGAAGGACGGATTCGAGGAGGCGGCGGCAAGGTTTTTGCTGCGGCCGGTGCTGAGGTCGTCGATGCCGAGAACCGAGTGGCCTGCGGCGAGGAGCGAGTCGACGAGGTGGCTGCCGATGAATCCGGCGGCTCCGGTGACGATACAGTGCATGGTTAGAAATTCAGGAGTGACATGGCGCTCTTGAGGAGCGCGGGTTTCGAAATCGGGCGTTCGTTTCCGATGATATTCACGGCCTGGGCTCCGGCGAGTTGGCCGAGGAAGGTCGAGATGTCGAGCGGGAGGTTCGCCGCCGCGGCAAGGCCCGCGACCGAGAAGAAGGCATCGCCCGCGCCCACGGTGTCGGTGACATCTGTGACAAGTGGCGGGATGTGCACAGGCTGTGTGTCCTTCGCGTAGCCGTGGGTCATGACGCTGCCGCGTGTGAACCATGCACAGCGGGAACCGAAGGCGTTGGCGATGGCGGCGAGTTCGTGGTCGGGATCGAAATGGCGGTGGCCACAAGAGAGCATCATCTCTTGGTTGTCCAAAGAGAACGCGTCGGCGCGCCGGTATTGGCGGGTGATGATGTTGAAGCCGTGATTGTTGCTGTTTGTCTGGCAGTTGAGAACGAGGAAGGGTGCCTCCTCTTGCACGAGCGCGCGGATTTTTTCCTGCATGAGCCCATGACCGAAATCGGCGAGGAGGACGGCGTCGCAGGATTGCATCTCGCGGCGAAGATTGGCCAGGACACGCTCCTGCACTGCCTCCGAGGGGGGCTCGTCGTTGAGGAAATTGATGGAGAAGAGTTTCGAAATCTCGTTTTCGGACAGCAGGGGTTCGACGTAGCGCTTTTTGACGACAGTGGTGAAGGAGGGTTCCCTCACGGTTGCGTCCTCGGAGCTGGCCAGTGCCCCGGCCAGAAGTTCGTCCACCCAAGGTTCGGTGCCGAGGAGGCTGACGAAGCGGACGCGTGGGGTGAACTCCTTCACATGGCGAAACACGGCGAGCGCGCCGCCGAGGTGTGTTTGCTGATCGAGGAAGCGGCCTGAAATAATGCGGTTCTTCGAGGTGAGGCCCTGGACTTTCAGGTAGGCGTATTGGTCGATGATCGTGTCTCCGACGACGAGAATGCGGAGGTTGGCGAAGTGATCGACAGCCGTTCTGATGTGCTGGGCGGAGGTCCGAGAGGCGAGATCCTCGCAGAAAAGTCGAACCGGTTCCGGGATGTGGTTGAAGTGGCGGTTGAGGAGGCGCGTCGAGGAGAAGACCACTGAACCGAGGTAGCGGACCTCGCCGCCGTGGGCGGCGACCTCGGTGAGGTCGTCGTGGATGTTTCCGGTGACATCGTTCGAGGCGTCCTTGTATTCCGTGCCTTTGCAATAGACGTGGGGCTTGACGAGGCGGATCGCTTCAACGGCGGCGGGGAAGGGGACCAGAACAACCATGTCAACACACTCCAATGCCGCGAGTGTGCGGGCGCGGAGGGCGTCGTTGAAGCATGGCCGACCAGGGCCTTTGTTCACATGGGCTTCGTCGGTGACCGTGACCACAAGCATGTCGCCCAAGGCGCGGGCCTCCTCGAGGTGGATGATGTGGCCTGGGTGGACGAGGTCGAACGTGCCATGGCATTGGACGATGCGTTGCCCTTGCTCGCGGGCCTTCTCAATGGCTGCGGAGGCTTCGTGGAAGGAAAAAATTTTTTTAGACATGCCGTGGCTGGGTGAGGGCAAGAGTGACGGCATGGCAGACCATCATTTGCAAATCTTCGGCCAATTGCATGTTGTCGATGCGGAAATGAATCGCATGGCTTGCCACTTGAAGAGCCTTCCCCCCATCGAAGCCGACAACGCACCACGTCTCGAGTCCCATGGTGTTGGCTTTTTCCAAGGCGCTGATGATGTTCGCCGAATTTCCGCTGCCCGAGAGGGCGATCAGAACATCGCCGGGGGATGCCAAGACATCGAGTTGGGTGGAGAAAATGTTTTCGTAACCGGTGTCGTTGGCCAGGCATGTGATGACCGAAGTATTCGCGCTCAATGAGTGGGCGCGGATACCCCCGAGGCCGGTTTGATTTGCTCCGTAGAGGAGGTCATTTGCCCAGTGGTTGGCATTCGCTGCGCTTCCGCCATTCCCGCAAAGAAAAACGGATTTCCTGTTCGATCTTGCGGTGCCCAGTGCTTCAGCGAGAAGCCGGCACTGGGACTCGACGATTGGATCAAGCAGGGCGGCAGCTTTTGCGAAATAGTTTGCAGGCGATGAGTTCAATGAAAAACAGGGATTTTGGGTGGACGCTGGCTTTTGGAGGCGGAAATTGAGGGCATACGTTGCAAAATGGCGAGAAGACCACACACCGGCAAGTGCGAATGGATCATGGCGGGAAGTCGTCATTTATCCATGGCGTTTTTTTATCGGATTGCTTGATTTGTCTTCTTTTCGGGGAATGAGGCTGTCGATAAGTTGAAGCATCGTGAGCGACGGATTTCAAAAAACCGGTTTTGCGGGCGGATTCAGGCTTTTGGAGCCCGTTGAAGCGGATCGCACCGACAGGATCTCCCGCGAAATCCGCTATCGCCTGATCCGCCTTTCCCACGAGGCCAAGAGCGCCCATCTGGCTGGCGCTCTTTCATGTGTCGACCTGCTTGTCGCCCTCTACTGGCACGTGCTCAAAATCGACCCCGCCAATCCCACGTCAGCGGACCGTGATCGTCTCGTCTTTAGCAAGGGGCACGCCATCAGCGCGCTTTATGCCGTGCTGGCCAGACGCGGTTTTTTTTCCGAGGAAGACCTCGCTCGATACAATCAGCCCGGCGCCGGGCTTCCCGAGCAACCCTGTCCCGGCCTGACTCCCGGTGTCGAGTGGGCCACAGGATCTCTGGGCCACGGCCTCGGCGTCGGCCTCGGCATCGCTCGAGCCTCCGAAATTCAAAAAAATCCCCACGCCACGGTTGTGATCATGAGCGACGGCGAATGCCAGGAAGGCAGCGTGTGGGAAGCCGCGATGCTGGCTCCGAAGCTAAAAACCGGGCCGCTCACTGTGCTGGTCGATTTCAACGGATGGCAGGCCACCGGCCGTTCCCGCGAGATCATGCAACTGGAGCCACTCGCGGAAAAATGGAGCGCCTTCGGATGGGAGGCTTGCGAGATTGACGGTCATTCGATTCCCGACATCGTCGCTGCCCTCAAGGCTCCCCGCGACGGTCGTCCCCGCGCCATCATCGCTCACACAATCAAAGGCAAAGGTGCTTCCTTTATCGAGGATGACAACAACTGGCACTACCGCTCGCCCACGGCCGAGGAGGTCGAAGTCGCTGCCAGGGAACTCCAGATTTCCCAATAACGATGCGCAACGCCTTCGCCGATGAAATCCTGAAACTCGCTCTGGCGGATGAGCGGATCGTCGTGCTGAGCGGCGACATCGGGAACCGCCTTTTCGACAAATTCAAGGCCGCCATGCCCGAGCGTTTTCACAACTGCGGCGTGGCCGAGGCGAACATGATTTCGTTCGCCGCAGGCTTGGCTTCAAGCGGACTTCGGCCGCTTTGCTACACCATTACGCCATTCGTCACCACGCGCTGCCTCGAGCAAATCAAACTGGATGTCTGCTACCATGAGATGCCCGTCACGATCGTCGGCACCGGAAGCGGGCTCTCCTATGCGGCTCTCGGTTCCACGCACCATTCCTTCGAGGACATGGCGATCATGCGCACCCTTCCAGGCATGCGTGTTCTCGCTCCCGCCGACGCCGTGGAACTCCGGCAACTCCTCCGCGCCACTTTTGATCAGTCCGCCCCCACTTACCTGCGGATCGGGAAAAAAGGGGAGCCGGTTCTGACCGAATCCCAGCCATGGCATCCGAACCGCTGGCAACTTCTGCTCGAAGGTTCGGATGCCACAATCCTCTCCTGCGGCACCATTCTTGAGGAAACCCTCGCTGCCGCCGAGATCCTTTCCAAAAGCGGGATTCACGCCGCGGTCTGGAATTGCGCCTCAGTGAAGCCGCTCGATTTCGTGACGCTTTCGGCGCTGCCTCAGGCTCCTGTTTTCACGGTGGAGGAACATTCGATTCTCGGAGGATTTGGCTCCGCGGTTGCCGAGTTTCTTTGCTCCCGTTCATCTGCGCCACGGATCCACCGCCTCGGGATCCCCGACGAATTTCTCCATGACACCGGGGAGCAACACGACTCCCGCACCCATTGCGGCATCGACTCCGCTGGCATCGTCAAAGCGGTCACCGCGGCCCTCCGATGATCGCCATCGATCTCGACAACACGATCATTCGCTACGACCGTGCCTTCGAAGCCGCCGCCGCCCGATTGAACTGCCTTCCCTCTGGCGCTCCGATCAATAAAGGAACAGTTAAAACCGCAGCCCTCGCGGCCGGGGGCAACGATCTGTGGACGCAACTTCAAGGCCTCGCTTACGGAGAGGAAATCGCAAAGGCCGAAATTTTTCCCGCCTGTGTCGAATTTTTTGCCGTCGCCCGGGAGGAACTCGTCATCGTTAGCCACAAAACCCGCTTCCCCGCCCTCGGCGAGTCCACCGACCTCCGCGAAGCCGCCCGCGCATTTCTGGCTTCGACACCGCTCGCCGGAATTCCGCTTCACTTCCTCGATACCCGCGAAGCAAAAGTTGCCAAAATCGCCGAACTTGGGCCACGCGCCTTGATCGATGACCTCCCCGAGGTCCTTCAAACCCCGGGCTTCCCGCCCGTCACGGCGTTCCATCTCTTCGACCCTTACGACGTGCATCCGAAGTGGACGGCCACTCCACGCGTGAGGTCATGGCACGAAGTTGCCCGAATCCTCCTTTCCGAATGAGTCCTGAAAACGCAGCGTCGGAGTTGCTCCTTAAGATCGGGAAACGATCTCCGTGCCTCCTCACGCCGCTTCCCGGCGGGCGCAACAACACTGTGTGGCGTGTTGATGTCGG
>CAZRLX010000033.1:0-3730 GCA_964601115.1 uncultured Chthoniobacter sp. | reverse complement strand
ATCAACTCCTCACGCCATTTGGCAAGGCACCTGCCATCTGTGTCCGAAGCCGCATTTTCACTCGACGAGCACATTGTCACCGTGGCACGCCGCATCGATCATCTCGCCAAAATCGAGCCAACCACACCCGACCATGTTGCCGCAGTGGAATTCATTCAATCGACGCTTCAGCCCCTCTGGAAAAGGATTCGCCAGCGCATCGAAAAAATCTCCCCTGCCACGCGCGGAGCCGTTCTATCGCCCGACAACCGCTGCCTCTCCCCATCCGACTTCGGTTTTCATAATGCCCTGCGCCAAGCCGACGGCATCCTCTGCTACTTGGACTTCGAATACGCCGGCTGGGACGATCCTGCGAAAACCCTCATCGATTTCACCAACCAACCCGACCGCATCCTGCCCGAACGCCTTGCCGCACTGTTCCTCGAAAAAACCATTCCGCTTTTTTCCGATTCCGCCGACCTCAAGGCTCGAATCGCCATCCTCACGCCCGTCTACCAGATCAAATGGGCCTGCATCTGCCTGAATGCCTTTCTGCCGAATCGCCCCGCCGATCCCACTCGCACGCTTCAAAACCAACTCGCCCGAGCCCGAGCCATGGCCCAAAGAGCCGCGCAGAGCCTGAAACACCACGATTGACGCGCCTCACTTTCCACTTTCACTCTCACTCCATACTTTTCTTCCCATGCCTCAACTCCGCAACTTCGTCACCCCCCTCCACAAAGCCACCTCCCGCGATGTCCTCGCCCGCATGATCGATGACAAAGTCACCTGCATGCTCAAGGCGAAGGAATACGAATTCGACTACTGGGATGGCGACCGCCGATTCGGCTACGGCGGCTACAACTACCTCCCCGGACGCTGGAAGCCTGTCGCCCAAGCGCTCATAGACACCTACGGACTCAAGGCAGGCTCCCGCATCCTTGATGTTGGTTGCGGCAAAGGCTTCCTCCTTTACGAACTCCAACTCCTTGAGCCCGGCCTTGATATCGTCGGATTCGACATCTCCCAACACGGCCTCGCCAGCCGCCATCCGGACCTGAGGGCCAACCTCTTCACCCATCGTGCGCAGGATCCCTATCTGTTCGAGGACAAATCCTTCGACCTCGTCATCTCCCTCGCCACGCTCCACAACCTTCGCATTTTCGAACTCCAAACCGCCCTCAGCGAAATCCAGCGCGTCGGCAAGCAAGGCTACATCATGCTCGAGAGCTACCGTAGCGAGCAGGAACTCTTCAACCTCCAGTGCTGGGCCCTCACCTGCGAATCCTTCTTCGACAAGGAGGAGTGGATCTGGCTCTACAACCACTTCGGCTACACCGGGGACTACGAGTTTATTTATTTTGAGTAATACGGTCTTCGTCCTGTCCTACTGAAATGAAGTCCCTCGCCATTAAATTGTCCGAACCCCTTAGACAAAAAGTCAAATCCACTGCGCGGATCACCGACCGCTTGGTTTCCCCGGTTATTAGGGATGCGATTTGCTCGAGTCTGCCGCCCGTCCCCGGCGTTCTCTCGCTTTTGGAGCGGACACGCGATCTCTGCGGCAAGGGCGAAAGCGCCATCCCGGACCTCGCCACAAACGACAAACACATGAAAGGCTACGGCGCATGACAACAGTCCTAGCCGATGAATACTTGGTCCGGATTAGTGAAAAAACCTCTGGCCCCGTAGTGTTAGAAATGGATTTTCTGGTTTACCGCCGCAATCGCATGCTCACGATCCCCCTTCTCGCGCCCTTCCTATGAAAGCCGCCGTCCTCGTTCAATCCAACGCACCGCTCGAACTCGCCGAACTCGAGATGCCCGAGCACCTCTCCTTCGGCCAAGTCCATGTCCGCCTCGAATACAGCGGCATCTGCGGCGCGCAGATCAATGAAATCGAGGCCGCCAAGGGTCCCGACAAATTCCTTCCGCACCTTCTCGGACACGAAGGGGCCGGCGTCGTCGAGCGGGTAGGGGAGGGCGTCACCCGCGTCAAGCCCGGCGACCATGTCGTTCTCCACTGGCGCCCCTCTGGCGGGCTCCAAGCCCAGCCGCCCAAATACCGTTGGGGCTCGCAAACCGTGAATGCCGGCTGGGTCACCACATTCAATGACGAAGCCATCGTTTCTGAAAACCGCCTCACCGTCATCCCCAAGGACTTCGACCTCCGCACCGCCCCGCTCTTTGGTTGCGCTGTCACCACCGCCATAGGAGTCGTCAACAACGACGCCCAACTCAAAATCGGCCAAAGCATCGTCATCTTCGGCGTTGGCGGCGTAGGTCTGAATATCGCCCAAGCCGCCCGCATGGTCAGCGCCCACCCCATCGTCGGCATCGATCTCCACGACGCCAAGCTCGACATGGCCTCCCGCTGGGGCCTCACCCACGCGCTCAACTCCGCCACCGAAGGCCCCGCTCTCGCCGAAAAAATCCGCACCATCGTCGGAAAGTCCGGCGCCGATGTCGTCGTCGATACCACCGGCAACACCCGCGTCATCGAACTCGCCTACGACCTCACCCATCCCGACGGCCGCACCATCCTCGTCGGAGTCCCCCGCGCCGGAGAAAAGGTTTCCATCTATACGCTCCCCCTCCATTTCAAAAAAGTCCTCAAAGGCTCCCACGGCGGCAGCGTTTCGCCTGACATCGAGATTCCCCGCCTCATCAACCTCATCCAAGCCGGCAAAATGACCCTCGATGGCCTCGTCACCCACGAATTCCCGCTCAGCCAAATCAACGAAGCCATCGCCGCCCACCGTTCCGGCACCGCCGCTCGCGTCATCCTCAGCATGAGGGAAGAGTGAAGGTGAGGAGTGAAAGGGGGGGCTCTCTCGCTTGTGCATATCGGATCGGCGTTGAGACCAGCAGTCATAGACAGTTGAGGCACTGCAGTTCGGGAACGCCGAGGTCCTCCTCGGCAAGAGTAGTTCATATGCCACGACCAAGGCGGCCAAGCCCCATTTTGCCTCTGCAAATTTCCACTTTCCGGTTTCAGGTTTCAAATTTCCCCTCCTCCCTTGACAACCCTGCGCCATTGTAAGATCGTCTTACTATGATAACCACTCTTTCATCCAAAGGGCAAATCGTTTTGAATGCCAACTTGCGTCGCGTGCTGGGCCTTACTCCTGGGATGAAGTTTGAAGTTCGAGCTGAAAGTGACCGTATCGTTTTAGAGCCTATTCGCTTGTCGAGGCCATCGGCCAGAATCATCAAAGAAACATCCAGCGGGTATTCTGTTTTGGATGTGGAAGATGCCCCCACGCTCACCAGCGAGCGTGTAGCAGCCGCGCTCGCCGACTTCCCATGAGCTATCTCCTCGATGTCAACGCGCTCATAGCGATCGGTTACAAAAAGCATGAGTTTCATCAACGCGTCACTCTCTGGGCAAAAGGGAAAAATCTCTTCACTTGCAGCATTTCAGAGATCGGCTTCGTGCGTGTTCTTTCCGGCTTGCCCGAGGCGGATGTCACTACCGCGCTCTGCCGACAGCTGCTCGAGCAAATGAAAGCCGATTGGAAACTGCAGCTTCTGCCAGATCACCGCGCTGCTGAAACTTTACCCGATTGGGTGAAGAGTCCGCGACAAGTTACGGATGGACACCTCCTCGATTTAGCTCAAGCCAATGCAGCCCAGTTGGCCACGACCGATGCCGGAATCCCCGGCGCCTTTCTGATCCCAAAAATCCCATAAAAACTTCATTCCACTCCACGCTTTCACTCCAACTCTTTCCCTTTTTCCGGTCTCAGGTT
>CAZRLX010000032.1:5554-21316 GCA_964601115.1 uncultured Chthoniobacter sp. | reverse complement strand
ATCATCCAAAAAATCGAATCCGAACAACTCAAGTCCGACACGACCCCTTTCAACATTGGGGACACGATAAAAGTTCACACCCGCGTTGTTGAGGGCGACAAGGAACGTATCCAGATTTACTCCGGCATCGTGATTGGCCGCAAGGGGACCGGGATCAACGAGAATTTCACTGTCCGCCGTGTTTCCTATGGCGAGGGTGTCGAGCGTGTGTTTCCGCTGCATTCTCCTCGCATTGCCAAGATCGAGGTCGAGCGTCGCGGAGCAGTGCGCCGTGCGAAGTTGAACTATCTCCGCTCGCGCAAGGGCAAATCGGCCACGACCGTTAAAGATCGCGCTGATCGTTCCTAAATGCCGGGTTGCTCGCTTGAGCATGAAGCATCACTAAACGCCCGGGGAATCTCCCCGGTGGCCGGGATCGATGAAGCGGGACGAGGCCCCTTGGCGGGGCCTCTTTTTGCTGCGGCAGTTGTATTGCCCGAGGGGTTTCATCTCGAAGGGTTGGACGACTCGAAGAAGTTGAGTGCCTCTCGCCGTGAACGGCTTTACGGCGAGTTAACCACAATGCCTGGGGTTTTCTGGGCATCCGTTTCGATGTCTCCGGCGGAGATCGACAGATTGAACATCCTTCGTGCAACGCATGCGGCGATGCGGGAGGCGTGTTTGAGGCTCGATCCGCGCCCCGCGCATGTGTTGATCGACGGGCTGTCCGTGCCGGATTTTCCTTGTCCGCAGACCGCGCTGGTCGGTGGGGACGGCATCAGCCTGAGTATCGCGGCCGCGAGTATCATCGCGAAGGTCGAGCGCGATCGCGCGATGGTGGAGCTGGACCGCGAGTATCCGGAGTATGGATTTGCAAAGCATAAAGGCTACCCAACTCGCGATCACTTTGACAAACTGCGCATCCATGGGCCTTGTCCGATTCACCGAAAAAGTTTTGCGCCTGTGGCGCAGTGCGAGCTTTGGTGAGTCTCCCCACATGGCCCTTGGCCGGAGAGGCGAGCGGATCGCGGCGGGGTATCTGCGTCGGCACGGGCACAAAATTCTGCGATGCAATTTCCGCGCGCCGCACGGCGGTGAGGTCGATATCGTCTGCCGCGACAAGCGGCACGGAGAGCTTGTCTTTGTCGAGGTCAAGACCCGATCCGGCGAGGAGTTCGGGCGTCCGCTCGATGCGGTGGACAAAAAGAAACGTCAGCTTATCCAGCGCGGTGCGATGAAGTGGCTCCACATGCTCGGCATGCCCGATATCACCTACCGCTTCGATGTGATCGAGGTCGTCGCGGGCGATTCCCTTGAGGTGCGCCATATCGAGAACGCCTTCGAGGTGCCCGAGCATTTCGTTTATTGATGTCCGCGGTTCCCGCCATTCTATCCGCCAACGGACTTCGGTTGGCCTATGGTCCACAGGAACTCCTGGCCGGCGTTTCAATGACTGTCGCTCCAGGCGAGAAGTTGGGCTTGGTCGGGCGGAACGGATGCGGAAAGACAAGCCTGTTGAAAATTCTCGCCGGTGCCCAGGATCCGGACGCGGGGTCGATGTCCGTTCGCCGCGGATTGCGGGTCGGGTATTTGCCGCAGGAGTTCGAACTCGATCTTGGAAGGACGGTTTTTGAAAACATCGAGGCGGGCGCGGCGGATCTTGTTGCTTGGATGCGCGAATACGAGCGCGGTGAGGGAAGCGAAGAGGAGCTTCAGGCGCTCTTGGATCGCATCCAACATGCCGATGGATGGAATCTCGAGCTGCGGATCAAGTCGCTTGCCGGGGCGCTCTGCACTCCGCCGATGGAAACGCCCGTGGCCACTCTCTCCGGCGGGGAGAAGCGGCGCGTCGCTCTGTGCCGGGCATTGGCCTCCCAGCCCGATCTTCTCTTGCTCGACGAGCCAACGAACCACCTCGACGCCGAGTCGATCGATTGGCTGGAGGAATTTTTGCGCGGCTTTTCCGGCGCGGTGGTGTTTGTGACGCACGACCGTTATTTCCTCGAAACAATCGCCACACGGATTGTCGAGTTGAGTTTCGGGCAGGCGTATTCGCATCCGGGCAACTACACCGCCTACCTTGAGTCTAAGGCGATTCGCCAGCAGGTCGCCGAGCAGTCCGAGCGCCGTCGCCAGCGGTTCATCAAGGCCGAGCTTGAATTCGTGCGCGCCGGGGTGCGGGCGCGGCGGACGAAATCCAAGAAGCGGCTCGAGGAGTTTTATCAAGTCGCCGGGCAGGACGCTCCGCCCGAGGAACGCGAGCTTGATCTGGTGATTCCGCCCGCGACGGAGATCGGCAATACCGCCATTGAAATGGTAAACACCGGGGTGCGTTTTCCAACCGGCGATGGAGAGCGTTGGCTCTTTCGTGGTCTTGAGCTTTCCCTCCGCCCCGGCCAGTGCACCGGGATTGTGGGGCGGAATGGCGCAGGCAAGACCACGTTGCTGCGGTTGTGCCTCGGCCAGTTGGAGCCGAGCGAGGGAACCGTGACGATCGGAAAACGGGTGGCCTTCAACTCGATCGACCAGGACCGCGCGCGCTTGAATCCGAATGGCACGGTGATGGAGGAAATCGGCGGAACGGCCGGCATGGTGGAATTCGGAGACCAGCAAATCACGGTCCGTTCCTATCTGCGGCGGTTTCTTTTCGACGACGCGAGGGTCAACGAATGCGTTGGCAAACTGTCCGGCGGCGAGCGGGCGCGTTTGGCCTTGGCCAAGGCGCTCTGCCGCGGGGGAAATGTGATCGTGCTCGACGAACCCACAAACGATCTTGATCTCGGGAGCCTGCGCATGCTCGAGGAGGCGCTGGCGGCGTTTGACGGAACGATTCTGGTGGTCAGCCATGACCGGTATTTTCTGGACCGCGTCTGCGACCAGATTATCGCCTTCGAGCCGGATGGGATTCACATCCAGTCGGGGAACTATTCGTATTATCTCGAAAAAAAGCAGGAGCGGCTTCGTCACCACAGGAATCTCGAGCGCAAATACGCCGTTTCGGCCGAGCCATCACCACCGCCGGTGGCGGTTCGTCCTGCTCGCAAGCTGACCAACAAGGAAAAAGCCGAACTCGATGGCATGGAGGTCGCCATTCTCGAGGCGGAACAGGCGGTTGCCGATCTCGAAGCCCTCCTGAACGATCCCGCGTTCCATGCCACCCGTGCGGACGAGGCTCCAGTGATGGTCGCGCGCCTGGGGGGTGCAAAATCGGAGATTGAGCGTCTCTACGCCCGCTGGGAGGAACTTTCGAATCTATGAGTATGAAAACACCCGTTCCCGGCCAGCGCTGGGTGAGCGACACGGAGCCCGAGCTTGGCCTCGGCATTGTGTTGAAAAGCGAATTTGGCCGCGCCGAGATGTTCTTTCCGGCTTCCGGCGAGCACCGGCAATACGCGCTTGGCAGCGCTCCGGTGCGTCGGGTGGTCTTCAGCGAAGGCGACAATATTCGCACCCACTCCGGCGAGGCGATGGTGGTCGATTCGGTCGAGGACAACGGCGGATTGCTCACCTACAGGTGCGGTGGAAGGGCAGTCACCGAAGCCGAGTTGTCCGACCAGATCGGATTCGCCAAGCCCGAGGACAGGCTGTTTGCGGGGCAGGTCGACGAGATGGAATCGTTTCGTCTGCGCGTCGAGTGCCTGAACCGCCGCCGGGCGATCCGGCAGGCTCCGGCACGCGGGTTCTGCGGGGGGCGGGTGGATTTGATCCCGCACCAGATTTCGATCGCCGCCGAAGTTGCCGGACGTCTGGCCCCGCGTGTGTTGCTGGCCGACGAGGTCGGGCTTGGAAAAACGATCGAAGCCGGTCTCATTTTGCACCGCCTCCATGTCACCGGTCGGGCCGGGCGGATGCTGGTTCTGCTTCCCCCTGCGTTGTTGAACCAATGGTTCGTGGAAATGTTCCGCCGGTTTCAAATGACGTTCAGCATCTTCGACGAGGAGCGTTGCGCCTCGCTCGAGCAGGACGGGGCGAATCCGTTTCTCGATAGCCAGCTCGTGATTTGTGCCTTGGACTTCCTTGTTTCGAATCCCAAGCGTGCGGAGCAGGCGAGGGAGGCCGGTTGGGATGTGCTGGTGGTCGACGAGGCTCACCACCTCGAATGGTCTCCGACCGCCGCCGGGCCTGCCTACGCGCTGGTGGAGTCGCTTGCCGCATCCGTGCCGTCGCTCCTGCTGCTGACAGCCACACCGCAGCAACTTGGCATGGAAGGCCACTTTGCACGGCTGCGATTGCTCGATCCCGATCGCTACAACGATCTGGAGGGGTTTTTAAAGGAGGCCGACCGCTACGAGGCCGTGGCCAAAGCGGTGGATGCCGTGCTGGCCGGCAAAAAAATTCCCGACAGGAAACTGATCGAAGGCACGCGATTGGCGGAGCACTATGCCGCGAGTTTGGATGGCGATGCCGCTGCAAAGGATCGCGTGGTGGCGGGATTGCTCGACGAGTTTGGAACAGGACGCGTCATGTTCCGGAACACGCGGACGGCCCTTTCCGGTTTTCCCAAACGCAAGGCGCGCCTTGTGCCGCTGGAGGCTTCCGCTGATCCGCTTCAAGCCAAGATCGACTGGCTGTTCGCTCTCCTCAAGGAACTGAAAAAACAAAAAGTCCTGCTGATTTGTCATTCGCGCGAGATGGCGGTCGAGGTGCTCGAACGCTTGCAGCGCACGGTGAAAATCCCCGCAGCGGTGTTCCACGAGGGATTGACACTGCTCCAGCGCGACAGGAACGCGGCGTTCTTTGCCGAGGAGGATGGCGCCCGGTTGCTTGTCTGCTCGGAGATCGGAAGCGAGGGGCGGAATTTCCAGTTCGCCCACCACCTTGTGTTGTTCGATGTGCCGGAGAATCCCGAGTTGCTCGAGCAGCGCATCGGCCGACTGGATCGCATCGGCCAGACCTCGACGATCCACATTCATGTGCCGTTCTCCGAGGGTTCGCCGGAGGCGTTTCTCTCCCGTTGGTATCACGAGGGATTGGATGCGTTTCAGAAGCATCCGCACGGCGCGCCGACGCTGATGGAGCAGTTCCGCGAGCGGCTTGCCGCCGTCTCCGCGGCGCCGGATGAGAAAGCGTTTCAAACCTTGATTGCGGAAACAGTCGCCGCCAACAAGAGCATCTCCAAGCGCCTCCAGCGCGGTCACGACCGGTTGCTGGAAATCCACTCCAGGCGTCCCGAATTGGCGCTGCCGCTCATCGATGCGATCCGGAAGCAGGACGACGACCAGGGGTTCGAGGCGTTCTTCATTCGCATGCTCGATCATCTGGGTGTCGAGGTCGAGGAACTCGGCAGCCGTTCGTATCTGTTGAGAACCGGCGCCTCGCAAAACGCCGCCTTGCCCGGGCTCACGCCCGAGGGGGCTATGTTCACCTTCGACCGGGCGCGGGCCTTGTCGCGGGAGGATGTCGGATTTTTGACGCCGGACCATCCGCTTGTCCAAGCCTCGCTGGATGCGCTTCTGGGGATTGAATTGGGCAACTCCGTCTTCGGGGTTTGGCGATCGGGAGAGGCGGACGGCATTCTGCTCGAAATCCACTTTGTCATCGAATGCGTGGCCCCGCCGGGACTGCATGCGGACCGGTTTTTGCCCGCCACTCCCGTGCGCGTCGTGGTGGATCAAACGCTGGGCGATCGCAGTGACGACGATTCCTTTCGCGCGGCGGAGTTCGAGAAGGGGGATGTCTTCCGGTTGCTTGACACGCCTGTCTTCAAAAAGAAGCACCTTCCAGCGATGCTCGCCAAAGCGACCGACATCGCCGGAAAGCGCAAGGAATCGATTGTTCAGGCGGCGGCCTCCAAGGCTGGCGAGCAATTGAAAGCCGAGATCGAGCGACTCGAGGACCTGCGGCGCATCAATCCTTCGATCCGGGACGAGGAAATCACGGGCTTGCAGGAATTGAAAAACAGCCTGCTTGAGGCGTTCGCCTCCGCCACGGTCCGGACCGACGCCCTCAAGCTTGTGCTGCGACTCGCCGACAAATAAAACCCCCATCCATGCCGCTCGACCTGCTTCAACGCCCCCGCCGCACGAGACGCTCCGCAGCCATGCGCCGGATGGTGCGGGAAACCTCGCTGCGTCCGGAGGATTTGATCTGGCCGCTGTTCATTCACTCCGAAGCGGACGACATGGCGATTGATTCAATGCCCGGCGTGTCGCGTCTGGGGGGGGGAACGCTGTTGAAATCCTGCGAGCGAGCCATGGAACTCGGGATTCCCGCTGTGGCGTTGTTTCCGTGCATTCCGGCGACGCTCAAGGACGACTCGGGAAGCCACGCCTTTGATGTCGGGAATTTGCTTTATTCCAGCGTGGCCGAGGTGAAGCGTCGCTTTCCCGGGCTGTTGGTCATCACGGATGTGGCCCTCGATCCCTACACCAGCCACGGCCACGACGGCCTCCTTGCCGAGGGCGGCGATTCGGTTGACAACGATCCCACGGTCGAGGCCTTGTGCCGTCTGGCTGTTCTCGAGGCCGATGCCGGCGCGGATTTGGTGGCACCGTCCGACATGATGGACGGGCGCGTCGGTGCGATCCGCCGTGCATTGGATGCCGCCGGCCACCATGACACGGGGATTCTTTCGTATGCCGCCAAATTTTGTTCCGCCTACTACGGCCCGTTTCGCGATGCGGTCGGGAGCAAGATCGGGAAGGATGCGATCAGCAAGGCAACCTACCAGATGGATCCCGCCAATGCCCGCGAGGCGGTGCGCGAGGTGCTGCTTGATGTGGATGAAGGAGCCGACATTGTGATGGTCAAGCCCGCCGGGCCGTATCTCGATGTGATCCGCGCCGTGCGCGAGGCTGTGCAGGTGCCTGTCGCCGCGTATCAGGTGAGCGGGGAATTTGCCCAAATCCACGCCGCCGCGCGTCTGGGTTGGCTGGATTACGAGCGCACCCGCGACGAGTCGCTGTTGGCGATCAAGCGCGCCGGGGCGGATATGATCCTGACGTATTTCGCGCCCGAGGTGGCCGCCGCCCTCCGATGACTGTTTCGGCGTTTTTCCGGTTGGCTCTGATCGCCTTGATTGCCTGTGGCGGAGTGGCCGCTGTGACATTCCAGTGGGACGAACCTGTGCGTGAACGGATCGTGGCTTCGCAGGAGCCGAAGTGGAGCAAATCGTCCGAGGGGAAAATGCACGGAGCGATCCGCAAATGGGGGGACTGGCCATGGATCATGGTTGCCGCGACGCTCGGTGTGGGATTGGCACGGTGGCGCGGCGACAGGCGTTGGACACGCATCCTGCTCGCCGCGATGGTCGCCTCCACGCTCGCGGGGATGCTGGCCAACGCCTCCCGGCTCACCACCGGACGCACTCGGCCCCGTGAGAGCCCGAAAATCGAGCAGGGATTCTACGGGCCCTATCACGATGGCCGTTTGTTGATCGGCGTGCCCGCCTACAATTCCTTTCCCTCCGGCCACACCGCAACGGCGTTTGGATTTGCTGCCGTGGTGTTGATCGCCGCGCCGGGATGGGGGGTGCTGGTGCTTGTCCCAGCGGCGCTCGTGGCGTGGTCGAGTATTGTGATCGGAGCGCACCATCCGTCGGATGTCGCTGTGTCGATCGTGCTGTCCTTCGCGGTGGCGTGGGGGGTCTGGCGGATTACCGTGCGCCGGTTTCCGCTTCCTTGAATTCCGGTTGCGCCTCGACCCATGCGAGCGCCTCGTCCGGCGAGCGCAGGGTGCCCTCGAGTTGCAGCGCTTGCACGGCATCGAGGATTTTTTTGAATTGGGGTCCGGGTTTTCTTCCGGCGGCGATGAGGTCGCGGCCGGTGATCAGGGGGTCCGGAATGAGCGGCGCGTTTGAAAATTCCACCTGTTTCTCCCGCAGGAATTCCAGGTTATCCAAAAGCCCGTGCGAGCCGAGGCAATCGACGCGATGGAGTGCCAATTCGTCCTCGATGGTCGGCCGGGCAAGGAATCGCTTCAACGTCGCCACGCGCATGTTTTTCACGTCCTTGAACGACATGTGGTTTTTCACGCAGGTCACGGTTTCCTCGGTTTCGGCATTGGAAAACCGGAGGCGGTGGAAGATCGCGGTGGTCATGGTTGCGCTCACGCCTTCGTGGCCATTGAAGCGGATGCGGCCGGTTTCATCGCGGCGGAACGTCGGGGGTTTGCCGATGTCGTGGAACAGGACGGAAAACACAAGCGGCACGGAGACATGCTCCGGCAGCAGCGAGAGCATGAGGCGGGTGTGAACGAAGACATCGCCCTCCGGATGGAAGTCCGGCGGTTGTTCGCAGCCCTTCAGAGCGGTGACTTCGGGCAGGAGGATCGCCAGCAGACCGCTTTCATCAAGCAGGTCGAATCCCCGCAGGCGGTTCGGGTGGGTGAAGATTTTCACCAACTCGTCGCGGATGCGCTCCGCGCTGACGTCCGTGATTTCGGGGGCCTTCGCGAGCAACGCGTCGAAGGTCGCCTTTTCGATCTCGAAGCCGAGTGATGCTCCGAAGCGCACGCAACGCAGGAGGCGGAGCTTGTCTTCCGAAAAGCGGGCCACCGGGTCTCCGATGCACCGCAGGATGCCCGAGCGCAGGTCCTTTTCGCCACCCACGAAGTCCAAAATCTGCCGCTCGACAGGATCGAAAAACAAGCCGTTCACGGTGAAGTCACGCCGCTTCGCATCCCCCTCGGCATCTGTGAATGTCACCGACTCCGGGTGCCTCCCGTCGCGGTAAGCGCCATCCGAGCGGAACGTGGCGACCTGGAATTCCATGCCATCCTCCAGCACGACAACCACACCGAAATGCGCCCCCACCGCCACAGTGCGCGGGAAGAGTTTTTGCACCTCCTCCGGGCGGGCGCTTGTGGCGATATCGATATCGTGGGCCTCCTTGCCAAGGAGCATGTCGCGCACGCAACCGCCCGCGAAGAGAGCCTGGTGTCCGGCCTCCCGCAGGGTGCGCACCAGACGGGTGGCCGTGGCTTCCATCTGCTATCTCAGCGCGGCCCAGACACGATGGACGTCGTCGTGGTCCTCGAGGGCCTGGAGGAACTCGCCCGCCTCGGCGCGTTGCTCGTCGGTAAGGTCGGGAAATTGTTTTGCGGTGTGGCCGAGTTCACAGGTGACGACGGTCCATCCGTTTGCCGCGAGCCATTTCGAGACCGCCGCCGGAGCCGTGCGGTCGGTGAGGAATTTGACGCCCTTCGTTCCCGCCGGGATGTCGTCATTCTCGCCCTCGGCGAGTTCCACGAAATCGTTCGCGCCCGCCTCGATTGCCGCGGCCTCGGCATCCGCCGAGAGGTCCGCGTGGTGCGCCTCGACAATGCCGACATGGTCGAAGAGGAACTTGTTGCTGCCTGCCGTGCCGAGTTGGCCCTTCTTGAAAAGGACACGCATTTCGGGGGCGGTGCGGTTCACGTTGTCCGTGAGGGCCTCGACAATCACCGGCACCTTGTGGGGGGCGTAGCCCTCGAAGACAACATGTTCGAGGGTGAGTTTTTCGTCGCCGATGCCCGCGCCCTTTTTGATCGCGCGTTCGATGACATCGCGTGTGACAGAGGCCTTGCGGGCCTTCTCGACCGCAGCATGGAGCCGCGCGTTGCCTTCGAGATCAGGCCCGCCAGTTTTGGCGGCAACCATGATTTCCTTCACAAGCTTTCCCACGGCCTGACCTTTTTTCAGGTTGGCCACTTCGCGTTTGGCATGGAGCCATTGTCTGCCCATAGGCGTTCAGGTTAGGTGCGCCACGCGGCCCACTCAAGGCCGATCCTCGCGAGACTCCATGTCAGCCACAAGGGCGTCGAACTCCTCCCGCTGGCGGATGTATTCGATTTCCTGCCGTGCTCCGTTGAAGACGAAGAAAGCGATCAGGAGCAGCATGGGGTTCCATAACAAGCCCCCGGCCACAAAGAGCAACGCCATCGCCTGCCCGGTCCGCGCCGCGACCCGGCTCGAGGTGGTGAACGGAAGGAAGAACCCCAGCACCGCCCGGAGCACCCGCCCGCCATCCATCGGAAAGGCCGGGATCAGATTGAATGCAACCAGCGCGAGGTTGATGGTCATGAGGTTCTGCAGCAGCGTGCGCCAGGCGTCCGGGGTGACGATCAAAAGTCCGCCAGTCACGGAGAGGATCGCACCAAGCACGACGGCGATGACGACATTCACCGCCGGACCGGCGAGGGCGACCACGAGTTCCTGCCAGGGTTTTTCAGGGATGCGCTCCATGTGCGCGACGCCCCCGATCGGAAGGAGGGTGATGTCCGGCGTGCGGATGCCGAATCGCCGGCCGGCCAGCGCGTGACCAAATTCATGCAGGACCACGCAGACGAAGAGCAGGAGAATGAACAGGATGGATTCCCACGCCGCCGCGAGCCCGCCATCGCGCCAGCCGATAAATCCGAAAATGAGCGGCAGCAGGACGAACGAGAGGTGAATCCTCACGTCGATACCCGCAATCCGCGCAATGCGATACGACCATTTCATAAAAAGTGATTCCGCCGCGTGCCCATCCCCGATAAACAAAGCGGGGTCCGGACAGGTTGTTTGCTTCGTTCGCGCACCACTTACACTTCAATCAAAGAAAAAGAAAATGTCATTTCCCGCTCCCAAGGTTCTTGTCGCCGATCCCGTGTCCCAGCGTGGCGTCGAGGAACTCTCCGCCAATGGAACGCTCGAGGTCGTTGTCAACACCGGTTTGCCTGAAGCCGAACTCATCAAGATCATTCCCGAATTCTCCGCGCTTGTCGTGCGGAGCCAGACGAAGGTCACCGCCGCCGTGCTCGAGGCCGCGACGAACCTGAAAGTCGTCGGCCGCGCTGGTGTCGGTGTGGACAATGTCGATGTCGATGCGGCCACCCGCCAGGGCGTGATTGTCATGAACACGCCGGGCGGCAACACGGTGTCCACCGCCGAGCACGCGTTTTCGCTCCTCATGAGCATTGCGCGGAACATCCCGCAGGCCGATGCCAGCATGAAGGCCGGGCGTTGGGACCGGAAGAAATACGAAGGCGTCGAGCTTTACAACAAAACCCTCGGCATCCTCGGCATGGGGCGGATCGGCACCGAATTGGCGCGCCGCGCGATGGCCTTCGGCATGCGCGTGCTGGCCTATGATCCCTACCTTTCCACCAGCCGCGCCCGGAGTTTGCAGGTCGAGTTGGTCGAGGACATCGACACCCTCCTGCCACAGGCCGATTTCATCAGCATGCACATGCCATTGACCGACGAGACGCGCCACATGCTCGACGCCCGGCGTCTCGGGATTTGCAAAAAAGGGGTTCGCATCGTGAACTGCGCCCGGGGCGGTCTCGTTGACGAGTCGGCGCTACACGATGCCCTCCAGTCCGGCCAGGTTGGAGCCGCCGCGCTCGACGTTTACGAAGTCGAGCCGCCTCCCGCCGAATTCCCGCTGCGAGCCTTGTCGAACATCGTCTTCACCCCGCACCTCGGCGCCAGCACTGCCGAGGCCCAGGAAAATGTGGGCATCGAAATCGCGCAGGCCATTCGCGCCGCGTTGCTCGACGGCGAAATCCGCAATGCCGTGAACATGCCGAGCATCGACGCCAAGACCGCCGCCGTGGTGAAACCCTACATCACCCTTGGCGACAAGCTCGGCCGCTTCGTTGCCCAGCTTGCGCCGAAGCGCAACGACCGCGTTGTCATCACCTACGGCGGGAAGGCCGTCGAGATGCCCACCGACGCGATCAGCCGGGCGATCCTCACCGGCTTCCTCAAGCACGCCGGCGGCGAGGAAGTGAACAGCGTCAACGTGCGCAGCATGGCTGCGACGATCGGCCTGGATGTCGAGGAGGTCCGCTCCAGCGAGCAGACCGATTTCAACGAGTGGCTCCATGTCGCCGTTTTCAGTGGCGAATCGAAGGTGTCGATCGGCGGCACTTTTTTCGGAGCGAAAAACGACCCCCGCATCGTGCGTGTGAATGGTCATCCTGTCGAGGTCACGCCAGCCGGTGTCGTCCTCATGCTGGAGAACCGCGACCGCCCCGGCATCGTCGGCCACATTGGCACGTTCCTCGGGGCGGAGAACATCAACATCGCCAGCATGAGTCTCTCTCGGACCGAGCAGGGCGGGCAGGCGCTCACGCTCCTGAACCTCGACAGCGCCCCCGGGCCGGATGTGATTGCGAAATTCGCCGCCGACCCCGACATCCGCAGCGCCAAGGTGATCTCGCTGTAACCCGCGCCGATCCGGTGCCCGCTGGGCCATGGAACAAACCGAGGCGATCTTGATCCGGCGTCACGCCTGGAGCGACACCAGCCTCGTGCTGACATGGAGCACGGCCGGGCACGGCAAGGTGCGGACGATGGCCAAGGGAGCGCGACGGGCGGGCAGTTCCTTTGCCGGCCGGTTGGATTTGTTTCATCGTGTCGAGATCGGCTACGTGCCCGCGCGGCGGGGCGATTTGCACACCCTGCGCGAGATTCGTCTCGTGGCGCCGTTTGCCGCCAGCGCGGCGGCGAATCTCTTTCTGGCAGGGTATTTCGCCGAGTTGGTCGACCGGACGACGGAGGCCGGGCATCCGGTGCCGGAAATCCACGGCCTGCTCGTGCGGGCGTTGACACATCTTGCGGCCTCTCCGGCCACCGAGCGGGCGTTGGTTTTTTTCGAGGAGGAGCTTTGCCGCCTGCTTGGGATTTTTGAACCCGGAGAATCCGCCTTGCCCGAGTTGGAGCGTTATTGCGGAAAGATTCCCGCTTCCCGCAACGAGGTTCTCCGGTTATTGGGCGGGGTGTGATGCGCTGGTTGAACATTCGCACTGCGATGGTTCTTGTCGTTGCGGCATTGTTGGCCGGATGCGCGGCCCCTTATTACCAAGGCTACAAAACAAGACCCTACTCGATCCGGGGTGTCCGTTATCACCCCATGGAGCCCCGGGCCGCGGTCGGGCATCGGGAGACGGGCGTTGCCTCGCACTACTCGGAACATTTTTTGCTTTTTCCCGGGAAGACCGCGTTGGGCGAGAAACTCTGGCCATGGACCCGCGCCGCCGCGCATAAGACGCTGCCGATCCCCTGCGTGATCCGGGTGACGAACTTGAGCAACGGACGCTCCACGAAGGTGCGCGTGAACGACCGCGGGCCATTCATCCGCGGAAGAATCCTCGATGTGACCGCACCGGTGGCCAAGGAACTCGGGTTCCACCACCAGGGGCTCACGCGCGTCGGGATCGAGGTGTTGAGTGTCGGCGACGGACGCCATCGCATTCGCTGAGGGGGCGATTGCAGCGGGGTGCGGATGGTGTTATATGCTGCGCCACCATGCCTACCTACGATTACGAGTGTGAAAAATGCGGCAAGACCTTCGAGGCGTTCCAGTCGATGAAGGACAACGCGTTTGAGACCTGCCCGGAGGGTTCGTGCCAGATGCAACCCTGGGGCAAAGGGAAGGTGCGCCGATTGCTTGGCACAGGTGCCGGCCTGATTTTCAAAGGCTCGGGATTTTATATCACCGACTACCGGAGTCAGGGATACAAGGACGCCGCGAAAAAGGACTCCGGGGCGACGGCTCCGAAAACCGAGGCGAAGCCCGCGACACCGGCTCCCGCGGCGAAACCGACGACATCCGCATGATCCGGTTGTGCAGGCAGTGCGGTTCGCGGAACGACCCCAAGCGGGTGATTTGCCAGGACTGCGGGTTTTCCCTGCCCGATCCGCAACCCGACGACGGCAAGCCCGTGGCACCGCCGGTCGCATATCAGCCGCCACCGCCGGTTTACAAAGGCGAAAAAAAGGAACACGCCGCATTGAAGACGGTGCGTCCGAGGCACACCTTGAGGAATCTTGCTCTGTTGGTGGTGCTTTGTCTTGTCGTCGGGTTGGGTTGGGCGGTGTCGAAGGCCATGCAGCCCGTGACTGGAGTCAAGCCTCCTGTCGCCCCGCATGCCTCGACGGTCGCTCATTTTGAGGAATCGTTTGCCAAGTCCGCCGCGTTTGGTCGTGGAAATTGGGTGGGCGAGGTTGGTGTGCTCAACCAGTTTCTCGCGAGCAAAGCCGCTCCACGGCAGCTTTTGGATCTCGGCGGAAAGACGCTCCGCTTCGAGAGGTGTTATATCGAAAGCCGGGAGGGGGCGCTTGACCTTGTCATGGTCTTGGGGATCGACGGGCGGGAGTTGGTCTGCCGCCTCGGCATGGTGTCCGACTCGACGGACGGCGGCACGGGGGTTGAATTCACCCGCGCGTCGATTGGAGGGCTGGAGATTCCCGAATTTGCCGCCGGGGTTTTTGCTCCGCTCTGGATGCCGTGTGTGGAGTCGTTCCGGCGCCAGATTGACGCGGTGTCCTCGGCAAAGGCGATCGAGTTCACGCCCGGGGCGGTGATTGTGCAATGGTCCGCCTCTTCGCGCTGATTGTTTTGCTCGCGGTGTGGCAGTGCCATCCCGCGGAGGGTTCCTTGTTGAAAAACCGCACAGTGAGCAGCAGCGGGGCGTTTGTTGTGTATGCGCCCGATGCCGTCTTGCGCGGTCGGATCGCCCGCGAGGCCGAGCGGGCGCTGGTTGTTTGGAAAAAAACAAGCGATTCCCCAGTTGGCGCCACGGCACCGATCGTGGTCCAGGACCGGTCCGGCGATGTGCGGCCCAAAGGCATGCCGGACACCAAAATCACAGTGTTCGCCCTCGAAGGAGGCGGCACCAAGGTTCAACTCGACTTGTGGGAAAAATCCGCCACGGCACCAGAGGCTCTCTTGCGCGAGGTGCTTCGGGCTTTGGTGCTTCATGGCATGTATCGAGACAAGCCGCCCAAGCCCGGAGCGGCGGTTGCCCCCCCGCCCGAGTGGCTCGTCGAGGGGTTGGCGGAGACCTTGCGCGGGAGGGATGGCGAGGTGCCCTCGGGGGTGAGTGCGGCCCTGTTGCGATCCGATCGCCCTCCGTCGCTTGGCAGGTTTCTGAAGGAGCGTCCGGAGATCATGGATTCGCGGTCGTTGGTGCTCTACAGGGCGCAGGCGCATGCATTGGTGGAGATCCTCCGGGGAGTGCCGGACTCGAGAAAGCGAATGGCTGCGTTTCTCGCGGGAGGTTCGCCGCCCGGTGGGGTCGAGGGGCTTCTTGGCGCGTTTCCTGGGATCGGCGGCAACGAGTCCGAGTTGACCAAGCGGTGGACATTGTCGATCGCAAGAATCTCGATGCCCCAGCGCCACTCGTCTCTCGGGGTTCAGGCCTCCAATGCCGCCCTGGAGGAATTGTTGGCCGTGGCCGTGCCTTCCGATCCGAAAAATCCCGATGCCGCGGTTGCCCGTGGAGCGGCCGCCTTGCCTGCGGTGGCCAGAACCCGCGAGGGGAGCCGCCTCATGCGGGAGCGGGCGCTTGAGTGCATCACGCTCGAGTTCCGGGCGCATCCGCTCATGAAACCCGTGATCGCGGAATACCGGCGGATTTTCATGACCCTCGAGCGCAAGCCCAAGGAGAGAATGGACGACGAGATCGCCGAACTCGAGCGTCTCCGCGCGCTCCTGCTGCAGCGCCACTCGGCCGTGCTGGATTATTTGAACTGGTATGAGGCGACGCAACTGGACGACTCCGGCGGATCGTTGCTCGAAAAGATGCCCGAGCTTCCCGAAATCCCGCCCCGGACGGATCCTGTGACGCGCTTTCTCGATGGGGTCGAGGCGTTGGGGTGGTGAGCCGGGTCTTGATCGGCATCGGGTCGTTGCCCATGATTCCGGCCATGGATTATCTGGAGCGGGCGCGCCGTGTGTTCGACATCGAGATGGCGGAGGTGTCCGCCGTCTCGGCAAGGCTGGGCGCGGATTTCATCAATGCCGTTGAAACCATCCGCGCCGCGCTTGAGCGCCGGAACAAGATCGTCGTCCTCGGTGTTGGAAAATCCGGGCA
>CAZRLX010000032.1:0-5454 GCA_964601115.1 uncultured Chthoniobacter sp. | reverse complement strand
ATCACCGGGGACAAACTGGCCGCCGAGGTGCTGCAGATTCTGGAGCGCCACCGGATTGACGATCTGGTCGTGCTGGACGGCGAAGGCAAGCCGATCGGGATCGTGGATTCGCAGGACCTCACGCGGCAGAAAATCCTTTGATCCTGGCGTTTCACAAGCCCTTCGGGGTGCTCTCGCAGTTCACGCCGGATGCCGGAACGAACCGCACGCTCGCGGAGTTTGGATTTCCCGCCGGGGTGTATCCGGTGGGAAGGCTGGATGCCGATTCCGAGGGGTTGTTGCTGCTCAGCAACGAGGCGCAGTGGAACGCAGAACTGCTCTCGCCGAGAAGCCATGTTTCCAAGACCTACCATGTGCTCGTCGAGCGGGTTCCCGATGAGAAGGCATTGGCCGCGTTGCGGGATGGCGTGGTGCTCGACGGGCGGAGGACATTGCCCGCGCAGGCGAGAATCTTGAATCCACAGCCCGAGGTGCCGCCGAGAAATCCCCCCGTGCGCCTGCGGAAGTCGGTGACGGATGTTTGGATCGAACTGCGAATCGACGAGGGTAAAAACCGCCAGGTGCGCCGGATGACCGCCGCAGTCGGGCATCCCACGTTGCGATTGATCCGTGTCGCGGTCGGCGGGTTTGAGCTCGGGGAGCTTGCGGCGGGAAATTGGCGGGAGTTGGATCGGAGGGAATGTTCCCTTCTCAGGTGAACCCGGCGGGTTGCCACGATTCTGTGCGCGGGTAGGATTCCGGGCATGACGCTGGCGAACCAGATCACGATCGGGCGGATTTTGTTGATCCCCGTCTTTGTGCTCTTTTGCGTGTATTACGGACAAGGGGTCGAGCGAGGGAATCCGCAGGAATGGCAGCGGCTCGCGGCGATCGGGGTGTTTGTGCTGGCGGCGCTGAGCGACGGGCTCGACGGGTATTTTGCCCGCCACCGGAACCAGCGGAGCCGCCTTGGAGCGGTGCTCGATCCGATTGCCGACAAGGGATTGCTGCTCACGGCGATTCTCACGTTGAGCTTCGGGAGCTGGAACCATGCGTTTCCGCTCTGGTTTCCGGTGCTGGTGATCGCAAGGGACGCGGTCATTTTGACTGGCTGCGGGGTGCTGTATCTCCTCAACCAGCGATTGGATGTGAAGCCAAGTTGGACCGGCAAGGCCGCGACCGCCGCCCAGATGGTGGCGATCACGTGGGTCATGTTGCAACTGCCGCATTATCTGGTGTCCGTCTATTTGGCTGGTATCCTGACGTTGCTGAGTGGCATCGACTACTTGGCCCGGGGAATCCTCAGCCTCCGGCACCACGACCACACTCATTGATAAATCCCATGCGCAACGTCGCCATCGTCGGCCGGCCGAATGTCGGAAAGTCCGCCCTGTTCAACCGTCTTGCCGGACGGAGGATTTCGATTGTTCACGACCAGCCCGGAGTGACGCGCGACCGCATCGGCGCGGTGTGTCGGCTGGGCAAGGCGCCATTCGAGGTCACTGACACCGGGGGAATTGGTTCCGAGCCCGATCCGGATTTCGCCGAAAGCACGCGCGAGGGGGCGTTTGTGGCCATGGAATGCGCGGACTCGATCCTCTTTGTGGTCGATTCGATCGACGGGATGACACCGCTGGATGCCGAGATTGCCACCTTGGTGCGCGGGTCCGCGCGGCCGGTGGTTCTTGTCGTGAACAAGGTCGACACCGAGGGGCACGAGTCGCGGGCCTTCGAGTTTTCGCGATTCGGGTTCGAGCATGCGTGTTCGGTCAGCGCGGCCCATGGACGCGGGATCGGGGAGTTGGTCGAGATCGTTGAAGCTCTCCTGCCCGCGCCCGAGGAGGAACCCGACGAGGCCGACGAGGAGGCTCCGAAACTCGCCCTTGTGGGGCGCCCGAATGTCGGGAAGTCCTCGCTGGTGAATGCGATTCTCGACGACAAGCGGTCGACGGTGAGCGAGATCGCCGGCACGACCCGCGACACGATCGATGTCGAGGCCATCCGCGAGGGGCGGCGGTATATCCTCTGCGACACGGCCGGAATCAGGCACCGCTCGCGGCACAATACTTCCGTCGAGGTGTTCAGCGTGATGCGCTCCGAGAAAACGATCCGGCGTGCGGATTTGAATATCCTGGTGATCGACGCAACGACGGGTGTGACCATGCAGGACAAGAAGATCGCAGGTCTGATCCAAGAGGCGCAAAAGCCCGCCGTGATTGTGCTGAACAAGTGGGATTTGATCGAGAAGGAGGAAGGGCGCGAGGCATCCAAGTTGCTCCTCGCGGAGCATGTGGAAAAGGTCCGCCGCGCCCTGTTCTTTCTCGATTACGCCCCGGTGGTCGTGCTGTCGGCGCTGACCGGTGAAAATGTCCGGCGGCTGTTCACGATGGTCGAGAAGGTGAGGGAACACGCCCGCCGCCGCGCCGGAACCGGGGAGTTGAACCGCGTGATCCGCGCCGCGATGGAGCGGCAGGCCCCGCCGATCCGCGGCAACCGCCGGTTCAAGCTCCTCTACGCCACTCAGGCCAAGGAAAGCGGGGTCTCCTCGATCGCGCCGCCGCTGTTTGTGATGTTTGTCAACAACCCGCTTCTGCTGCCCGACAGTTACATGAATTATCTCAAGGCGCGCATCCGCGATAAATGGGAGTTCCCCGGCCTGCCGATTCTCCTGCGTCTGCGTGGACGCGAGGCGGCGGATGCCACCGTGTCGGATTAGAAATGCAAGCGCCGCTCCCGCGCGGGGCGGCTTTTTTATGACACAAATCCGGATTGGCGGTTTCCGGGAAATGATGTTTGGTTGGCGGTGCATCAGGAATTCCTGTGGCCGCATTGGGCGGGTCAGGGTGCCAACCGGGGAGATGGAGAACATCCCACGGTGGCTTGCTTGGAACAACCCAAGCGATGTGCGGGTCGAAAGACCCGAACAACAAAAATCTCCACGGCCAATAACGAACCGCCGCTCCTGATGGGGCAGGCGGTTTTTTTATTGGGGCGATTCCCGGTGCGAACCCGAAAGGCAACACACCATGAAACAATCATCGACCGCATCCATCCGCATCCTTGCGGACAATCCCGACCACCACCTCTGGAACAACAACGGCACCTTTTGGTGTCACTACACAATCCACCTCCCCGACTACACCAAGCGCCGCGTCCGCCAGAGTCTCGGCACGCCGTGTATCGAGCGGGCCCGCAAGTTGAGGGACCAACTCCTGCGCCGTGCGGTGAAGGGAGGTGCGTTGTGAGCGCCGCCCCCCGCAGCAAAACGCCGCGCCAACGCAAAACCGATCAGGTTGCCGCCCCGGTTGAACCCCAATCTGTTGCCAAACGCACGCCGCCTGCGCCGTCGTTGCTCACGCAACCGCTCGGCCTTGAAGGCTGGGCGCACCTCGAACCCGTGGTGCTGGCGGCGCTCGCCTCGGGCGATCCGCTTCTGCTCATCGGCCGCCATGGCACGGCGAAGAGTTTTCTCCTCGAGCGTCTCGCAGAGTCCCTCGCGCTGGAATTCCGCTTCTACAACGCCTCGCTGGTCAACTACGACGACCTCGTTGGGATTCCCGTGCCCGACGAATCGCAAACCTCGCTGCGCTACATCAGCACGCCCTCCTCGATCTGGGATGCCGAGGTCGTCTTTATCGATGAAATCAGCCGCGCCCGCCCGGAGCTTCAAAACAAGCTCTTCCCGATCATCCACGAACGCCGCATCCAAGGCATCCGACTGAAGAAACTCCGCTACCGCTGGGCGGCGATGAATCCAGCGCCGGACGACGACTCCGACGACGAACCCTCCTACCAGGGTGCGGAGCCTCTCGATCCGGCGTTGGCCGACCGCTTCGCCTTCATTATCGAGGTCCCCGGTTGGGACACCCTCGCCGACGAGGCCCGGAAGGCGATTCTCCTCGACCAGTTCCGGGGCCGCCACGAATTCCCCGTCGCCGTTCCCGATCTCGTTTCAAAAACTCGAGCCGTGCTCGAAGTCCTCACCCAGTCGCCACCCGAGTCGCTGGCCGACTATCTCATCGCTCTCGCGCCCCTTGCCGCCAAGGCGGGCCACGAACTCTCCACCCGCCGCATCACCACGCTTCTGCGCTCGATCCTTGCGGTCCAGGCCTCGCGCACGGTGCTTGCGGAAGCTGCCGGCCTGCCCCGTCCTGATTGGGAGGATGCCGCCTGGTTGGCCCTCCGGCATGGACTTCCCGGCATTGCCCACGGGGTGAAAACCAAAACCTCCTCGCTCCTTGCCGCCCACCGTCAGGCCTGGAGTCTGTGCGGGCTCGACGCCTCCGATCCTTGGCGGCAAATCCTCGCCGTGTCCGATCCCGTCGATCGTCTCGCCCTCGCGATCAAACTGGGAAAAGCGATCGACACCGCCGATTTCACGGGACTCCTCACCACGGCGTTCGCGGCGCAAGTGGACAGGGCCCACCGCCGAGCCCTGGCGCTGGTCGTCTATTTCTCCGTGCGCGACAGGCGGGAACTTCCGGCCATCGCCGTGGAAACGCTCGCCACCGAAGCCCGCGAGGCGCTCCAGCCAAGTTCGAGAAACCTCCAGGTCCACGGCGTCCAGCTCACCGCCTGCCGGGAAACCGCCGCCGTATGCTCCGGGCTTGGCGACACGCAACGCGACAAGCAATGCCGCAACCTTCTCCAGAGCCTCCTGCCCGATGGATTCAAGGGAACCAAACCGGCCGACCTGCGCGACACCTTCAACGCCCTCTGGGCAAAATTTTATCTGCCATGTTGAACGCCACCACCCGCATTGAAGGGACCTGCGGGTGCCTTTACAACATGAGTGCGCCCCCGCGAACCGCGTTTGAGTCCAAGGTCACGGCGGTAACTGGATCATTCTTTGTGTTCCAACTCACGCCGCCCACAATGCGTCTGTCCAAAGTCAAACTCGCGCGTCCGATCTTTGAGTGCGGGCTGGAAAACATTCCGCCCCGCGAGCAGGTCGAGGCCGCCCTGCGCAACATGCCCGCCTTTCTTATCGGGGTGCGTTCGGACTCCACAGGCAACCCGAAATACTACGCACTGACCGACACCGTCTTCTCGATCGCCGTGCTCTCCCGCCGCGTGGGCGAAATCTATGTCCGCTCCCGCCAACCCGATTACTCGGCCGGCCATCTCTTCAACCAAAAACCGTTCCTCGCCGAGGTGTGGGAGGGCGCACTGTGAACGCCAACGACATTCGATCCCGCATCTACAATGTGGTTCCCGCCGCCACTTGGCAGATGGAGGAACTCCTCTCGCTACTTGATATCGTCCTCGACGAGTCGATCCCTACCGCCTGCGTGGACTGCACCGCGCGCCCGCGCTTGCGCCTCAATCCCGGCTTCCTCGAGGAATACTGCCGCACCGACGAGCATCTCCTCATGCTCGTGCTGCACGAACTCCACCATGTCGTGCTCGGGCACACGCGACTGTTTCCGCGCCCCACCAAGGCCCACAACCTCGCCTTCGACGCGGTGATCAACG
>CAZRLX010000031.1:0-21972 GCA_964601115.1 uncultured Chthoniobacter sp. | reverse complement strand
GCCGACAGAATATCGCCGAAGGAAGCCGTGCAGCGGCGACTTCCTCGCAAACCGAACTGCGCCTCATGAATGTGGCCCGCGCCAGCTTGGAAGAGCTGCTTCTCGATTACGAAGACTACTTGCGGCATCGGCGGTTGCCGCTATGGGCACCCGAGGGGCGGGAGGCCAGTGCCGTGCGTGGTGTGGCCACAGCTTTTTTGAAAGATCGGTCGGATCGGTTTGATCCGACGAATCTGACCGATCTTAGCGACCAGGAGCGCTGGGCGCTTTACGCCCCGTGGCTCGAGCACGGCGATGCGGCGGTGCGGGCCAATGCCACGATCTGCCTGATCCACCAGGCGAACTTCTTGCTCGATCGGCAAATTGCCGCGCTCGAGGGGGCTTTTATCGAGGGGGGCGGTTATTCCGAGCAACTGGCCACCGAGAGGCTGCGGGCGCGGCGGGCCGCAGATCGGTCGGACCCCTCAGATCAGGCGGATCAGACCGATCTTCCGCCGAAGTGCCCGCATTGCGGGGCACTCATGGCCCTGCGCACCGCAAAATCCGGCAAAAATGCCGGCAGCCAATTCTGGGGCTGCACGAACTATCCCGAGTGCAAAGGCACGACACCGCTTTCATGAGCGTGGGCGCTATTATTTTCAACAGTATGAGCCTTCTTACACTGACTTGAGCGTGGTTCGCCGGCTGTTGGCGTAGTCGAGGAAGGCGCGCTGGATTTCGTCGCGGACGCGGCGGAATTCGCCGAGGATTTGTTCCTCGGAGCCGGTGGCTTTGGCGGGGTCGTCGAAGGGCATGTGCAGGCGGTGGACTTGTCCCGGGAAGACGGGGCAGGCCTGGTCGGCGTTTCCGCACACGGTGATGACCGTCTCGATATCGCGGTCGAGGAATTCGATCATGTGTTTCGAGGTGTGGGTGGAAAGATCGATGCCGATTTCAGACATGACCGCGATGGCCATGGGGTGGACATAGCCTGTCGGGTTCGAGCCGGCGCTGTGGACCTCGAGGATGTCTCCGGCGGCTTTGCGCAGGATGCCCTCGGCCATGTGGCTTCTGCAGGAATTGCCAGTGCAGAGAACGAGGATGCGGGGTTTCGGTGGGTTCATTGATCGATGGAGCGTTGATACCAGTCCTTGGAACGAACGCAGAGGCGGCACACGGACAGCATGACCGGCACTTCGACAAGCACGCCGACCACGGTGGCAAGGGCAGCGGGCGAGGAGGGGCCGAAGAGTGTGATGGCCACCGCCACGGCAAGTTCGAAAAAATTACTGGCCCCGATGAGCGCGCCGGGCGTGGCGACGTTGTGACGGACCTTGAAAACGCGCATCAACAGGTAGGCGAGGCCCGAGTTGAAATAGACCTGGATCAGGATCGGCACGGCAAGCAGGACAACCATGAGGCTGTTCCCGAGGATGTTCTCTGCCTGGAAGGCGAAGATGAGCGTGAGTGTCGCGAGAAGGGCGGTGATGGCCACCGGCCGGAATGCCGGAAGGAGTTTTCCCTCAAGCCAAGCGACTCCTTTGGCCTTGAGGATCAGTGTGCGTGCCGTGAATCCGGCGGCAAGCGGCACGACGATGAACACCAGCACGGAAGTGATAAGGACATCGCCTGGAATGTGGACCCCCGTGACACCGGCCAGGAGCATGACGATGGGTGCGAAGGCGAACACCATGATGAGGTCGTTGATCGCCACCTGGGCGAGGGTGTAGGGACCATCGCCATCCGTGAGGTAGCTCCACACAAACACCATCGCGGTGCATGGCGCGGCGGCGAGGATGATCAGTCCGGCGACTTGGTTTTTTGCGATTTCAGGATCGATCCAGCCGAGTGTGTTGGCGAAGAGTTCGGTCACCAGCAACCACCCGAGCAGGGCCATGCTGAAGGGTTTGACGAGCCAGTTGACGAACAGCGTGACCGCCAGCCCGCGTGGTTTTGAAAAAACGCCGCGAAGCCCGCCGAAGTCGATCTTCAGCATCATCGGAAAAATCATGAGCCAGATCAGCACGGCGATCGGGATGTTCACGTGCGATCCGGTGCCGAACTCGAGTTGGCCGATGTGGCGGGTGAACGAGGGAAACGCCGTGCCCAGGCCGATCCCGAGGCCCATGCAAAGGATCACCCAAAGGCTGAGGTGGCGCTCGAAGAGGTCGAGGCGTTTTACGGGGACCGGATCGCTCATGGGGTTGGAAGGGCGGAGTTTTGGGCCGGGACGGAGGGTAGACAATCCCCAGCGGACTTGAGTTTCACCAATCGCGCCAAGTCTTGGCGGAAGACCGCTTCGCCGACGAAGCAGTCCTGAAGGCAGGCGAGATTTTTATCAAGCAGCGGGGAGCGTTTTGCTGGAAGGCTGTAAACCATCCACTGCGCGCTGCGGCGGCATTCGATCATGCCGCGGCGGCGCATGTAGGCCAGATGCCGCGAGATTTTCACCTGGGGTTCGCGAAGCGCCGATTGGATGTGGCAAACGCACAATGGGGCCCGAAGGATCAGATGCAGAATGCGCAGCCGCGTCCGGTCGCAGAGGCATTCGTGGATTTGAACAAGTTCCATGCGGGATCGTATACCCGCAAAACCAAATATACGGAAATGCAAATGTTCAACGTCCGCGCGGGCGCATTGCAATCCGCACGGATTGGGGCATGAATTACCCGCACAGTGCACCTGTGAGAAACTTCCGTTCCCTTTTCCTCAAAAAAATCGACGTTCGCCTTCCCGGGTTGACGGTCCTGCGGTTGAGGCTTCACAAGCATCTGTCGGAGGTGGATTCCGTGGAGCCTCACAGCCACCGTTTCGGGCAGGTGTTGTGTTATCTTTCAAACGGCGGGGAGCTTGTCTTGGGTCGGACGACACACGTGGTCAAAACCGGCCTCCTCGCGTGGATTCCCGCTGGTTGCATGCATTCCTTCCGCGAGCATCCCGAGCGCCGTCCGGTGTGCCTGGCGATCGATCTTTCCCTGCCGCAACCGAAGAAACCCCTGGTCTCCCACCTGAGCCATTCGGAGGCCACAAAACTCCGCGGTGAACTTTCCAGAATCGGCCGCCTGAGCGATCCCGACTCGATGGAGTCGCGGTTGCTCGCCGCCTCCTCCTCATTGGCGATCCTCGACATTGTGTTCCGTGCGCTTGGATTGCTGCCAAGGGCTGCCGCGCCGGTGCCGGGGGTGATCCGTCAACTCTCCAGCCTGGCATCCGATCCGGCGTTTTACGGGTTGGAGATCGGCCAGCTTTGTCAAAAGGTCGGAGGCAATCCGGACCATTTGAATCGTCTTTTCAAACGCCACACCGGGAACACGCTTCAACATTTTCGCGATGCCTCCCGTCTGGCTCAGTCCAAGAAGGAATTGCTGAAAGGGGGACCGGTCAGCGAGGCCGCCATGCGTTGTGGATTTGATGATCCCAATTACTTTTCCCGCTGGTTCCGCCAACAAACAGGCCAGTCGCCCACGGCGTTCGTCAGGTCATCCATCCGGCCCTCGAAAGCGGGGTGAGGCGACGGGTTTCTCAGAGGAGATGCGCGACCGCGTCTCTTCCAGCGAGCCATGCGGACTCGACGCGCGAGGCGCTGAGCAGGTCGCCCGCAAAAATCCAATGCGCCGGGAGACCGGCGGGTGGGATTTTTTGAGTCACGCGCGCATAGCGCCAGCGGTGTGGATGCAAGTGGCGCAGTGTCTCCGGTGGAATCTCCCACAGTTCCTCCACGCGGCGGCGAAGGATCGCACTCCACTCCGAGGGGGCGTCTTCCAGATGCTCTCTGCTGAACGCCTCGGAGGCATGGGCCACGATAACGGTCAATCCATCCGCGATCCGTCCACTTTTATGGTTTTCGCAGGCTGACCACGCCAGATCATGTGAGGAATCGTCCCGCACGGCGTAGCGCAGCTTTCGCGTTCCCTCCCATGGCACGTCGTAAACAAAAATCGCGGCAAGGCATGGGGCATAGGGATTCGAGACAATCGGAATCCCGGCGAGCTTGCAGGTCTGTGGCCATGGGGCGGTGGAAACGACCGTGTCGAAATGTTCGCCTTCGATTTCCGTTCCGTCGATCTCGCCCAGTTCCACACCTGTCCTGACATCGAGGCCCGCACCCAATGCCCGCGCCAGGCGGCTGTTGCCTTCGGCATGGTAAAACATAGGCCATGCCTCGATTGTTCCCCCGACGGCGTCAACAACCGGCGCATTGATGCTCCGGAGAGCATTGCCACAAGCTTGGTCCACCGCCACCTCGAATGCCGGATTCCGGATCGTGAAATACTGAGCCCCGTGATCCACGACACACCCCTCGATCCGCTTCGTGGCGCAGCGCCCGCCCCAGCCGCGCGATTTTTCGAAGACCACAACATCCCATCCCGCCGCGGAAAGGAGTTTCGCGGCGGAAACACCCGCCATGCCCGCGCCGATGACTGCCGCCCGTTTTGAGTTCATGGGTGAAGGCATCGGGCATGCCCAGCCTGATGGCAATCACGGATCGGACGCCTTAAAACAAAAGTCGGTTTTGTGCTATCAATCGACCCCGTTGTCATAACGCCCGCGGGGCTGTTGTGGCACGATCCGCCCCATGAGTTCCCGATCCAACATCCTTGTCACAGGTTCGAGTCGCGGCCTCGGACGCGGCGTCGCCCTTCGTTTGGCTGCCGCAGGCCACAATGTCGCCATCCACTACGCCAACAACCGCACCGCTGCGGAGGAGACGGCGGCCGCCTGCGCCAAGGCGGCCAAATCGCCGGAGCAAATCTTCCCGCTGGTCGGTGGAAACATCGGCGATGCCGCAGATCGCGCGCGCCTTATGGACGAGACAATCAATGCCTTTGGGCGCCTCGACGCTTTGGTCAACAATGCCGGCATCGCCCCCCGCGTCCGCGCCGACATCACCGAGGCCACCGAGGATATCTTCGACGAGGTCCTCGCTGTGAATCTCAAGGGCCCGTATTTCCTCTCGCAGCTCGCGGCGCGCCACTGGCTCGCGAACCCAGGCCAATCCACGCTCCCCGGCGGCTACAAATTGATTTTCGTCACCTCTCTCTCCGCTGACACCGCTTCGATCAATCGCGGCGAGTATTGCATCTCGAAGGCCGGCCTTGCCATGGCCAACAAGCTCTGGGCCGTCCGCCTCGCGGAGTCCGGCATCCAAGTCCTCGAACTACGCCCAGGCATCATGGCCACCGACATGACCTCCGGAGTGAAGGAAAAATATGACAAGCTCCTCGCCGAGGGCCTCGTGCCGCAGAAGCGCTGGGGCAACCCCGAGGATGTCGGCCTGGCGGTCGAATCGATTCTCGGCGGCGCGTTCCCGTTCTCCACCGGCGATATCATCAACATCGACGGCGGCTTCCATCTCAAACGACTATGATCAAATCCGACCCCACACTCGCCCCGGCCGACCTTCTGCCGGCCATTGAAAAACTCTGGGCCGCCTCGGCACCGAAAATCCTCTCGATTGAAAAGGACGAGGTTCCTGGCAAGGCCACACCCGTCTTCACGGTCGAAGGCAAATACACCGCGCGTGGCTGGACCGAGTGGACGCAGGGATTTGTCTACGGCTCTGCCATCCTGCAATTCGACGCCACCGGCGATGAGCAATTCCTCGAACTCGGCCGCGAACGCACCCGAGGGCGCATGGCGCACCATATCACGCACATCGGTGTTCACGACCACGGGTTCAACAATGTCAGCACCTACGGAAACCTCCTGCGCCTCATGGTTGAGGGGAAAATTCCGCGCAATGCCGCCGAGAAGGATTTCTACGAACTCGCCCTCAAATGCACCGGTGCCGTTCAAGCCGCCCGCTGGACTCCCGTCGCGGGTGGCGGTGGCTACATCTATTCGTTCAACGGCCCGCACTCGCTCTTCGCCGACACGATCCGCAGCCTCCGCGCTCTCGCCGTTTCCCACTCACTCGGACATGTCCTCATGGGAGAAAAAGACCTCCGCATCTCGCTGCTTGAGCGACTCATTCAGCACGCCAAAACCACGGCGGACTTCGCAGTTTTCTACGGCGAGGGGCGCGACGCCTACGACATTCGCGGTCGTGTCGCGCATGAAAGCATCTTCAATACAAACGACGGCAATTTCCGCTGCCCGAATTCCCAGCAGGGATACTCGCCGTTCACCACCTGGACGCGCGGCCTCGCTTGGATTGTGGCCGGCTACCCCGAGCAGTTGGAATGGATCGCGACCCTATCCGATGCCGAGTTGGAGCCGTTCGGCGGTCGCCAGGCCGTCGAGGCGATGTTCCTCAAAGCCGCCCGCGCCGCCTGCGACTTTTACATCGAGCACACGCCGACCGATGGCATTCCGTATTGGGATACCGGCGCGCCGAACCTGCACCACCTCGGCGACTACCTCGACCGTCCTGCACAAATCGAGAACGACTGGGAACCGGTGGACAGCTCCTCCGCTGCGATCGCCGCGCAGGGCCTCATCCGCCTTGGCCGCTACTTGAAGGATTCCCGCTACCTCCAAGCCGGTCTCACCACCGCCCGCACGGTCCTTTCGGAGCCCTATCTGTCGACCTCGGCGAGCCACCAGGGTCTCATCCTGCACTCCATCTACCACCGTCCGAACAACTGGGACCACATCCCCGCCGGCTCGAAAATCCCGCGCGGCGAGTCCTCCATGTGGGGCGACTACCACGCCCGCGAACTCGCTCTTTATATCCAACGCCTCGCCTCGGGCGGCGATTACACATTCTTCGGCTGCGTCAGCCGTTAATCCACCAATCCACCATGACCATCTCGGACCTCTCACAAATCGAAGGCCGCCGCTACCCTGCGCGCCGCCGCACACAAAACCTCGCCGGGGGCGTCGCCCCCATCCAGGCCAAGAACTTCAGCATCGGCAATGTCACGCTCGACCCCGAGGGCGGCCAGGTCCCATGGCACAACCAAGAGCAGGAGGAGGTTTACTTCGTCATCGAAGGCACCGGCGAGATGTGCCTCGGCGAGGAGCGGCAGACATTGACCTCCGGGCAGATGGTATACATCCCCTCCGGCGTCTTCCACCAGCTCACGAACATCGGCAAAACCCCGCTCCGCATGCTCTATTGCTACGGCCCCGCCGGAGATGTCGCCCACTGGCGGCAGGAACTCGAGGGCACGCTTCCCAAAGCCGGCATCGATGTCCCCCCGCTCCCCCCGGGCGCTCAACCGCAGTGCACCCTCAAACCCGAGTAAAACCCCAACCATTCCAATTATGAAAAAACACAAGGTCGGCATCATCATGAACGGCGTCACCGGACGCATGGGCACCAACCAGCACTACATCCGCTCGATCCTCGCGATCCGGAAGCAGGGCGGCGTGAAAATCAACGACGGCGAGGTCATCTGGCCCGAACCCGTCCTCGTCGGACGCAGCGAAGCCAAGCTCGCCCAACTCGCCGCCATGGACGAAGGCGTGCGCTGGACCACCGACCTCGACGCGGAACTCGCGAAGCCCGAGAACATCATCTACTTCGACTCGCAGACCACCGGCCGCCGCGCCGGAGCCGTGAAAAAAGCCATCGCCGCCGGCAAGCATGTCTACTGCGAGAAGCCCACCGCGGTGAGCTCCGCCGACGCCCTTGAGCTTTACAGTGTCGCCACCAAGGCCGGTGTGAAAAACGGCGTCGTTCAAGACAAGCTCTGGCTCGGCGGCATGCGGAAAATCCAACGCCTCAAAGAACAGGGCTTCTTCGGGAAGATCCTGAGCGTCCGCGGCGAGTTCGGCTACTGGGTCTTCGAGGGCGACAACATCACCGCCCAGCGCCCCAGCTGGAACTACCGCAAGGAGGACGACGGCGGCATCATCGTCGATATGCTCTGCCACTGGCGCTATGTGCTCGACAACCTCTTCGGTGAAGTGAAGGCCGTCTCCTGCCTCGGTGCCACGCACATTCCCGAGCGCGTGGACGAGCAGGGCCGCAAATACAAATGCACCGCCGACGACTCGGCCTATGCGACCTTTGAGCTCGAGGGTGGGGTCATCGCCCATTTCAACTCCAGTTGGACCGTCCGCGTGCGCCGCGACGACCTCCTCACGCTTCAAGTGGACGGCACCCACGGCTCCGCCGTCGCCGGACTCCGCGAATGCTGGACCCAGCACTACGGCAACACACCCAAGCCCACTTGGAATCCCGACATCCCGCAGCCGATCGACTTCTTTGGCGGATGGTCCAAGGTCCCCGAGCAGGAAACCCACGACAACGCCTTCAAAATCCAGTGGGAGCTTTTCCTTCGCCATGTTGTGCTCGACGAGGCCTTCCCGTGGACGCTCCTCCAAGGTGCCAAAGGCGTGCAACTCGCCGAACTCGGCCTTCAAAGCTGGGCGGAGCGCCGCTGGCTTCCCGTCGAGAAACTTGGTTAATTCCACCCCCATGCTACCCGAACCCATCGCCAACCGCGTCCATACCACCGGCATTGTTGCCGTCCTTGTCATCGATCGTGAAGAGGACGGGCCGCCCCTTGCCAAGGCGCTTCTCGCCGGTGGGGTGGATGTGATGGAGTTGACGCTCCGCACTCCCGCAGCCCTCGGTGCCCTGCGCCGCATCCGCGCTGAGGTTCCCGAGATGCTTGCCGGAGCCGGCACGGTGCTCACACCCGCGCAGGTCGAGGAGGTGAAAGCCGCCGGAGCCGAATTTGCGGTCTCGCCTGGGGTGAATCCGCGAGTTCTCCAAGCAGCGAAGGACGCCGGCCTTCCATTCGCGCCCGGCATCGCCACACCCACCGACATCGAGCAGGCGCTGGAGTTCGATTGCAAGGTGCTGAAGTTTTTCCCGGCGGAACCCTCGGGCGGTCTTGCCTACCTGAAGGCCGTCGCAGCGCCCTACCAGCACTTGGGCGTCAAATTTCTCCCCCTTGGCGGGCTGAATGAAAAGAACATGGCATCCTACCTCGCCGATCCCCTCGTGGCGGCGATCGGCGGCTCGTGGCTTGCCCCGAGAGATGCGATACGAGAAGGCCGCTGGGATCACATCACGACCCTCGCTTCCAACGCAGTCCAAACAATCAAATCCCTCCGAAACCAATGAAAACCATCGTCACCTTTGGCGAAGTCATGGGACGGTTTGCCCCCTCCGGCTTCCTTCGCCTCCGTCAATCACTCCCCGGTGCGCTTGACCTCACCTTTGGCGGTGCCGAGGCCAATGTCGCCGCGTCGCTCGCTCAGTTTGGAGCGAAGGCGCGTTTCGTAACCGCACTTCCCAGCCATGCCATCGCCGATGCCTGCCTCGGCGTCTTCACAGGGCTCGGGGTGGACACCTCCAAGGTCCTCCGCACCCGCGAGGGTCGACTCGGGCTTTATTTTTATGAGAACGGCGCCAACCAGCGCCCGTCATCCGTCATTTACGACCGCTCTCACTCGGCGGTCAGTATTGCCTCGGCGGATGCCTACGACTGGTCCGGAATCTTCGAGGGGGCTGGATGGCTCCATGTCACAGGGATCACACCGGCTCTGTCGAAAAATGCCGCCGAAACCGTCTTGCACGCTGCCCGCGCCGCCAAGGATGCGGGTTTGCAAGTCTCTTGCGATCTCAACTTCCGCAAGAAACTCTGGGCATGGGAACCCGGCACAGAGTCGAAAAAACTGGCCGGACGTGTGATGCGCGGGATTCTGCCCCATGTCGATCTCCTCATCGCCAACGAGGAGGACGCTGCCGATGTCCTCGATATCCATGCCGAAAATTCGGATGTCGAATCCGGTGTCCTCGATGTGTCGAAATACCCCGATGTCGCACGACAGATCGTCGCAGAGTTTCCGAACATCAAGAAGGTTGCCATCACGCTCCGCGAAAGCCTCTCCGCCTCGCACAACAACTGGGGCGCGATGCTCTTTGACGCTTCCAGTGGCCAGTCGCATTTCGCTCCCATGCGCGACGGGGAATACCGGCCCTACGAAATCAAAAACATCGTGGACAGGGTCGGGGGAGGGGACTCGTTTGGCGCAGGGCTGATCTTCGCGTTGAACACGCCGGAGTTGTCCGCGCCGGAGACCGCGATTTCCTTTGCCGTCGCCGCATCCTGCCTCTGCCACTCGATTGCCGGCGACATCAACTACACCAACCGGGCCGAGGTCGAGGCCCTCATGGGAGGCTCGGGTTCAGGGCGTGTCGTCCGCTGAATGACGGAATCGTTCGAGCTGTGAACACGAATCGTCAGCCCAATCAATCCTCCGGTCTCGTGATCGATGCCCACCAGCATTTCTGGACCTACGATCCTTTGGAATTCGGTTGGATCGATGATTCGATGGCCGTCCTGCGACGGGATCATTTTCCAGAGGAACTCGCGGAGTTGACCGCCCGCGCCGGCGTTCACGGCACCGTGGCCGTGCAAGCCCGCCAGTGCCTTGAGGAGACCGACTGGCTTCTCGGAATTGCTGAAAAACATCCCGCGCTTGTCCGTGGTGTCGTGGGCTGGGTTCCATTGGCGCAGGGCGCGGGGGTGGTGGTTCCATTGCTCGAGAGATACGCCGCCCGCCCGGCGTTCAAGGGAGTCCGCCATGTGTTGCAGGCGGAAGAGGATTCCTACATGTCCGGTGATCTTTTCCACGACGGGCTCTCGGCGGTGGCGGCCGCCGGTCTCACCTACGACATCCTCGTGGTGGCGCGACAACTGCCCGCCGCGATCGCTTTTGTGGACAGGCAACCCGGGTTGCAGATGGTTCTCGACCACATCGCCAAGCCGGTGGTGCAAGGCCCGCCGGCCGCCGACTGGGTTCGTGACCTGCGTGAAATCGCCCGCCGGCCGCATGTGAGCTGCAAGTTTTCCGGTGTTGTCACCGAGGTTCCCGGGCGTGCGTGGTCGCTGGAATTGATCCGTCCCTATTTCGAGGCCTCGCTGGAGGCGTTCGGCGCGGAGCGCCTCATGTTCGGCTCCGATTGGCCTGTGTGCCGCGTGGCCGCCGATTACGAGGCATGGGTGCAAACCGTGCGCGATCTCGTCGCCCCGCTTTCCGTGAGCGAACGCGAGGGGATCCTCGGGGGAAACGCCTGCCGCTTCTACAAAATCCAAACAAACCCGTCATGAACTACCGCAAACTCGGCCGCACCGGCCTCAATGTCTCCGTGCTCGGCTATGGCGCATCCTCGCTCGGGGGAGTCTTCCGCAATATCGATGATTCCGTTGGCATCCGCTCCGTCCATGCCTCGCTCGATCACGGCATCAATTTCATCGATGTCTCACCCTATTACGGCAAGACGCGCGCCGAGACCGTCCTCGGCAAGGCTCTGCAGGGGGTGTCGCGCGACCGTTATATCCTTGCGACAAAAGTCGGGCAGTATGGCGACGGTGAATTCGATTTCTCGGCGGAGCGCGTCGTGCGCTCGCTGGACGAAAGCTGTGCGCGCCTCGGTGTGGACCACATCGACATCCTGCAGTGCCACGATGTCGAGTTTGCCGAGCAGAGCCAGATCGTGAACGAAACCATTCCCGCCCTGCTCAAGCTCAAGCAGGCGGGCCGCATCGGCCATGTCGGTATCACCGGCCTGCCGCTCAAGGTGCTGGTGGATGTCGTGGCGGCCTCGGGCGATGCCATTGAGTCCGTTCTTTCGTTTTGCCGGTTCGAATTGAACGATTCGGCATTGGCCGACCATGTGCCGTTTTTCCTGGAAAAAGGCGTGGGCGTCATCAATGCCTCGCCGACCGGAATGGGCCTGCTGACCGAGCGCGGGGTGCCTGATTGGCATCCGGCCACGCCACGCATGGTCGAAGTGTCCAAACTCGCGGTGGACTACTGCAAAACCGCCGGCGTCGATCTGGTGAAACTGGCGATCCAGTATTCCATCAGCCACCCCGGCATTGCCTCCACGCTCGTCGGTTCGGCCAACCCGGAAAACATGATTCGCAACATCTCCTTCGCCTCGGAGCCTGTGGAGTTCGAGCACATCGCGCGGGTGCTGGACATCCTGCGTCCGATCCACAACCACAATTTCACACGCGGCCTGCCGGAAAACCGCGACGAGATCATTTCCTGAAAATCGCCATGAACCAGCTCCTGCAGATTCAGCCGGACGACAATGTCGCCGTCGCCATAGCCACCATTCCGGCAGGGACGCTGCTGCCCTGCGGAGAGGCGCGCGAGGAGATTCCCGCTGGTCACAAGATTGCCCTCCGCGAAATCAAATCCGGCGGGGTGGTCCGGAAGTATGGGTTCGCCATCGGCGTCGCCACGCGTGACATCGCTCCCGGCGAGCATGTGCACGAGCACAATGTGCGCACCGCCTTGGAGGATCGCACCGAGTTGGGCTATCGGGCGGGCTTCGAGTCGCAGCCCGATCCCGCCGCCGCCGCGCTTGGTCCCGGCGAATTCCTCGGCTACAGGCGGCCCGACGGTTCAGTCGCCACGCGCAACGAAATCTGGATCATCAACACCGTGGCCTGCGTGAATGTCCCGGCGTCGCGCATCGCTGCCCAAGCCACAGCCGAACTGGTTGCCCCAGGAAGCGGAATCGACGGCATCCAATCCTTCAGCCATCCCTACGGTTGCTCTCAACTCGGCGACGATTTGCGGAACACTCGGAAAATCCTCGCCGGTCTGGCACGGCATCCGAACGCCGCCGCTGTTCTTGTGCTTGGGCTCGGTTGCGAGAACAACCAGTTGAAGGAATTGCTCGCCGAGATCGGCGGAGACGCGCCCGAGCGCATCGCTTATTTCAATGCCCAAGAGGTGGACGACGAGGTCGGGGAAGGCCTCGAGCGCATTCGTGCGCTGGCCGATTATGCCCGCCGGTTCCGCCGCGAGCCGGTTCCCGTGTCCTCGCTGGTGCTGGGAATGAAGTGCGGCGGCAGCGATGGATTTTCCGGCATCACGGCCAATCCGCTCGTCGGGCGTGTCAGTGACTGGCTGACATCACGCGGAGGCACCGCGATCCTCACCGAGGTTCCCGAGATGTTCGGCGCCGAGGAACCACTTCTCTCCCGCGCCGCCTCCCGCGAGGTCTTCGAAGAGGGCTTGGCGATGATCAACTCCTTCAAAAACTACTTCCGCTCGCACGGCGAGCCCGTCGGCGAAAATCCCTCGCCGGGAAACCGCGCCGGAGGGATCACGACGCTCGAGGACAAGTCGCTCGGTTGCATTCAGAAGGGCGGCCGCGCTCCGGTGTGTCAAATCGCCACCTACGGCGGGCGCGCCAAGCCCGGTCTCGGCGGTCTTTGCTTGCTCGAGGCCCCCGGGAATGACGGCGTCTCCTGCACGGCCATGGCGGCGGCGGGCGCGCATGCGATCCTCTTCACCACAGGTCGTGGCACTCCGCTTGGCGTTCCGGTCCCCACCTTAAAAATCTCGTCGAACCACGCGCTGGCGGAACGCAAGAAAGGCTGGATCGATTTCGATGCCGGCGCGGTGCTGGATTCCGGCGAGTCGATGGACGATGTGGCGCGCCGCCTCATCGCGACCGTTGTCGATGTGGCGTCTGGAACCCGAAAGGCCCGGAATGAAGTGAACGGATTTCAGGAGATCACCCTTTGGAAAGAGGGCGTCACACTATGACCACGCAACACGCCCACGCGACCGTCCTGCAATTCGGCGGGGGGAATTTTCTGCGCGCCTTTGCCGATCTGATCATCGAGCAATGCAACAGATCACCCGCCGCCGTGGGCAAGGTTGTCGTGGTTCAGACCACCGGCACCCACCGTGTCGAGGCGCTCAATCAAGCGGGACTGAAATACCATGTCGCGCTTCAAGGCGTGTTGAACGGCGAGGTGGTCGATCGCACCGAATCGGTGGGCTGCATCGATCGTGCGTTGAGTTCCGAAGCCGATTGGCGCGAGATTCTCGAGTTCGCCCGCGAGCCGTCGCTCCGCTGGATTGTTTCGAACAGCACCGAGGCTGGATTCGGGCTCGATCCGGCGGACAGCGCTCGATCCGCCGACACTCCGCCCTGCTCGTTTCCAGCAAAGTTGCTCGCGGTCCTTCTGGCCCGACACGAGGCGGGAGCCGCCGCGCCAACGGTGCTCCCCTGCGAGTTGATCGAACACAACGGCACCCGTCTGCGCGACCTGGTTCTCGAACAGGCCGCGCGCTGGAATGTGTCGCCGGAGGCTTGCGAGTGGTTGAGGGATTCCTGCCGCTGGGTGGACACGCTGGTCGACCGCATCGTGCCCGGTCCGCCCAAGGCCCATCCGCTTCTCGGGTCCGACCCGCTTCTCTTGTCCGCCGAGCCCTATGCCTTGTGGGCGTTGCGGTCGGCGGAGCCGCTTCTTGACCACCCCGATGTGGTCCATGCCACCGATCTCGCCCCATTCCACCTGAAAAAAGTCCGCATCCTGAACGGCCTCCACACCGCGCTCGTGGCCCGCGCCATGCCGCTCGGCGTGGAAACCGTCGCCGAGTGCCTGGACCATCCGGTGGTCGGGCCTTGGATGAATGCCGTCCTGTTCGACGAGATCGTTCCCGTGCTCGAGGAGCGCGTCGATGATCCGGCGGGTTATGCCCGAACGACGCTCGACAGGTTTCGGAATCCCTTCCTGTGCCACAAACTGTCCTCGATCGCCCTCAACCACGAGGCGAAGGTCGCCACGCGCCTGCTGCCGACGATTTCCGATTACGAGGCACGCTTCGGCAAAAAGCCGCCACTTCTCTCTCAAGTTTTCGAACCATGAAAACACTCGTTCTCGAAACCCCCGGCGTTCTTCGCTCCATCGACACTCCCGAGCCCGGCCGCCCGGCTCCCGGCGAGGCGCTCGTTCGCGTGCACCGCATCGGCGTTTGCGGCACAGACATCCATGCCTTCCACGGACGCCAACCATTTTTCAACTACCCCCGCATCCTCGGCCATGAACTCGGGGTCGAGGTCCTCGAAGTTGGCGATGGGGTGGAGAATGTGAAACCCGGCGACCGTTGTTCGGTGGAACCCTATCTCCACTGCGGGAAATGCATCGCGTGCCGTCGGGGTCACCAAAATTGCTGTGTGAACATGCAGGTGCTCGGCGTGCATGTGGACGGTGGACATCGTGAAAAATTCCTCCTTCCGGCCGTGAAGTTGCATTCCTCGTCGAAGCTCGGCTACGAACAGTTGGCGCTGGTCGAGACGCTCGGTATCGGCGCCCATGCCGTGGCCCGCGCCGGCGTGGAGGCTGGAGAGACTGTTGCTGTCATCGGTGCCGGGCCGATCGGGCTTGCCGCCATCCAGTTCGCAAAGGCCGCCGGGGCCCGTGTGCTCGTGATCGATGTCAACGAGTCGCGCCTCGACTTTTGCGCCACGCGCCTCGGTCTGCCACGCGCCGATCTCATCGACGCGCGCGGTGTGGATGCGGCATCCCGCCTGGCGGAACTCACCAACGGCGACCTGCCCACGGCGGTCTTCGATGCGACGGGCAACGCCAAGTCGATGATGGCCTCGTTCGATTATCCCGCGCACGGCGGGCGTCTCGTGTTTATCGGCATTTTTCCGGGCGAGGTCGTGTTCCAGGATCCGAATTTCCACCGCCGCGAACTCACCCTGCTGGCCAGTCGCAACGCGCTGCCCGGCGACTTCGGCCGCATCATTTCCCAAATCGAGGCCGGCATCATCGACACCTCGCCGTGGATCACCTGCCGGGCGCCGCTCGAAGAGGTGCCGTCCGTTTTCGATTCGTGGACAAAACCCGAGTCCGGCGTGCTGAAGGCGATGATCGAGGTCTGAACAGCGCTCAGCGCTTTTCCGACAGCGAGGACGGCTTCATGCCGGTGAAATTGCGGAAGACGGTGGCGAAGTAGTGGGACGAGCAAAATCCGCACTCGTAGGCGATCTGTGTGACGCTCCAGCCCGAAGTCGCGAGCAGCGACTTCGCGCGCTCCACGCGCAGGCGGTTCAGGTGCTGCACGGGCGTGTCGCCGGTCAATTCCCGAAGCCACCTGCTGAAATGCGTGCGTCCCATCCCGCAGGCTCCGGCCATGGTTTCAAGCGACCACGGTTCGCCGCACTCGCCCCGAAGCCGCTCAAGGAATGCCTCGACGCGGGCGCGGGCCTCCGGTTTTTCCTCCGCCATCAACGGAGCGGCCTGCGCCGAATATTGCACTTCAGCCAGGATCGCGAGAATAAGCGCCCGTGAGCCCAGGTCCAATCGCCCGCTTGCGGCCTTGAGGCGCGCGACGGCTTCGGGAACCAACCGGCAAGCTTGCGGTGTTGCTTTGAGGACGGGTGTTCTTGTTTTCAACAGGCTGCGGATTAGCGACTGGTTTTCATCAGTCCCGAGTCCGAGGCAGGAATGAAGCCTCACGCCCGGCGTTGGTTTTCCGGTGCACTTGGCCAGTGGCAGAATGATCCAGTAAATCTCCGAGGAGGGCAGGAAATCATCCAGCGCGCGATGCCATTCCCATGGCCAGGTGAACGACACATGCCGCGCAGGCACATGCACCAGGCGGCCCTCGTAGTCCCAGGTCGCCGCGCCGTTCATCATGAACACCAATTCCAGCCCCGGATTGCGGTGGCGGCCGAGAGTGTGCCCCCGCTTCGAGACATTCCAGTGGCCGCAGCTGATCGCAGGTGACATGTTCAAATATTACCACTGACCGATCCTGAACGACAATCTGTGGTTGATCCGAGACATTGCCGCATCCCTTGGAACCGATGTTTCCCTGGGGTTCAACCAACAAACAAATACTTATGATTATTGGATGCTTTGCCTTGATGGAGCCCTTCACCCCCATGCGTCGCCAGTTCGAGGTGATCCGCTCGCTGGGGTTCGACTATGCCGACCTGACCGACAACCACGACGGGGCCACGCTCGGCACCGAATACGGATTCGCCGCCTCTGTGAGTCTGGAAAGCCACATCGACGACATCGTGAAAATGGTGGACGAGTTCGACATCACGCTCACCAGTGTCTGTGCCCACGCCAACCTTCTCGATCCAACCTCTCCCGCCCGCTACGGCACGGCGCAGATCATCAAGGCGATCAAGCTCGCCCATTTCCTCGGGATCAAGCAGGTCATCACCACCGAGGGGGACCCGAAGACGGAGTTCGGCCACCATCTTACCCCCGAACAGCGCGTCTTCAGCGTGTCCGAGAAGTTGCACGAGCCGATCCGCTGGGCGAAGCGCCTCGGGATCGAGTTGCTGCTCGAGCCGCACGGCATCCTGACCGATTCGCTGGACGGCATGCGCCAACTGCTCGACACCCTCGGCAACGAGGATGTGGTCGGCGTCAATCTCGACACCGGCAACTGTTGGCTCGGGGGAGGGGATCCGCACGAGTTCGTGAAGGTGTTCAAGAATCGCATCAAGCATGTTCACTGGAAAGACATGCCCGAGGAGATGGTATCCAAGCGGGGAACGATGTTCGGTTGCGGCATGGCGGTGATCCCGCTCGGAGACGGCGTTGTCGGCATCGAGCAACTCGTCAAGGAACTCTCCGACATCGGATTCAACGGTCCAACCACCCTGGAGATCGCGGGTGCCGAGGCGGTGAAGAAATCCGCCGAGCGTTTGCGTGCCTGGAGCGCCTGATCAAAACAACCAAACCACTTTAAAACATGAAAACAGTCGCCGTTATTGGATGTGGAAAGCGTGGAAACAGCAAAGAGGGATGGGCCATAGGCCATGCCCATGCCCGGGGATACCTTGGGTGCGGGCATCCGGTGAAATTGCTCGGAGTTGATATCAGCCCGGAGAATCTGCAGGCATTCGGAGAGACATTCGAGCTTCCCGCAGACCAGCTTTTTTCGTCCACCGAGGCCATGTATGCCGCAGGGATTCCCGATTGCGTGAGCGTGTGCACCTGGCCTGAGTTGCACTACCCGCTGGCCGTCGAGGCGCTCGAGAAGGGAGTGAAGGGCATCGCCTGCGAGAAGCCCTTCACCCTCGATGTCCGCGAGCAGCGCGATCTGGAGAAGCGCGTGGCCGAGGCCGGGGCGGTGCTCGTCATCGCCCACCAGCGGCGCCTGGAGGCGGGATTCCGCAAGCTCAAGGAGGTCGCGCTCGGCAAGCTCGGCACCCCGCTGAAGGCCGAGGGACTTGTTGGCGACGATTGGGATATTCTTTCCTGGACGACGCACTGGTTCGACATGGCGAATTTCCTTTTCGACGGGCCGCCGGAATATGTCCTCGCGGGGATGGATCTCGACCGGAAGCGGCGCTACCGCCAGGCGGTGGAGGATGCCTCGGTTGTCTATGCCTCCTACGGCGAGGCCGGTTCTGCGATCTTTGTGACAGGGCCCGGAAAAGATTACCGCTTTTCTGTCTCTGGTCCCGCCGGCATGGCGAGGATCGGGGAGGGCGTGATCGAGGTGGCGACATTCGATGGCGCGCCTGAGAAGGTGCCGTTCGACACCGCCGCTCCCGGAGGGTTTGCCTGCCTGATGAAGGAAATGATCGAGGCGATCGACGGCGGTGCCGAGCCCATGTGCTCGATCGGGCGCTCGGCCTTCGCCACGGAAATGGCCTATGCCGCCCACGAGTCGGCCCGAACCGGGCGCAAGGTGGCGATCCCGTTCGACAAGTTGTATGCGCCTCTCGAGGTGCATCAGAATCCCGCGAAATCCAGCCTCGATGGGAAACACCTGCTCCTTTACGCCGACAAGCATTTCAACTCCGGCGGACGCGAAGGCATCGCGGAGGCTTTTGAAGCATTGACCAACCGGCCGGTGAAAGTGATCGACGCGGATGTCTCGGCATTGTCCTCAGCAGATCTCGAAGGGATCGATGCCGTGTTGCTCTACCACACCCAGAAGGACCCCGCGGATTCGACCAAGGAGGCGCTGACCAATTGGGTCAATGCCGGGAAGCCATTGTTCCTGATCCATGCCGCCCTCGGAGCCTGGCCGGAATGGGAGGAATACAAATCATGGTGCGGCAAGGTTTGGACATGGGGCGAGTCTGTCCATCCGCACGAACCGGCGGCGCTCAAGGTGGTGGCTGGCGATCCGATGAATATCGGCTTCAGCGAGGCTTGGCTGCCGAAGGATGAGGTGTTCGTCAAACTCGGCGACACCGCTCCGATTACCGTCGGCATCACAACCGACATCTCGATCGGCACCTTCGAGGTCGCTTGGAGGAACGCGTCGCGACCGAATGTCGGCGTTTGGATGCCTGGACATCGCAGGGATTCGTGGAGTGTGCCGGCGATGCGCGATGGAGCGGAGCGTGTTCTTGCCGGCTTGATGCGTTCCTGATTGCCCACGACGCCTCATTTCCCCGGGGTGCTCGATCCCGGGGAATGGCGGCGGGCGGACTTGCGGTATTCCCGCGGGGGGATGCCCTGAATCCGGCGGAAGGCGCGGGAGAAGTAAAATTCGTCCTCGAAGCCGCAATCCCCGGCGATCTCGGCGATCGACTTCGAGGTTTCCGCCAGTTGGCGGCAGGCCTCGCCGATACGGATGCCCATTGCGTATTTTGCCGGTGGAACCCCGATGGCGGCCGCCCAGCGGCGTTTGAGGGTCGCCACGGAGATGCCGTGTTTTTTCGCGATCTGCTCGATGTCCGGGGAACTCCGCCAATCGCGCCGGATGTCCTCGAGGATGCTTTTGATCTCCCCCTGCTCAACGGCCCTCGGAGCCGGGCGCAGACGGGTCTCGAGAATCAGGCGTTCCGCGATCCGGTCGATTCGCGGAGTGGATTGGACATCCTCGGCGCGGTTGGCGAGATCCTCGATTGCCAACCCCACGCCGGTGGGGTTGTTGATGTTCCATACGAGCCTCCTCAAGGGGAGCAGGCCGCTTTTGCGCAGGGCTGCCAGCAGGTGCTTGGGATAGCTCAGATAAAGCTCGGTCCAAAACGCGTGCTCACCATCCGGTCCGTATTCCACAAATTCGCCGGGAAGTTGCATGATCACGCACGGAGCGGCCACGCGCCATTTTCTGCTTTTGTGGATGTAGGTGCCGCCACCGCGGAGAATGAGGGAAAAATTCACCGCATCGAACGAGCGCCGGACCCAGTCCTCCTTGCGCTCGATGTATCCAAACGACAGCAGGGGAAGAAGACCGCCGGGCTCGTCTTTTTTTCGACGCCAGTAAGTGAGCGGAAAGTGAAGGTAATTGAATGAGGTGTCCATGGAGTGGGGCAGCGGCGGATGGTAATCCAACAACGACTCCTATCTGTCATCCTATCCGCCCTCTCCCTTTTCAAGCCCGAACGATCCGAACCCGACATGAGTAAATCATCCATGAACAAGAAATCAAAACCGGCCGCAGGCATCCGCGTGGGTGTGGTTGGCTATGGCGGCGCGTTCAACATGGGGCGCGTGCACCTGAAGGAGATGGAACGCGCCGGCATGATTCCGTCGGCCGTCTGCGAAACCGATCCCGAACGGCGCAGCGCGGCAGAGTCCGATTTTCCCGGCATCAAGACCTACGCGAATCTCGCGGCGATGCTTCGTGGAGAGGATGTCGACCTGGTGACGATCATCACGCCCCACAACAGCCATGCGAAGCTCGCCCTGCAGTGCCTCAAGGCCGGCAAGCATGTGGTTTGCGAGAAACCGCTCGCGCTAACCACTGCCGAGTGTGATGCGATCATCTCCGCCGCCGCCAAATCGGGCGTGGTCGTGTCGACCTACCACAACCGCCACTGGGATGGATGCATCCTCCAGGCGATCGAATCGATCAAGCGCGGCAAATCCATCGGGGAGATCGTCCGGATCGATGCCCGCATGGGCTCGCGCTCGCAGCCCCGCGATTGGTGGCGCTCCAGCCGTTCCATCTCCGGCGGCATCCTTTACGACTGGGGAGTGCACCTGCTCGAATACTCTCTCCAGCTCGTCGATTCCACGATCGTCGAGGTGTCGGGGTTCTCGAAGTCGGGATTCTGGGCGCCGCACACCGCGTGGAAAAAAGACACGATCGAAGACCATGCGGAGGCCGTCGTGAGGTTTCGCAACGGGGCCTGGCTCACGATGTCCATCTCCCATCTCGATTCGAACCCGAAGCCCGGTTTCCTCGAGATCACCGGCACCGAAGGCAGCTATGTGATGCTCGACCACAGGAAATACCAGATTCACCGCCGGACCGCCTCCACGCTCGCGATCGAGGAGGGAAGCAACCCTGCCGACGAGCACCACCGCTTTTACGAAAACCTTGCCGCGCACCTGATGCGCGGGGAAAAACTCGTCATCACGCCCGAGTGGTCGCGGCGGCCTGTGCATGTCATCGACCTCGCTGTCCAAAGCGCCAAAAAGGGCCGCACCCTCCCTGCGAAATACCAGTAACCCATGAAACAATCCCGGATCGCCCTGCAGCTTTACACCATGCGCACCTATGCGCAGACGCCAGCGGACTTTCTCAGGATGCTCGAGCGCGTCCGCGGCATCGGCTACTCGGCGGTTGAATTCGCCGGCCTTCCGGACATCCCGATTCCTGATCTCGTCGCGTTTGTCAACAATCTCGGGCTCACCATTTGCTCCACGCACGAGGGCCTCGCCGCGCTCACCAATGGAATCGACAGCGTGATCGAGCGCGCCCGCCAACTCGGAACGCACCATGTCGTTTGCCCGTTCCCGAGTGGAGTGGATCTGTCGGACATTGATCAGGTCGACCGCATGATCAAGGGCTTGGACGAGGCCGGGGCGAAACTTCGCGAGGAGGGGATTCGATTGAGCTACCACAACCATGCATTTGAATTCCACCGCCTCGGGTCCACCACGGTGCTTGAGCGAATTTTTGCCGGAACGAAGCCGGAGAACCTCGCCGCCGAGCTTGATATTCACTGGGTCCAGGCGGGCGGGGGGAATCCCCTCTCGTGGTGCAAGCAGTTGAGCGGGCGTCTTCCGATTCTTCATGTCAAAGACTTCACCGTCTCCGCCAAGGGCGAACGCGAATTCGCCGAAGTCGGGTTCGGCAATCTGGAAATTCCGCCGATTCTCAAGGCCGCGTCGGAAGCCGGTTGTGAATGGTTCGTCGTGGAGCAGGACACCTGCCCCCGCGATCCGTTCGACTGTGTCACGGACAGCCTGAACTACCTTGTCTCCCTCAGCAATTGGACCGCCGATTGCGAATAACCCAATCCTTTCCAACCAACCAAACCAACAACACATCAAACCATGAGCACCGAATACTTCCCGGGCATTCCCAAGATCGCCTACGAGGGCCCCA
>CAZRLX010000030.1:19331-22004 GCA_964601115.1 uncultured Chthoniobacter sp. | reverse complement strand
GAACCCGGTGGCGCACGCATTTATCTCGCTGCCCGCTCGCATCTCGTTGCTTGGGATCGCCACACCCACTCCTCCACCACCCTCACCGGACTCGTGCATGATCAAGCTGGCCCGCCACGCGTTCTCTCCGTCGCGATCGATCCACTCGTCCCATCCACTCTCTACATCGCAGGCACTCGGGACACCTTTGCTTCAAATGCCAGCGCCCAACGCTCCACCGACTCGGGCCTCACTTGGGAAACTCTCAACCGCAACCAACCACTCGGCGAGGGAGCACTCGATGGCGCCCGCGAAGCCAAATGGGTTCGGGTGCACCCCGTCACCCGGGAACCTTGGTTCGCCACCTGCTGTCACGGTCTCTGGATTCATTCCGCACCCGATCCACTCCAAGCCGCTTCAATCCCAACGCCCAACTGGAGCAACCCTGTAGATTATGACAGCCCTTCCTCCGTGCTTGGCAACGCTCACGGATATCACTTGCACTCCCTGCGCGCTTCAAATCTACCTTCACTAACTCTTAGCGGTCATATTCTTGCGATGCCTTTTGAATGCCCAGACAACGAAGTTCACACCGCCGGTTTGCCAGCACCCACCGTGCGGAAATAGAATCCGCTCCATGTCCGAGCCCAAAGACCCCGCCGCGCGCGCCAGCGACCTCCGCGCTCAGATCGAACACCACAACGACCTCTACTACCACAAGGCCGCTCCGGAGATTTCGGACCGCGAATTCGACGCCCTCCTGCGCGAACTCCAAGATCTCGAAACAGCCCACCCCGATCTCGCCACCCCCAACTCGCCTACCCGCCGCGTGGGCGGCAGGCCGCTCGAGGAGTTCGCCCCGGCGAAACACCTCGTCCCCATGCAGAGCCTGGACAACACCTACTCGCCGGAGGAACTCCGCGAGTTCGTCGCCCGTCTCCACAAGCTCGCGGAGGGCCGCCAACTGCACTTCACCATCGAACCCAAGGTGGACGGCGTTGCCATTTCCCTTCTCTACGAGCACGGCCGCCTCGTGCGCGCCGCGACCCGTGGCGACGGCACCACCGGCGACGATGTCACCCAAAACGTCCGCACCATTTCAAATATTCCCCACCGCCTCAATGGCCACCCGCCTGCGAGGATCGAGGTGCGCGGCGAAATCTACCTTCCCAAATCCGTCTTCGCCTCGCTCAACACCGAGCGCGACGAAGAAGGCCTCCCGCCCTTCGCCAATCCGCGCAATGCCGCCGCCGGTTCGATCAAGCAACTCGACCCCGCCATCACCGCCGCGCGCAAACTCGCCGCCGTCTTCTACGGATCCGGCGCATGGGAGGGCGACCAGCCAGCCACCGGGCACGGCCTCCTCGAATCACTGGAACAATGGGGCCTCCCGATCCCTGAAAAAATCCTCGAGGCTGCGGACGCCGAAAGCGTTGTCTCAGCAGTCGAATCCCTCGGCGGCATCCGCCACGACTTTGTTTATGAGACGGATGGCGCCGTGATCAAACTCGACAGCCTCGCCCTCCGCCGCGAGTTCGGCTCGACCGCCAAGGCCCCCCGCTGGGCGATCGCCTACAAATACGAACCCGAACGCGCCGAGACCCGCCTCCTCGACATCACCATCCAAGTCGGCCGCACAGGCACCCTCACCCCCGTCGCGGAGCTTCAACCGGTGTTCGTCTCGGGCAGCACTGTCGCCCGCGCCACCCTCCACAACGAGGAGGAGATCGCACGCAAGGACATCCGCATCGGCGACACCGTTCTCGTCGAGAAGGCCGGCGAGGTCATCCCCGCCGTTGTGGAAGTCAAAAAAGAACGCCGCACCGGCGCTGAACGCCACTTCCACATGCCGGCAACATGCCCCTCCTGCTCCACCCCGGTGCACAAGGACGGCGTGGCATGGAAATGCACCAATCCCACCTGCCCGGCCCAGATCCGCCGCCGCATCGAGCACTTCGCCTCGAAGCAGGCCATGGACATCGAGGGCCTCGGCGAGGCACTCGTGAACCAACTCGTGGATGCCTCCCTCCTCTCCAGCATCTCCGAGATCTATTCACTCGAAAAAGCGCCGCTCATGGCACTCGAGCGCATGGGTGAAAAAAGCGCCACAAACCTCCTCGCGGCCATCGACACCAGCCGCTCCCGCCCACTCTGGCGACTCCTCAACGGCCTCGGCATCCCCCACGTCGGCGTCACCTCCGCCCGCGACCTTGCCTCCCATTTCCACACCATCGACCGCCTCAAGGCCGCCGACGTCCCCACACTCCTCGCCATCCACAGCATCGGCGACATTATGGCAGAGGCCATCCACTCCTGGTTCCAATCCCCACAAAACCTCGCCCTCCTCGAGTCCCTCCGCGCCGCCGGGCTCAACTTCGGCGAACACGACGAACCCGCCGCACCCACCGACAACCGCCTCGCCGGCACCACATGGGTTCTCACCGGCACCCTCTCGATCTCCCGCGAGGAGGCCAGCGACATCATCCGCCGCCTCGGAGGCAAGGTCACCGGCAGCGTCAGCAAAAAAACCACCCACCTCCTCGCCGGCGACGACGCAGGCTCGAAACTCGACAAGGCCAAGGAACTCGGTATCCCAGCCCTCACCGAAGAGGACTTCCGCTCAATGGTCGGATAACCGAAATCGGCTCACTTCCTGTTGAACGGGATAAAACGGCTCATGGTGACGGCGCCTTG
>CAZRLX010000030.1:17870-19231 GCA_964601115.1 uncultured Chthoniobacter sp. | reverse complement strand
CCATCACTTGTGTAACTCGTCATGTTCCCCGCGAAGGCGTTTTGCAGGTCGGCGGCCATGATGTTCAACCCCACACGCGCGGCCTGGGCGGCCTCGATCTTCCTGTTCCCGATCTCCCAAAGCCTGGCGCTCGATCCCACCATGTCGAACAGGAAGGTCATCATGACCGCCAAGACAGTCACCGCGACAAGAACCTCCAGAAGCGTAAACCCGCCCGCGCCACATCGACCAACAGACCGCGTGCCCCCGCGCCCTGAACCCTGAACACTGTAAACTGAAAACTCTCCGTTTTTCACTTTGTGAAGATGTAGTTGAAGCTCCGCCCTGGCTTCGCATTCGCGTTGTTGATTGTCGCCGCCGGCCAATAAAAATCCATGGTCACGGAAAAGGAATTGGCGAGCGGTGCGGCCATTGGCGTTGCCGCATACCTCATCGCCAACGCCGCACCGTCGAGATTCGTCTGCCGCCCGAACTCATCGAAGTAGCTGATACTGGCATTCGATGATCCGATATAAAAATTGGTCAGCGGAAGGTTGGTTATGGTGGTGTTTGTTGTCGGCGCAACCTCCCACATTCCCGCCAGCGACTCGGCGATATTGTTCGCGTTGCTCTCGTTGTAGACGGATTGCACTGAATTCATCGCCACCGGCAACAGGCTGAAAATCGCGATGGCACAGAAGGCGAAAATCCCGAGGGCGATCACGACCTCGATCAGGCTGAAGGCATGTCTGGGTGGCTTTCTCATGGATTTTGGTAGCTGTCCGGCGCCCGCAATCGGATGCGGCCGATAGTGGAATCGGTTTCCACAAAGTAATACTGGTTTGTGCTGGTGAGCGTGGCATTGCCCCCGACCACAGTGCCGGGAACAACACGGACCGCCAGGCCATTGGTGCTGGCAGACCCGTCACTTGAGAACATGATATTCGGAATCGACTGCCCGGCGATAGCGCCTCCGGCAATCGTAAATTCGTCCTCATGGAAATTAGCCGGACTAACCGGCCCCGCAGCCTCACCCAGAGGGTTTCCGGTGAGCGGTTCGTAGGAATCATCATCCATCGTCTCCAAAATAAAAGCCCCGTCCGGCAGCTTCTCCCACGGCTTGGCAAAGCTCCAATTGTCCGCGCCCTTGTTAGAATACACCACCGACCAGTAGCGGTAGGGCTCCTGCGGAAACCCGTTGCCCGATGCATTGGCAATCAGAAATGCCGCTTTCGTGTTTTTGGAAATCGCCACCTGCCGGGCCAGACTGAGCCCGCTCATGACCTGCTCGGCGGCCATCTGCACCGCGGGAGCCTTCATGCCTTGCAACGCAAGCACCGACAACGCGGCCATCACCCCGATGATCGCCATGACCACCAACA
>CAZRLX010000030.1:0-17770 GCA_964601115.1 uncultured Chthoniobacter sp. | reverse complement strand
AACGCAAGCACCGACAACGCGGCCATCACCCCGATGATCGCCATGACCACCAACAGCTCGACGAGAGAGAACGCGGAAGGCCTCGATGCTAGAACCCGCGAATTCCCGGAATGAACGGGAACACCCGCGGTGGAGCGAAAAATTGGCGAACTTGGATTGGGGGGAACCGGTGTCATGACTCGAATGATTTCAAATGGAATGTAACCGAATCAAGCGGCATAAACAAAGATACCCTCACGAAGATTGGCGATTGGCAATGACCGAATAGAGCAGCTTTGCGATGCACGCAGTCGGAACCGTCAAGGATGTTTGCCATATGCTTTGAGCTCATGTTGGTAGTCCTGCTTGAAGCGCACAAGGGTCCACACCAGCGAAATGGCCGACAAGGCGAGACACGCCAAGCCGAGCAAGGTTTCGCCAATGATGAGTTCGCCGATCCCGTAGATCAGCGCCATGACCATAACGATGCCGATGAACCACGAGACCATGGTGCGGCCGAAGCTTTCCACGGGGTCATAGGGTTGGCCGAGCTCGCGGATCACGGGTTTCCAACCCATGGGGAACGGCCGCGCCATGAGGAGGAATTTTTTCAATCCCTCCATCGGCTCCGGCGGGGTGAGCATGGTGACGATGAAAACGGACGACGTGACTGTCACGAGCGCGAATAGCATCCGCGCGCCGGTGAGCGAGGCAGCGGTGGAAAAAACCATCCCGTCGTAGGTCGAAGTATCGATGAGTGTCTTACCGGTCTCGGTGGTGATGAGCGTGCTGGAATAGGAAACGGTATCCGGAAGATTGAGGAGCCATCCCATCGGGGCGTCGAAGATTTTAAAGACCAGCATTCCGAAAAGGACGAACCAACCAACAAAGAATCCCGCCATGGCACCGTAGCGGTTGAGGCGCCACCAGAACCATTGGGCGAACGCTATGACGATGCCGCCCGCGCCGAGCACATAGGAGAGCGAGAGGAGTTGGAGAATCGAGTCGGCCTTGAGCGAGATGTAGGCTCCGGCGGCGGCGATAAGCACGGTGGCGAACCGGCCCATCACGACATAGGTGGCCTCCGAGGCGTCCTTGTTGATGAAGCGGCGGAACACATCGTTCATCAGGTAGGACGAGCCCCAGTTGAAAAGCGTGGTGATCGTGGAGATAAACGCCGCCAACAGCGCGGCGACCAGAATGCCCCGGAGTCCGATGGGCAGGATCATCATCACCATTTTCGGATAGGCGCTGCCCTGATCGGCGTCGGGGATGTGCGGCAGGAGGATCATCGAGCAGAGGGCCACGACGATCCACGGCCATGGCATGAGGGCGTAGTAGAGAACCGTGTGGAGAAGCTGCGCGCCGCTGGCGTTGCGGGAGTCTTTGCAAGCGAGGAGGCGTTGGGCGTTGTAGCCGCCGCCAATCGCGATGCTGATGCCGAGCAAGACGAAGGTCACGAGGTCCCAGAACGGCAACTGGCCCGGCTCGGAGCCGATTTTTGGAATGAGCTCGAGGTTGTTGCCCGACCAATGGCTGAGGGCGTTGAGTTTCTCCACCATCATGGCCGGACCGCCGACGGCGATGACGGACAACACGGCGAGGAGAACAGTTCCCATGACAGCAAAAATGAGTTGGAAAAAGTCGGCGTAGACCACACCCGAGAGCCCGCCGAAGGTCGAAACAATGATGGCCAAAATGACCACGCCGATCGTGACATAGATTCGCATCTCGGGAGGAAACCCGAGCGCCTCGCGCGAGATGGTTTCCATCGCCTTGATGACCCAACCGCAAGTCAGCGGGCACATCACAAGCGCGCCGAACGCGCCGCCAAATCCCCGCAGGAAGCTGGCAAATCCTCCCCCGAAGCGGGCCTCGACCAGCTCGACATCGGTAAGGAACGCCATGCGGCGCCAGCGGCGGCCGAAATAGACCGCCGTGAGAACCGCCCCGGTGAAGGGCAGGCAGAATTGCCACACGAAATGGATGCCGTGCTCGCGAATGAGCGCGGTGACCCAGATCGGCGTGTCCGCCGCGAAGCTCGTGGCCGTGAGCGAGGCACCCGCCGCGAACCACGGGAGCGAGCGACCCGAAACGAAGAACGACTCCATGTTCTTTCCGCCGGATTTGGTGAAATAGACAGAAATTCCGACGCTGGCCAAAAGCATGAGGACGATGGCTGTGTAATCGAGCCAGTGCAGTGAGTATTCCATGAGGTGTCGGGTTGGGGTTTTTGGAACCACCCCCCGATATCGGGGGGCGTGAAGATTTGTTTGTGGATTTATGCGCCGAAGCCGGATTCGTGGAAGACGCCTTCGAGTTTGTGGAAGACGCCCTCGGGCGATTCGACGGTCTCGGTCGGGAGTTCAAGGCTCCTGCCGCGATCATTGCCGAAAAGGACTCGGCGTTTTTCGCCGGTGAAACGGGCGCGCCACCAGCCTTGGGTGCGATCCCATTCGAGGTCGAGGATGCCGCCGCCGCGAAGGTGCATTCCTTTCAGGCTGCCGTGGCGCCAGCTCCAGGGAAGCGCCGGGAGCAAGCGGAGTGTGCCGGGTGTCGAGAGCGCGAGCATTTCGTAAACGGCCGAGGTGATGCCGTTGTTCGCCTCGGTCTGCACGAGCGGGCGCGGGCCCTTGCGGTAGTCCATCGTGATGCCCATGTCGCGAAGGTCGTTGTGGGCGGTGAAAAGATTCACGCCGACAACGGAGCGGCAGAGGAGTTGCAGGGATTGCAAGGCGCGGCCGGGTTTGCCGAGGCGCGAGTAGATGTGCGCCATGTGTGAGAGCGACCAACCGGTCTGATCTGCGAGGCCGACGACGAGGCGTTTTTCCACCGCGATGCGGCAGGCCTCGAAAAGCTCGGTGTTGTCGGGCGTGATCTCGAAGCCCGGAAAAAGCGGGTAGAGGTGCGAGAGGTGGCGGTGGTGGTAGTTGTCCTTCTGGCGCGGGTCCACCCATTCGGCGATCGCGCCGTCTTCGTTGACGCGGTAGGGCGGGAGCTTTTGGAGCATGCCCTGCCAGCGTTTGGTGTCCTCGCTGTCGCCGCCTTCGACGAGGCGGACGGCTTCGATGAGGTTCCCAAAAAGCTCGCGCACGAGCGCGAAATCCATCGTGGCGTCCACGCAGATGCGGGCCGGGTGGCCTTTGGCGGTGACATGGCCGAGCGGGTGGTTCTCCGGCGAGTTGCCCGGATAGCTGTGGAGCAGGCCGTCTTTGCCCTCCACGAGGAAATCCTCGTAGAACCAAGCGACCTCGCGCATGAACGGAATCGCGCGCTTGGCGAGGAATTCGCGGTCACCGGTGTGGAGCCAGTAATCAAAATAAACCTGCGCGAGCCAGGCCCCGCTGCCGGTCCAGAACTGCACATGCGCCTGGAGGTTTTTCTTCAAGCCACACTCGGGCGACATGTAGAGCGGCGGAAGGATTCCACGGCAGGCGAACATGTTTTTCGCGTTCGTGCGGAAGTCGTCCATGCGCTCCTCGAGCAAATCAAAAACGCCCTCGACGCATTCGGGCAATCCGCCCGGTAACGCAGGCCAGATCGCCATCTGGAGGTTTTCGTTGAAGAAAAAGGTGCACCACCACGGCGGGAGGTAGTTGCCGTTCCAGATGCCTTGGAGGTTTGGCGGCAGCGTGCCTTTTGTGGCTGAGGAGATGAGCAGGTGCCGGCCGAAATTTGCCAAGCGCGCGAGCAGCGCGTCGGGCACATCGCCGCGGTAGGCTTTCATCAAAAGCTCGTCGTTCGAGAGGTCCGAGCCATCCACATCGAGGTTCAGCACGCAACGGCCGTAGCGCTCGCTGTGGATCGCCTCATGGCGGGCTTGCAGGTCGGTTCGGGTGACGAGCGCGGCGAGGCGCTCGGTTTCGGCTTTCAACTGCTCCGGCGTGGGAGCGAGGAGCATGGTCGCGACGATGCGGCAACCGGGCTTCGGAGTGACGCGAACCGAGTGGCCGCCAACACGCGAGGAGGCGAGGTCGCCCCAGTGCGCGATCACGGTGCAGGAAGCCTCCTCGGGACCGTCGAAACGCGAGGCGATCCAACCGGGGCCGAAGGTTGTGGTCTGGCGGATGTTAAGTGGTTGCTGGCGGTCGGTGTGGTCGATGGCTTCGGCGAGGTCCTGCGGCGTGAACCACAGCGTCATCTCCGGCGGCGCGCCACCTTCCTCGCAGGGGTTGAAAACAACGCAGTTGTCGGCCGAGGAAACAAACGCCGTGCGCTGATAGTGGCGGCCGTCGAGTTCCCAATCCACGCCCCCAACGCCTTTGGAGAAATCCAGCCAACGGCGGTAGCCACGGAACGCGCCGGGAATTTCCCGGCGGATGTTCAAAACAGGCCCGGGCAGGTAGTGCGCGCTGTCGGCGATGTAGCCGAGTTCGCGCCAGGCGCGGCGATAGACATCGTTGGCTGTGCCGAAATCCCCGGCGTCGAGAAGGCGGCGGACTTCCGCGAGCAAGTGGGAGCTTTCGGGCAGGTCGGGCGAGACCGCGCCGACAAAAAAGCGTTCGTGGTTGAAAAGGATGCGTTCGTGGGCGAGGCCTCCGAATTGCATGGCGCCGAGGACTCCGTTTCCAAGCGGAGTGGCGTCCCGCCAGTCGAATGCCGCGCTCTCCATCCACGAGGAGTGGATGCCGTAATGTTTTTGATTTTTTGTCATCTGAAAATTTGGAGTTGGAAGTCAGAGGGCATCCCCGTCGGTGAAACTCACGGGTTAGGGGATGGCGCGGGGAGGATTCTGCAAAAATAGGCCCCCTCGGGGAAACCGGAGGCACGTTGTCCGAAAATCAATGGCTCGAGGAAAAACTCCCCGGCGGGCAACTCGACTTGAAACTCCACCGCCTCGGCTCCGTCCGGAACCACCTGCCGAATCGTCTTCCCGCCAACTTCCAAAACAGCCTCGCCTTTCGAATACGGTGCAGACACAGCGGCCCCGGCGGGCCTCCTCCGAAGATCGATCATGTAGGTGCCGGGCGTCTCCACTCGAACCATCCACCCGCCTGCCGCTCCATCCACCCCGGACATCTCCTTTCCGGAGGTCCATGCGGCGATCGTTTCCTGCTGCCAAAGCCCCACGGGCAGCGGCTCGCGGGATGTTCGGCCGGGCGACCAGTCCATGCACGTGAGTTCCACAAGCCCGGCACCCGGACGCCCGATCACGAATGCCTGCGGCTCCATCGCGCTTTCCTTGACCCCGTTCCACCACCCCAAATAGGCCTTGCGCAGGCGTTCAAACACTTCGGGCTGCATGGCGGCGATATCCTGCTCCTCGCCGGGATCAGCCTGGAGATCATAAAGCTCGCTCCCGTTCACCAAACTATGCTTCTGGGTGCGGATCGAGCTGTTCAGGAATGGCAACTTGTCTACGGGCGTGTTCGCGGGCCAACGCGCCACATGCACTGGAAGAGCCCGATCACTCCAGTTCTCGGGCTGCCGCCCCGCCAGGAGGATGGGCACAAGGGACCTGCCGTCCATTTTCGGAAATGCGTTCGCGTCCAACCCGCATAACGCGGCAAGCGTGGGAAGCACATCGCACAGCCCGGCAAGCGTGTTCACCCGCCGATCTTCTGGAAAATGCCCGGGCCACGAAAAGACCGCTGGAATCCTCGCCCCGCCCTGGTAGGCGCTTCCCTTCGTGCCTCGCAGACCGGCGTTGAATTCGTCGGGCTGCGGATCTCCGCCGAGGGCCGTGCCGTTGTCCCCCAAAAATACCACCACCGTGCGACGCTCGATCCCGTCGTTGCGCAACTCGTCAAGCAAGCGCCCCAACTGCGCGTCGAGATTCGCTATCATCCCGTAAAATTTCGCCAACCTCGGCGGCAACCCGGCGTCGAGATACGGCTTCGCCCACTCGTCGCCGACCTGCAACGGCTCATGCGGGGCGTTCAGGGCCAGATAGCAAAACCATGGCTCGCGGTCGCGACGGATCCATGCCAGCGCCTCATCCGCAAGAATGTCGGTCATGTAGCCCTTGTAGGGTTTCCACTCGCCATTCTCCTGAAGATGCGGGTCGAACATCGTGTTTCCCCAAAAATCCGGCGTCTGCCCGACAGCCCCGCCGCCGACAAGCAATGCATGGTCGAACCCGCGGTCGAGCGGATGGAACGGACGCGGCTCTCCCAAGTGCCACTTGCCGAAGATACCTGTGCGGTAGCCGGCCTTGCGGAACGCCTCGGCCATGGTGGGCACCCCGTCGCGAAGCACATTGCGCCCCTCGATCGTGTGACTCACCCCGGAGCGGAACTCGTGCCGACCGGTCATGAGCGTGGCCCGCGAGGGCGAACACGTCGGACTGGCCAGAAAATCCGTGAAACTCACGCCGCTCGCGGCAAGCGCATCGAGATTGGGAGTCTTGAGAATCGGATTCCCGTTGAATCCCACGTCGCCATACCCCTGGTCGTCGGTCATGACCAACAACACATTCGGACGGTCTTCGCCCGAAGTGGCGGCATGGACCACGCCGGAAAGAATTCCCAAGATCGCAAAAAACAAACTCTTCATTTGTCAGCGGGGGCCCCGGTCTTCTCGGGAGCCCAAACAACAAGCGGCGCCCCGCCCACACCGGGCAGTTCGACACGCGCCGTCCCAGGCTTTTCCGTGAGGCTGGCAAACCCGAGGAGCGCCTTGGGAACAAAACCGCTTTCATACTGATAGTTCACCTCGCGGTTGTCGTAGGTCGCGTGGACCGGATGATCCTCGGGCAGCGGGTTCGGATACGGTGCCGTGCGCACGCCAGTGTAGGGATCGATCGCGGCGAACCGCTTGCCTGTGGCCTTTTCCTCCAACAAATACACAGGCACCGTTCCCTTCACAGGCAAGGCATGAAGAAGCGCCGAGGGACTCCCCTCGCCTTTTTCCGCAGGCATTCCGTTTGCTACCCACACCGGCTTCACCACCGATCCGTCGAACTCAGGCTTCCAGATCATGGCCTTGTCGGCCAATTCCGCAGCCCTCCCGCGCATCGCGGCAAAGCTGTCGACCACCAAATACCAGCGCACCATGAGGGACTCGCCGGGGGGCACGTTAACACTGCAACTCGTCTCCACCGCGTCGTAGTCTCGTGCGCTCCCCTTCGACGCGGACCCGTAAAGAATCTTGCTGCGCGCACGCTGCCACGGAGGCCTCTCCCCGGACTCCAATCCAAACACCAACCCAAGCGACGCACTCGCCTCGTCAGTCTGGTCGCGAGTCCACCCGATCCAACCTCCAGTCTCATTGAACGGCGCGCTGGGGATTCCCCCCCACCCCCATGTTCCCTCCACTCTTTTCCATCCCCCGTCGGGCTGCGACAGAATCGTGTTCGGCAAACTGGAATGCCGCACCCCGCCCCAGGGCGCATTCATGTAGGTGATGGCCTCCTCACCGAAGTTTGACAGAATTTGCACCACCTCGATCGCCCCGCCACCGATATCGCGGTATGCGGTTTGCACAAGCACGCCGGACTTCCACACATTCGGACTCCGTGCCTGCTGCGCCCAATTCACCAAATACAGCGTGCCGGTCGTGGGATCCCACTTCTTCCCAAGCAGCGGGGAGAAAAATGGCTCCTGCGCGGATCCCGTCTCCTCCGTGCCAGTTAGGCTTTTCAGGTAGATGCCCGCTTGGTGGATGAAATATTGGATGGGCATTCCAGGTCTCCAGTTGTTCTTGGGGTCGCTGTTCTGGAATTTATGCACCGGGGCCACGAGATCCTCGTTCGTCACGACCAGATGCCACACCTCGTCAATCCATGGCGCATCCGCCCGCTGCGGCGGCACCGACTCGCCAAAGGGCCCGCGCAACGAATAAATCTGCCCACCCTTTCCGATCCCGAGACGCCAGTCGCCGGACGATATCGACGCCAGAAAAACCGTTCGCTCGTCCACCCCCTCGATCCAGGTAGATCCGCTCGGGGAAAAATCAAACACACACTCTGCTCCAGCAACTCCCTTGTCCGCAAAACCCTCCCGCAACCCCTCAAATCCATCTCCTATCACGGACCCGCGCTCGGGAGCCGCAAAACATAGGAAAATCGACGTATAAACATTTATAGCAACAAGCATAAAAAATGCCCGTGCGGGAGTCTTGTGCAGGGTAGTCACGCGTCGGGACCATACGAGCGCACACAATGGAGGCAAGCCCGTTTTCCAAAACCCGCGCACCTCTTCACCCAACAGCGGGCGCCAAGAAACTCAGGATTTCACCACCTTGTATGCCGTGACCGAAAGCGGCGGCAGCGTGACCTCAATCGAGTGCGGACGCCCCTGCCATGCCCAGTCCTTGTGCACCGGCACCCCACCGTAGTTGCCCACATTGCCGCCGCCGTATTCCCCGGCGTCCGTGTTGAGAATCTCTTGGTAGAACCCAAGCTCCGACACCCCGACCCGATACCCGCCACGCACCACAGGCGTGGCGTTCACGATGAACAGGACCGGCGCGCCTGTGCGCGATTTCCGGAAAAACGACCACACCGAATTCTCCGCATCGCCGAAATCCACCCACTCATAGCCTTCGTAGCTGTCGTCATACTCGAAAAACGAGGGTTCGGTCGTGTAGAGCGCGTTCAAATCCCGCACCAACCGCCGCATCCCGTCGTGGAGCGGTTGGCCGGTCAGGTGCCAGTCGAGGCTGAACCCGTGCTGCCACTCGCGAATCTGGCCGAACTCGATGCCTTGGAAAATGAGCTTCTTGCCGGGATGCGCCCACATCCATGCCAAAAACATGCGGCAGTTCGCGAACTTCTGCCAAACATCGCCGGGCATTTTGTTGATGAGCGACCCCTTCCCGTGCACCACCTCGTCGTGGCTGAGCACCAGAATGAAATGCTCCTGAAAGGCATACAGCATCGAGAACGTGATATCGCCCTGATGGTATTTGCGGTGGACCGGCTCGCGCGCGATGTAGCTCAGACTGTCGTTCATCCACCCCATGTTCCACTTGAACCCGAATCCCAACCCGCCGTTGTAGGTGGGATGCGACACGCCGGGCCAGGCAGTGGACTCCTCGGCAATCAACGCCACCCCGGGGAACCGGCTGTAGCACTCCTCGTTGCACCGCTTCAAAAAATCGATCGCCTCGAGATTTTCCCGCCCACCGAAGCAGTTCGGAAGCCATTCGCCGGGCTTCCTCGAGTAGTCGAGATAGAGCATGGACGCCACCGCGTCCACCCGCAGGCCGTCGATATGATACTGCTCGAGCCAGAACAGAGCGTTGCCGATCAGGAAATTTTTCACCTCGTTCCGGCCGTAGTTGAAAATAAGCGTTCCCCAGTCCTGATGTTCCCCCAACCGCGGATCCTCGTGCTCGTAGAGGCAGCTCCCGTCATACCGTGCAAGGCCGTGCGCGTCCTTCGGGAAATGCCCGGGGACCCAATCCAAAATCACTCCGATTCCCGCCTGATGGCACCGGTCGACGAAATTCCGGAACTCGTCGGGATTCCCAAACCGGCTCGTGGGGGCATAGTAATTCACCACCTGATACCCCCACGACCCGTCGAACGGATGCTCCATCACGGGCATCAACTCGATGTGCGTGAACCCCATCTCCTTCACATAAGGAATCAACCGGTCACCCAGTTCGAGGTAGCTCAGCAACCGCTCGCCATTGTCGTCAACCCGCTGCCAGGACCCGAGGTGCACCTCGTAGATGCTCATCGGGCTGTTGTAAGGATCCACCTTGGGACGCCCTTCCATCCAATCGCCGTCGCTCCACTGGTAACGTCCGAGATCGAACACCATGCAACCGGTGGCCGTGCCGTGTTGTGCGAAAAAAGCATACGGATCGGTCTTCAAAACCACCTCCCCGTGCGCAGTGCGAATCTCGAATTTGTAATGCGCCCCCTCATGCACGCCGGGCAGAAAAATTTCCCACACACCCGCGGGCACCAACTTGCGCATCTGGTGGCGGCGGCCGTCCCAATTATTGAAGTCTCCGACCACGCTCACGCGCTGGGCAGACGGCGCCCACACTGCAAAATGAACCCCCGGCACGTCATCCCGCATCATCACATGCGCCCCGAGCTTTTTGTGCACCTCGTAGTGCGTGCCCTCGTTGAAAAGATGGATGTCCAACTCGCCAAGCACCGGCCCAAACGCATACGCATCCCGCTCCCGCCAGCGCGTCCCGTCATGCGAAGTGAACTCGAGAGCATAGGAGACACCGGCATCCACCCCGCTCAGCGAGGCCTCGAACAACCCGTCCCCGCCGACCCGCGCCAATTCGTGGCGCGCCCCCGTCTTCCCGTCAAACACCACAGCCACACCGGCGACATCCGGCCGCAACACCCGCGCCACCATGCCGCTCACCTGCGATCGAATCCCCAACACCCGAAAGGGATCGCTGTGCCTTGCCTCGACCAATGGATAATAATCGTCGTCGGATAAAAGTGAGGGGTTCATACGGCCCGAATTAAAAAGCAGGTTCCAGCCCCTGAACAGCTATTAAAAACTCAGACCCCCAAGCTATAGGGGTTAGAGAAGAGTTTGATTCTTGTTTTATAAACCCTCGGACAAATTGCCGAGTCACTCTATGGGTGGTGACAACTTCTGCCTCAGAGCGCCAACATGCGCATGGGTTGGGCCGGGTGGGTTGCCGATGAGGACATCAGCGTTCACGATGGCATCTTTGAGTGGGACCCCAAAATTCGGATCAGAGGTTAAGAAATAAAAAGAGGTGAATGGGTGTGGAGGAAAACCCAACAACCAAACACCAACATGAAATCAAAACGCCGACGCCACGACGGGGCCTTCAAGGCACCTGTGGCCATAAAAGCCCTCAAAGGGGAAAAACGATCCACGAGATCTGCTTAATGGTTCGCCGAGGTTACGACAAACGCCCCCTCAGCGATGTTTCGTTCGTAGAGTTAATGCCATGGAAAACAGAGAAAAAATATTTCACGCCTTTTGCGAGCATGTGGCGCGTCACTCACAGTTGCCCGCATCGGTGCTCGCGCTGTGCGAACCGCTGGGAATGGGCGAGCGGGACTTCTACAATGAATTCGGCTCGTTGGAGGCGCTGGAGTCGGCGTTTTGGGAGGAACTCGTCGCCAAAACAATCGCCGCGGTGGAGTCGGGGGCCGAGTGGGAGGGATTCGACGCGCGCCAACGCATGCTGGCGTTCCTCTACGCGTTTCTTGAGAAGTCGCTGGATGTCCGAACGGTGCTTCTTTTTCGGTTCCGGCACCTCTCTCCCGTGGCCAGTCCGGAATGGCTCCACGGCATGGAACGGCGCTTCAAGGACTGGGCGTCCAGCCTGGTTGGCGCAGGCGTTTCCAGCGGCGAGATCGCCGGGCGGGGACGACTGGCGAGCCTCTACCCTTCCGCTCTCTACCTGCTCCTGCGGTCGGCCATCGATTTCCATGTGAAGGACACCAGCCCCCGCTTCGAACGCTCCGACGCCTATGTGGAAAAATCCGTGACCCTCGCCTTCGACCTCATGCGCACCCAGGCGATCGATTCGGCATTCGACCTGTTGCGTTTCCTCGCGCCCCGGGCGTGCGGAAAATCCTGAGCGATGGGCGAACAGACCACGCTCAGAAGTTCCCGCCTCGGCCGCATGGCGGCATTCGCGGGCACCGGCGCGCGCGTCGGCATGAACTACCTCAAGCACTACGGCCAACGGTGCGTTGGCGCGCCGCAGGATGAAACCCTGCTGCACGAGCGAAACGCCGAGGCGGTCTACAAAACCTTCAGCGAACTGAAAGGAGGGCCGCTCAAGCTCGCGCAGATGCTCAGCATCGACCAGAGCCTCCTTCCCGACGCCTATGCGACACGGTTTGCCCAGGCCCAGTATTCCGCTCCGCCGCTCTCCTACCCGCTTGTCGCGCGGACGTTCCGGCGCGAGATGGGCAAAAGCCCGTTGGAAATCTTCGACTCCTTTTCCGAGACAGCCGCCCACGGCGCTTCGATCGGCCAGGTCCACAAGGCCACAAAAGGCGGCCGCGCCTTTGCCGTAAAAGTGCAATACCCCGGCGTCGCGGAAAGCCTGCGCAGCGACCTCCGCATCGTGAAACCCGTCGCGCTCCAGATTCTCGGCGTCCGCGAGAATGACGTGGAGGATTACTTCCGCGAAGTCGAGGAGCGCCTGCTCGAGGAAACAGACTACACGCTCGAATTGCAGCGCTCGCAGGAACTCTCCGCAGCGTCATCGCATCTGAAGGGCGTCTCGTTTCCCCGCTACTTCCCGGAGCTTTCCTGCCGCCGCATTCTCACCATGGAGTGGATCGAGGGACTCACTCTCGACCGCTTCGCAAAAAGCCCGGCGAGCCGCGAGGAGCGCGACAGGATCGGACAGGCGCTCTGGGATTTTTACGAATTCCAAATCCACTCGCTGCGCTTCTTCCATGCCGATCCCCATCCCGGAAATTTCCTCGTGCGCGACGGCGGACTCGTCGTGCTGGATTTCGGGTGCGCGAAAAAAATCGAACCCGATTTCTACCGTCGTCATTTTCGCTTTCTGGACGCGCGCCTGCTCGACGACCGTGCCGCTCTCCTGTCCTCGTTGGAGGACCTGAACGTCCTGCTGCCCGGCGACTCCGACGCCTACCGCTCGCGCATCGCGGGCCTGTGCGCCGAATCAATCGAAATTCTCGCCCGTCCGTTCCGCGATGGATTCTTCGATTTTTCCGATCCCACCTTCATGCGGTCCATCTACGACCTCGGCGAGCGGAACCGCCGCGATGAAAGTCTGCGGGGATTTCGCGGACGCCGTGGATCACCTGACAGCATCTACGTGAACCGCGCCTACTTCGGGCTTTACAGCCTGCTCCACACGATCGGCGCCCGCGTCCACACCCGGCTGCCCGACTGGCTCCTCGAGCACTGAAAACAGCCCCATGGGCGCGACAAGCGCACCGCCGTCAATTGGCCGCAACCGCTTGTGGCTCGATCCATCGGCCGTGTTCGCGGATGAGATCGACCAACCGCTCCACCGCCTCGGCTTGGGGGATGTTGAACTTCACCGGCGTTTTGCCGACGTAGAGGTTCACCTTGCCGGGCGCCCCGCCGACGTAGCCGAAATCCGCATCGGCCATTTCGCCTGGCCCGTTGACGATGCAACCCATGATCGCGATTTTCACGCCCTTGAGATGCGACGTCGCCGCTTTGATGCGGGCGGTGGTCTCCTGCAGATTGAACAATGTCCGCCCGCAACTCGGGCAGGCGACATAATCCGTCTTGAAAATCCTCACCCCGGCGGCCTGAAGCGTGTTGTAGGCGATACGGAGAGATTGCCCCGGCGCCTCCTCGCCCTGCACCAGCACCGCATCGCCGATGCCGTCACACAGAAGCGAGCCGAGATTCGTCGCCGCGCGCAGAAGGTTCCGTAAAAAGTCGCCGCTCCCGCCGTCCAGCGTGTCCTTCAATAAAATCGGATGCCGCTCCTCCAGCATCTTCGCAAGCAACCGGTAGGCTCCGATCACCGGCAAAGCGCATCCGTCGGCCACCGCCACGAGTCGCGGGCTATCAAGCGCGTTGACACGCGCCACCGAGGCGGCATCGGTGGGATCGATTTCCACGACATCGGCGTCCTCGAACACAATCTCGGGCCTGTAGTCGCCAAGGCCGTCCAACTTGTGGGCCACCTGGTCAAACACCGCCCGCCGCACCACCACACGCACCAACTCGCCACCGCCAACCGACACCCCCGCCACCTCGATCCGTTCACTGCCTCTGCGGGTGTAGGTGAAGGGATCGAACGGCCAGCCTTCCAGCGCGGGAGCCTGTGCCTGCGGACTGGCAATCTCCGCCAGCGCCTTGGCCACGGGAACCTCATGCCGCGCGTCCTCCGTAAGCGACACGCGAATTGTGTCCCCGATGCCGTCCGCAAGCAGGCTGCCGATGCCGATCGCACTCTTGATCCGGCCATCCTCGCCGTCGCCGGCCTCGGTGACGCCGAGATGGATGGGATAATTCCAACCGCCACCCTCGGTGCGATCGAGCTCGTCAAGGCGCGCAGCCAGCAACCGGTAGGCTTGGATCATCACCTTCGGGTTCGACGCCTTCATCGAAAACACAATGTCGTGGTAGTCGAATTCCCGCGCGATCCGCGCGAACTCGATCGCGCTTTCAACCATACCGGCGGGCGTGTCGCCGAAGCGGTTCATGATGCGGTCGCTCAGGCTGCCATGGTTCGTGCCGATCCGCATCGCGATCCCTCGCTCCTTGCAGAGCAAAACCAATGGCGCAAACCGCTCGCGGATGCGCTCGATCTCGGCGGCGTATTCAGCGTCCGTGTATTCGCGGATGTTGAATTTCTTGGAATCGGCAAAGTTGCCTGGATTGATCCGCACCTTCTCGACCCACTTCGCCGCCTCCAATGCCGCCTCGGGCTTGAAATGAATATCCGCCACCAGCGGGACATCGCACCCCAGAACCCGCAATGCCTCGCGGATCGCCTCGAGGTTCCTCGCGTCCTTCACCGTCGGCGCGGTCACGCGGACGATCTCGCACCCCGCTTCCACCAGCGGAAGCGTCTCGGCGACACATGCCGCCGTATCCATCGTGTCGCTTGTGAGCATCGACTGGATGCGCAGCGGGTTTTCCCCGCCCACCGCAGACCGGCCGATCCGCACCTCGCGGCTGGCGCGCCTTGGAAAATGGCTGCGAAACTCCAGCCCCACGCCTAATTCCTCCGTTCCACCGGCGGCTTGCCGTCCGCCACGATGTCACCGACATCGTAGAACGTCAGGTAAAGCATGAACCCGATCAGGAGCAGCGCGCAGGCGGTTTGGACCACCTCAAGCACCCGCACGCTGATCGGCTTGCGGCGGATCGCCTCGATGATCGCGAGCGTGATATGCCCTCCGTCGAGCACAGGAAATGGCAACAGGTTCAGCAAGGCGAGGTTCACATTGATCAGCACGCTGAAGGCCAACGCGATCCTCCATCCGTCCTCCGACTCGAAAATCTGGTAGTAGAGCCGCATGATGCCCACCGGCCCGCTGAAGTGCGCGGCTTTGACATCCGACGCAGGAGACAGCAACGCCCCGACCATGCGGAAAATACTCGTCGCCGCATCCGACACCTGGGCGAACGGCGACGGATGCACCAACTTCGTGCGCCCCCACTCGATCCCGAAATCCACCGGCGCGGCATCCGCCGTGGCGGGAGGCAATGCCACATTCACCGTCTCGGGTTGGCCGTTTCTCTCGATCTCGAATGCCACCGTCTTCCCTCGGTTCGCGTCGATCACCGGCCCGAGTTCGCTGAGATTGAAAATCGGCACGCCATTCACAGCGGTGACAAGGTCCCCCGCCTTCAATCCCGACGTGTCGGCCAAACTTCCCCGCACCACAAACCCCACGCCCGGCACGATGCGCGGGCCGATCTGGATTTCCCGCAAGGCGGGCCGCCGCCAACTCGAAGTCTCGGGCTTCGCCCACCCCGAATTCAGCGTGATCTCCTGGCCCTCGCGCTCGACCACGATCGGAATCGTCTCCCCCTCGCTGCGGACCACGCGCCACTTCACGCTGTCCGTGCCGCTCAGGAAATGCTTCACGGGCTTTCCGTCGACCGAAAGAATTTTGTCTCCAGGGCGCATCCCGGCCACAGCGGCGGGCCCACCCTCCTTCACATAGCCAACCATCGTCGTGTCGAATTCGCTCTGCGGCTTGCCGACCATCCACACGATGCAGGCCATCACAAACGCCAACCCGAAGCTGAACAACGGCCCCGCCGCCGCCACGATGATCTTGTCGAGGGGCTTCACCGGCGGCAGATGCTCACGACTCTGTCCGCTCTCGCCTTCGATCGCCTCCATGGGCGCCAATTGCGGAATCGCCACAAACCCGCCCGCCGGAATCGAGCCGAGACGGTATTCCACCCCGCCGATCGTCTTGCTCCAAATCGGCTTGCCGAACCAGATCGCAAACTTCTCAACCACCAGCCCGCGCCAGCGCGCAGCCAGAAAATGCCCCAACTCGTGAACCACGATGAGCAGGTTGAAAATCAGAACGACCTCAAGGCAGATAAAGAGAAATTTCAGTCCGTCGAAAAACATACAAGGGCACCACCATCCTCCGATCCGCGAAAAAATCAATCCGCGACACGCTCACTCGAACGCCCCGACCAGCACGGTCAAATCATCGCGCGGCTGCTGTCCCCCACGGTGCCTGCCCTCCGCCTCCACCACCCGCCGCAGAATTCCCCCGCATGTGTCGGGCGGGCCCGAGATTTCCGAGAGCATCCTTTCTTGAAAATGACATCCATCCGCCGCCGAGCGCGACTCGGCCAGCCCATCCGTGAAGAGCACAACCCGACCGCCTACCCCCAAGCGAACGACACTTTGGGCATAATCCACCTGCGGCGTGATACCCACCGGCAGCCCCACCGGAATCCCAAACTCCCCCGCCACACCGAGCGTATCCACCACCACCGGCGCCGGATGACCCGCGCTCGCCAGCATCACTTCCCGCCGCTGTGGAACCATCCGCCCAGCCAGCACAGTCATGAACATGCCCCGCACCATGCCTTCGCTGAACGTGCGGTTCAGCATCCCGAGGGCCTCCGCGGGTCCACCCGCCGCCTGAAACACAAACGGCAGCGCGCTCAACGTCTGCGCCATGAGCAACGCCGCAGGCATTCCCTTGCCCGAGACATCGCCGATCACAAAATCCACCTCGCCGTCGCCCCTCGGAAACACCCCGTAAAAATCCCCGCCCACCCATGCCGCTGGCACATTGTGCGCGGCGAAAACCACACCATGTAGCGTTTGCGGGATCGCCCGCGCCAGAAGCTCACCCTGAATCTCCGCCGCCACCGCGAGATCCCGCTGGAACCGCTCGCGCTCGCGTTCCCGCTCGAGCGCTTGCAATTTGCCGATCGCCGTTGCCGCCAGATTCGCGTGCGCCACCAAGCCCTCCAACTCCACCTCATCGAACGCCACTTTGCCCGAAGCATTCAGCACCTGCAGCACACCGATCGTCTTGCCTCCCGCGATCAACGGTGCACATAGAATCGAGCGCGTCCTGAAGCCCGTCGCTTGGTCCGCCTCCTTGAAAAACCTCGCATCCGCATAGGCATCGGGAATCAGTTGCGCCTCGCTCTTCTCGAAGACCCACCCCGCGATCCCAGCCCCCCGCGGCACCACGATCCCAGGCCGCTCCACCGCGCCGCCGCCCCGCGCATCCATCTCCAGCCTCAAATCACCGCTCTCCTCCTCCAACAAAAAAATCGATGCCGCCTCCGCGCCGATCACCCGCCTCGCCACATCCAGCACCTCCCGCAACAAAGCTTCGCGATGCGTGATTCCATTGATCAACGCACTCACTTCCACCAACCCCTTGTGGATTTCCAACGAACGGCGGAGAGAGCTTTCCGACATCGGCAAATCGTCTCAAACCACACTCTGCCCGGCCAGTTTTTTGAAAACACCCGCCCTTTCCTCCCGCTGGAGCGTGTGGTATCGCTTCCGCCACCCATGAAAAAACCATTCGACCCGATCCCCGAAGTCATTGCGGACATCAGGCGCGGGCGAATGGTCATCGTCACCGACGACGCCGACCGCGAAAACGAAGGCGACCTCGTCATGGCCGCCTCGAAGGTCACCCCAGCCGCTGTCAATTTCATGGTGAAATTCGGACGCGGACTCGTCTGCGCGCCCATCACCACCGAACGCGCCGCCGCCCTCGGCCTCCAGCGCATGGTCGCCCAAAACCGCGAACTCTTCAAAACCGACTTCACCGTCTCGGTCGACGCCACCAAAGGCACCACCACCGGCATCAGCGTCAAAGACCGCGCGGCCACCATCCGCGTCCTCGCCAGCTCCAAGTCCCAACCCGGCGACCTCGTCCAACCCGGCCACGTCTTCCCGCTCCAGGCCA